>NCCR01000026.1:0-1899 GCA_002279765.1 Verrucomicrobia bacterium 12-59-8 | reverse complement strand
CTTTTCTCATAGAACTCCAGTTTCCCGGTCGTTGCCATCTCATGCAGCTTGTCACGTAGCGCCTCCCCCAGCCCCTTGATGCCCGCCAGCTCGTTCTCCGCAGCCAGCTTCATGATGTCGCCGCTGTAGCTTTCCACGATCTCCGCGCCCGTGCGGTAAGCACGTACTTTAAAGGTGTTTTCCCCTTTCAGCTCCTGTAGCAGGGCGATGCGTTCAAAGATGGTGGCAGCGTCTTCACGAGTCATGCCCGCATCATGGCGTGAGATGCCAAGAGGTGAAGCGCGAAATTCACACACCGATGCGGTTCAGGCCGCCAATGAACTCGTTGCCACTCCAACGGCAGAACGTGCGAAGCGAGCCCCGATGGCCCGTTCGCACTTTTAGCCGTCAGCTGCCTCAAACGCTGATCTGAGGCAGGTTCCAGACGTTTTTGGCGTATTCGAGGATGGTGCGGTCGCTGCTGAATTTGCCCATGCGTGCGGTGTTGTGGATGGCCATCTTCTGCCAGCGGGGCTGGTCGCGGTAGGCTTTGTCCACCTCGGCCTGGCAGGCGGCGTAGCCGTCGTAGTCGGCCATGACCAGGAAGGGATCACCGTGGGAGAGGAGGCTGTCGCGCAGGGGCTTGAATTCGTCCTGGTTGCCGGTGAAGTAGTCGGAGGCCAGCCAGTCGATGCTGAGGCGCAGGTCCTCGCTGGCGTGGTAGTAGTCCCAGGGGTTGTAGCCTTTGGAGTAGAGCTCCGTGACTTCCTCGACGGTGAGGCCGAAGATGAAGATGTTGTCCTGGCCGACTTCTTCGAGGATTTCGACGTTGGCGCCGTCGAGGGTGCCGATGGTGAGCGCGCCGTTGAGGGCGAGCTTCATGTTGCCGGTGCCAGAGGCCTCCTTGCCGGCGGTGGAGATCTGCTCGGAGAGATCGGCCGCAGGGATGATGCGCTCGGCGATGGAGACGCCGTAGTTCGGGATGTAGATGACCTTCAGCTTGCCGTTCACGCGTGGGTCATGGTTGACCTTGTTGGCGAGGGCATTGATGGCGTGGATGATGTTCTTGGCGAGGTAGTAGCCGGGGGCGGCCTTGGCACCAAAGATGAAGACGCGCGGGGCCATCTCGAAGTTCGGATCGGCGATGATCTTGCGATAAAGGGTGACGATGTGCAGCAGGTTGAGGTGCTGGCGCTTGTACTCGTGCAGACGTTTGATCTGGACGTCAAACATGGCGTCCGGGCTGACGCTGACTCCGCAGGTGTCCTGAATGATTTTGGCCAGACGGACCTTGTGACCGCGCTTGATGGCGTGGAACTTTTCCTGGAACGAGACGTCATCGGCAAAGCGGTCGAGTGCGATGAGCTTGGTGGAATCCTTCAGCCAGCCGCCGCCGATGGATTCGGTGATGAGGGCGGAGAGCTCCGGATTGCACACGTCGAGCCAGCGGCGGAAGGTGACGCCGTTGGTCAGGTTGAGAAAGCGGTCGGGATAAAGCTCGAAGAAATCGGGGAAGAGGCGCTCGCAGAGCAGGCGGGTGTGCAGTGCGGCCACGCCGTTGGTAGCATGGCTGCCGAGCACGGAGAGGTGGGCCATGCGCACGTGCTTGCCACCGCGTTCTTCGATGAGCGAAAGGCTGCGTTTTTTCTCCCCGTCTCCAGGCCAGCGCTTTTCGACATCGCCTTCCAGGAAGCGTTTGTTGATCTCAAAGATGATCTGCAGGTGGCGCGGCAGCACACGCTCAAACAGCGCGGCACTCCAGGTCTCCAGCGCCTCGGGCAGGAGGGTGTGGTTGGTGTAGGAGAAGGTTTTCTGGCAGATGTCCCAGGCCTGGCTCCATTCGAGGTTTTCCTCGTCCACCAGGATGCGCATGAGCTCGGGAATGGCGACGGCGGGATGCGTGTCATTGAGCTGAACGGC
>NCCR01000192.1 GCA_002279765.1 Verrucomicrobia bacterium 12-59-8 | reverse complement strand
TTCAAGCCTGAAAAAGGCGGCTTGTTCTGCGAGCGTATCTTCGGACCCACCCGTGACTGGGAGTGCGCCTGCGGCAAGTACAAGCGCATCAAGCACAAGGGCGTTGTCTGCGACCGCTGCGGCGTCGAAGTGACCCTCTCCCGCGTTCGTCGTGAGCGCATGGGCCACATCGAGCTCGCCGTGCCTGTGACGCACATCTGGTTCTACAAGTGCATGCCATCCCGCATCGGCCTCATGCTCGACATGACCGCCCGTTCGCTGGAGCGCGTGATCTATTATGAAGATTACATGGTGATCGATCCCGGCGGCACACCGCTGCAGCGCGGACAGCTTCTCACCGAGGTGGACTTGCGTGAAGCTGAAGAGCAGTACGGCGCGGATGCTTTCCGCGTTGGCATGGGAGCACAGGCCATTCGTGACATCTTCGCCCAGCTCAATCTGGCTGAGGTAACGAAGGAACTCGAAGAGGCGATGACCAAGACGCGCTCCAAGCAGATCCGCAAGAAGCTGGCCAAGCGCCTCAAGCTCTGCCAGGGCTTTGCGGAAAGCCACAGCCGTCCGGAGTGGATGATCCTTGAAGTTCTGCCGGTCATCCCGCCAGACCTTCGCCCTCTCGTTCCTCTCGAAGGCGGCCGCTTTGCGACCTCCGACTTGAACGACCTCTATCGTCGCGTCATCAACCGCAACAACCGTCTCAAGAATCTCCTTCAGCTTCGCACACCGGATGTCATCATTCGCAACGAAAAGCGCATGCTGCAGGAAGCCGTGGACGCCTTGTTCGACAACGGCCGCCATGGCCGCCCAGTGACCGGCGCAGGCAATCGTCCGCTCAAGTCCATGTCCGATATGCTCAAGGGCAAGTCTGGCCGCTTCCGTCAGAACCTGCTCGGCAAGCGCGTCGATTACTCCGGCCGTTCGGTCATCGTTATCGGTCCTGACCTTCTGCTGCACCAATGTGGTCTGCCGAAGAAGATGGCCCTCGTACTGTTTGAGCCCTTCATCATCCGCCGTCTCAAGGAGATGGGCCTTGTGCATACCGTGCGCAGCGCGAAGAAGATGATCGAACGCCGCACGCCCGAAGTGTGGGACATTCTTGACGAAGTGACTAAAGGTCACCCCGTCCTGCTCAACCGCGCTCCGACGCTCCATCGTCTGTCCATCCAGGCGTTCGAACCGAAGCTCATCGAAGGTGAGGCCATTCGCGTGCATCCCCTCGTTTGTACGGCCTACAACGCCGACTTCGACGGTGACCAGATGGCCGTCCACGTGCCGCTTTCCATTGAAGCGCAGATGGAAGCCCGCCTGCTGATGCTCGCGCCGAACAACCTGTTCAGCCCTGCCAGCGGCAAGCCGGTGATGAATCCTTCCCAGGACATTCCGCTGGGTTGCTACTTCCTCACCTACCTGCGTGAGTTCCCGAACCAGGACGCCAAGGTGAAGAAGGGCGATGTCGAAGGACGCGTGCCGCTCTTCAACGACGCCCCTGAGGTCGAGTTCGCCATTTCCGAAGGCGGGTTGTCGGTCAACGACAAGGTGCGTTTTCGCAATCCCGACTACAAGCTGCCGAAGCGCCCATATGGCGATCCTTCCAAGGCGGTGATCGAAACCACCGCCGGACGTATCCTCTTCAATGAAACCTGGCCGGATGGCCTTGGCTTCATCAACACCACCGTCGGCAAGAAGCAGGTGTCAGACATCATCTGGCGCTGCTTCCAGACCTTTGGCCAGAAGGAAACCGTCTCCGCGCTTGATCGTCTCAAGCAGCTTGGCTTCCGCGAAGCGACACGTTCTGGGTGCTCCATCGGTATCACCGACATGGTCATCCCAACGGCCAAGGCCGCTGGTCTTGAAAACGCCTACAAGCAAATCGAGGAAATTGAGAAGCAGTATCGCCGGGGTATCATTACCCACGGTGAGCGCTATCAGAAGATCATCGACATCTGGACGCAGGTGGGTGAAATCGTCGCTGACGAACTCTTCCGCACCCTGGAATACAACGAGGGCAAGAAGCACCACAATCCGCTCTACGTCATGGTGAACTCGGGTGCCCGAGGCAACCGTACGCAGATCAAGCAGCTCGCAGGCATGCGCGGTCTAATGGCCAAGCCTTCCGGTGAGATCATCGAACGTCCGATCACCTCGAACTTCCGTGAAGGTCTGAGCGTGCTCGAGTACTTCATCTCCACGCACGGTGCGCGTAAAGGCCTGGCCGATACCGCGCTCAAGACTGCTGACTCCGGTTACATGACCCGCAAGCTCGTCGATGTGTCCCAGGACGTCATCGTCACCGAGGAAGACTGCGGCACTGTTAACGGCATCACGCTCGCTTCCATCTATCAGGGCGACGAAGAAATCGTCGATCTCAAGACCCGCATCTATGGCCGTGTCTCGTGTGAAACGATCCACGATCCCGTGGACAAGAAGATCGGCGTCGAGAAGCTCAAGATCCGCTCCGTGCTCACTTGCGAAAGCAAGCGCGGCTGCTGCTCGAAGTGCTACGGCCTCCACCTCGCCACGCATCGCATGGCGAAGATCGGCGAAGCCGTCGGCATCGTCGCTGCTCAGTCCATCGGCGAACCCGGAACGCAGCTCACCATGCGTACCTTCCACGTGGGTGGCGCTGCCATGAGCTCCTTCAAGCAGCCCTTCATCAACACGAAGAACGCCGGTACCGTCAAGTACACCGACATGCGTGCGGTGACCACCATCGAAGGCACCTGGATCGCTCTTACCAAGAACGGCATCCTCTCCATCCATGATGATGATGGCCGCGAGTTGGAAAGCCACAAGCTTGTCGCCGGTGCGGTTATCGCCGTCGAAGACGGTGGCAAGGTCAAGAAGGGCCAGCAGGTCGTCACCTGGGATCCCTACAACGTGCCGATTATCACCGAGAAGGCTGGTAAGCTGGAGTTCCGTGACATGATCTCGGGCATCACCATCACCAAGGAAGTCAACCAGAGCACCGGCAACGAAGAAACCGTCGTTATCGAGCACAAGGAAGACCTCCACCCGCAGGTCGTCGTCGTGAATCCGAAGACACACGAAGTGCTGGCCAGCTACACCATTCCTGCTGGCGCTCACTTGAGCGTCAAGAACAACGAGAAGGTCGAAGCCGGTACCACCATCGCCAAGACGCCGCGTAAGGCCTCCAAAACGAAGGACATCACCGGTGGTCTTCCCCGTGTGGCCGAACTCTTCGAAGCCCGCAAGCCGAAGGACGCCTGCGAAATCGCCCGCATCGACGGTACCGTCGAAATCGGCGGCCTCGTCCGTGGCAAACGCCGCGTGATCGTCACCGACACCAAGACCGGCCAGCAGGAAGAGCATCTCATCCCCCGCAGCAAGCACATCTTGCTGTTTAACGGCGACCACGTCAGCAAAGGCGACCAGATCACCGACGGTCCAGTCGTGCCGCATGACCTCCTCGAAATTCTTGGCCCACAGGCTCTCCGTGAGCACTTGGTCAATGAAGTGCAGGAAGTGTACCGCGCCCAGGGTGTGGAAATCAATGACAAACACGTTGAGATCATCATCCGTCAGATGCTGCGCAAGGTGAAGGTCACCGACACCGGCGACACCGAGTTCCTCTGGGGCGACCAGATCGACCGCGGCGAGTTCGAGAAGGAAAACGCCCGTGTCACTGAAGAAGGCGGTAAGCCTGCGGAAGCAGAGCCCGTCCTCCTCGGTATCACCAAGGCCTCCATCGAGACCGAGTCCTTCATCTCGGCTGCTTCCTTCCAGGACACCACCCGTGTGCTCACCGAAGCCGCCACCCTTGCCAAGTCCGACTTCCTGCGCGGCTTCAAGGAAAACGTCATCATGGGCCATCTCATCCCAGCCGGCACTGGCTTTATCACCAACCGCAACTTCGAACTCCACGAGACCGAGCGCCCTGCGCTGCCGACCGTCGTGGACGAAGACGCAGCGTAAGCCCACCAGTCAGTTTAAACCTTACCCGCCTCCCTCGGTGCAAGCCGTCGGAGGCGGTTTTGTTTTTTTGTGACGCATGGTGCAAGCCTGTGCATGCACCGGGTTATCTCGGTATAATACCGAGATAGTTGCGCACGGTGCTCCAGCCGGGATGGGTGTGTTCGCGGCCGTCGTTGGTGCGGTAGTAGATTGATGAGGAGCGACCGCCGTCGAGATTGAGCGCACGGTTGACAGAGAATGCGGGCATGAGTCCGGGCGTGGTGAGGAGTTCGGCGAGTTCCGCCAGACTGATGTCGTGGGCGATGCCGAGGAGCCACTGATGGCCGCCGTCGTTGGCGATGAAGGTGCGGGTGCTGCTCTTACGGTGGTCGAGTCCGGGCACGGGCTGGCCGCCATCGACCAGACGCGGGCCGGCCTGTACGAACTCACTGGCACCTTCGGGATCCACCTCGGCATTCCAGAGCAGCTGGGGTTGCGATGTGACAACGACTGCGCCGGTGAGCAGCGGGCCCGTCTGCCAGGTGCCGGTATGCTGCCCCTGAGCGATCATGAGGCCCATGGGTTTGAATTCGGGAGTGAAGAAACCGCCATTCACGCCGGCGACGGCTGCTGCACCGCGCATGCATTCGGTGATGCGGCTGCCGCCGGCCCAGTCTTCGGGTTGGTCGATGACCTTGAGATCGAACTGGCGGCTGTCGAAGATGACGATTTGCAGCGCGAAAGAATGGTGTTCGCGGCCGATCTTGTATTGGATCACAGAGGCGTTGCCGACGAGCGGCTGACCATTGAAGTCGGAGATGGCGGTCCAATTTCTTGAAGGGGGCGGCGGAGCCGGAGCTTGTGCGGGGACTTCATCCGACGAAGGATAGCGCGGGACGAGAGACGGCGGCTCCGATGCGGCATTGGCGGGTGCGGGCCGTGGTGGCGAGGTGCAGCCTGCCAGCACGAAGGTGAGGGTAAGGACCAGGAGACGCATAAGATCAGGCCAGTGAGGCGAGTTGCTCTTTCATCGCCGCGAGGGCGCGGGCACGATGGCTGAGCTGGTTCTTCGTATCGGCAGATAGGACGCCGAAAGTCTCCGTGAAGCCGTCGGGAATGAAGAGCGCATCATAACCGAAGCCGCCTGCGCCTACTTCCTCAGTGAGGAGCTGGCCTTCGACGCTGCCGTGGGTGATGTGCAGCACCGCACCATCTCGGGCCAGGACCATGCAGCAGCGGAAGCGCCCGCTGAAGCGCGGGGGCTGTGGCAGTTTCGCGAGTTCGGTTTTTAATTTCGCGCGGTTGTCAGCCGCATTGGCTTGTTCTCCTGCATAGCGGGCGCTGCGAACACCTGGCGCACCGCCCAGGGCGTCCACCTCCAGGCCGGAATCATCGGCGAGCACGAGCAATCCGGGAGCACACCGGCTGCCGCTTACGGCTTTGATGATGGCATTAGCCTCAAATGTATCGCCCGTTTCTTCATCGAGGGTGACACCGGGATGGGCGCGAAGATCTTCGACCTGCCAGTTCTCTCCGAGGATGGCGGCGACTTCTTCAGTCTTGTGGGCGTTGGAGGTGGCGAAGACGAGTCGGGACATAGTGGAAATGACGATTGAAAGCGTGGTCTTGGACCCAACCATCGTCAACCACTGTCAACAATCGTCAACCACCGTAAACTCCTGCATTGCCCCCCCTCAATGCATCAGTGGTTCGAGCAGGCGCTCTTCCGTAATGAGGCCGAGCGGCTGCTGGCGTTCATCGAGGACAATGGCGAGGCGACGGCCGGATTTGCGCATGCGCTGCAGCGTGTGCAGGGCGGGCAGGCTGGCGGGCACGGCATCCAGTGTGCGCATGTGGTGGCGCACGAGGCGGTCAGGCGGAATGATGGCGGGAAGGTCGGTGGTGTCGAGGAGGCCGATGAAGCTGCCGTTGTCCCCAAGCACGGGAAGCAAGGTGCAGTTTTGCTCACGGGCCACAATCAAGGCCGTGCTGAGTGGGATCTCAGCGGCGAGGGCGATGCTGCGTGCAAGCGGCTGCATGACATCGGCAGTGCTCAGCTTTTTGTAGTCAAGCACGCGTTCGATGAGATGCATGGCATTGGGGGAAAGCTGATGCTGGGCGGCGAGTTCCTGCGCCAGCGCCTTCAAATCGTCGCGCCCGCGTGTCTGACGTGCCTCGCTCGGGGCTTCGCAGGTTTCGGTGTTTTTTTTGCCCGTCACCACGCGAAACAGAGGTCGCGCCAGACCGACGAGATGGACGAGCGGTGAGACGCTGCGCATGGAACGGAAGGGGTAGCTGCGAAAAAGCTTCTTGGGCATGACCTCCAGGCCGATGAGGAAAACGGGCAGCGCGAGGGTGAAGGCGAGCACGTAGCCCCACAAAGTCGCATGGTGGATGATGGGGAATGCGACGAGCAAGAAGGCGGCTAGATTGGTGAGATGGTTGGCCACAGTGATGCAGCCGATCAAGGCATCCCGGTCTTCAAGCAGCGGCAACAGGCCGCGTGCGCGGCGGTCGCCAGCCGTCGCAGCATGACGCACCCGCACGCGGCTGACGGCCATCACCGCGCTCTCCAGGCCGGAGAGCATGAAGGAAAGGGCGAGGCAGAGGATGAGCAGAAGCCAGGTCATGGGGGAAGGATGAAATTAGTGGTCGCTGGATTCGTCGGCAGGTTTGGGTTTGAGGCGGAGTTCCACCTCCTGAATGCGGGCGCGCACAATGCGGCGCACTTTGATGTCGGCGGTGTCGATGCTGATGCGTTCGCCTGGCTTGGGCACATGACCGAGTTGATTGAAGACCAGGCCGCCGATGGTGTCGATGCCGTCAGCCTGCAGATCGACACCGAGTTCTTCTTTGAGGTGATCAAGCCGAGTGCCACCATCCAGCAGAAAACGACCTGCCCCCAGATCCCGAATCTCCGAGGCTTCGCCATGCCAGGGCGCGGCTTCGTAGAGCAGCCAGTCGGCGATTTCACGGCGGGTGATCATGCCTTCGAGGCCCCCGTATTCATCCGCGATGAGGACCGGCAGATCGTCGCTTTGCAGGTGCTGCTCCAAGGCTTCGAGCACAGGCATGGTTTCAGGCACAAAAGCTGGCGCGCGCATGAAAGTTTGCCACTCCGGGCGGTTCGCGAGCTTCCAGGCACCGGTGTCGATTACACCTTCGACGAAGTCGGGGGTCTCACCATACACGATGACAAAACGTCCGGCGGATTTTTCCAGGATGGAGAGGTTCTTCTGCGGCGAGTCCTCGCTGCTCATGAGCGCGAGATCCACGCGCGGGATCATGCAGTCGCGCACGGTGAGCGCCTCGATGTCGAGCGCTTCATGGATCATGGCGCTGTCATCGCTGTCCAGCAGGCCCTGCTCCTGGCGCATTTCAACGAGTGTTTCGAATTCATCACGCGTAACGGGCAGGCGCATCTTGATATGCCGGGTGACGAATTTTTGCAGCAGCGCATCCGTGGTGCGATCGACAAGCGAGGCGAGGGGGTCGATCACGTTGCGCAGCGGATGCAGCAAACGCAGGCTGCCGAGCAGAACCACGGAGGGATTGCGAGCGGCAAAAAATTTGGGAGCCATATCTCCTAGCAGGACCGTTGCCAAGAATATGACGGATGATGTGATCCACACATTCCACCCCAAAGCCCGCAGCGGACCGGTCACGAGCCACAGGCCGAGAGCTGCGAGGGCGAGATTCAGCGCCGCAGAAAGCAGCAGGGTGTGGTGCAGCTGCGCAAAGGGATTGGCGGTGATGGCGCGAAGCCTTTGAGCCACGGCTCCCTCTCCGGCGGCGAGCAGCTGAGCTTCGACGTCGCGCGCGCTGTGGATGGCTGTTTCTGCAGCGGAAATGACCGCGAGCAGCAGCAGCAGCGCGAAGTAGAGCAGGAAAGCAACAAGCAGGGACATCTAGAAGAAGTTCTCAGTGTGGGTGACAGCACCGAGGGTCAAGGTGTATTACGAACTCTTGCGCAGGTTCGTTCTTGCCAAAAGTTCGCCGGGCTGATAGCTACGTCACAACCATGCGCTCCATCGTTTTTACCTTTCTTCTGTGTGCTGCCGCCAGCCTGCACGCCGCCGACAAACTGAAAGTCCTCATCGTGG
The DNA here is from genome assembly GCA_002279765.1 of Verrucomicrobia bacterium 12-59-8. The sequence continues at coordinate 2,885 of NCCR01000192.1, read as the reverse complement.
ACGGTCAGAACAACCACAAGTGGGAGATCACCACGCCAGTGCTGCGCAATGCGCTGGAGAGCAGCGGTGCTTTTACCGTCGATGTCAGCTCTACACCACCCAAGGGATCGCCGCCTGAAGCCTGGCATGCGTGGAAGCCGGTGTTCAGCGACTACCAGGCGGTGGTAAGCAACTACAATGGCGAGCCCTGGCCGCAGAACGTGCGTGATGCGTTCACGAAGTATGTGGCGGACGGCGGTGGTTTTGTCTCGATCCATGCGGCAAACAATTCGTTTCCTGAGTGGAAGGAATACAATGACATGATTGGCGTCGGTGGCTGGGGCGGGCGGAATGAGATGTCCGGCCCCTGGCTGTATGTGAAGGACGGCAAGCTGTTCCGTGACACCGTGGCTGGGAATGGCGGTGCGCACGGCGCGCAGCATGAGTTCGTTGTCGAAATTCAGAATCCGGATCATCCGATCACGCGTGGTCTGCCCAAGCGCTGGCTGCACGCGAAGGACGAGCTTTACAGCAAGCTGCGCGGCCCGGCGGAAAATGTGGACGTGCTGACCACGGCGGTGTCCGACCTCACGGCAGTGAATGAGCCGAACAACATGGTGCTCGGCTATCACAAGGGCCGGGTGTTTCACACCACGCTGGGTCATGCGGACTACTCAATGCTGGATCGCGGCTTTTACACGATCCTGCAGCGCGGCACCGAATGGGCGGCCACGGGCCATGTGGAGCGCACGGCGGCAGTGCCGGTGGACTTCCCGACGGAGGCTGCGGTGAGCGTGGTGAAGCTGGATGGTTATCCGAAGCAGCAGCCGCCTGCGCCGAAGAAGCCTTGAGTAAAGTTGTCCAGTTGCTGCGCAACGGGGCTACTTGGCTGCGGTGATGTCCCGCGCGATCTGCGCTTTGAGTTCATTGAGGCTGGCGAATTTCATCTCGCCGCGCAGGTAGCGGGTGAAGCGCACCTCCATGTCTTTGCCATAGATGTCGCCGCTCCAGTCGAGCAGGTGTACTTCGAGCGAAGGATCGGCGTCTGCCGCGACGGTGGGCCGGCGGCCAAGATTGGCCACGCCTGGGAACCATTGCGTACCGATGCGTGCCTCAACGGCATAAACGCCGAGGGGCGGGAGTTGCTCATTTTCGACATCGACATTCGCGGTCGGAAAGCCGAGCTGGCGGCCGAGTTTCTGGCCTTCGATGACGGTACCAAAGACGGAGTACTCGCGGCCGAGCAGCGTGGCGGCTTTTCGGAAATCGCCAATTGAAACCGCCTCACGAATCAAGGTGCTGCTGACGACTTGAGCGTCGATTTTCAAGGGCGGTACGCCATACACGGCAAAGTCGCGTTCCTGCCCCATTTCCATGAGCAGGTGGATGTTGCCTTCACGTCGGTGGCCAAAGCTCCAGGTATAACCGACGGAGATGCAGCCCAGCGGGCGTGAGGCGCGGACGAACTGCTGGATGAAATCGCGCGCCGGGGTTTTGGCGGTCTCAGCAGTGAAGGGGCAGGCCAGCAGGCAGGTAACGCCAGCTTGTGAGAGAATGAGCTGCTGATGGCGCGGGCCGCAGAGCAGCTTGGGGGCGGAGCCGGGGCGCAGAACCTGCATCGGGTGCGGGTCAAAGGTTACGACGACTGCCGTGCCTTGGTGCTGCGTGGCATGTTCCTGGGCCGCACGGATGACCTCCTGGTGCCCGAGGTGGATTCCATCAAACACGCCCACGGCAAGGGCGAGGGGGCCGGGAAGAGTGGAAAGGGCGTCGATGGAGCGAAGAACCTGCATGCGTGGGAGCGGTGAGCCATACCCGAGGGCGTGCAGAGCGCAAGGTGAAGGGCGCGCCAGCCCTGCCTGCTGGTTACTTGAGGTTGCTCAGGGTGCTCCAGAAGGACTTCAGGACGCTTTGTTTGCCGAGGCTGATGCTGCTTTTCACATCGGTGTGGGCGGTGCCGATGACCTGGGTCATCACCTCACCGTAAGCAGGCATCGAGGTCCAGCCGAGGGCGATTTCTTTGTTGGAGGAGGTTGAGGAGGTGGTGTTGGTTTTCATATGATTCGTAGATTTGAGAGTTTCGAGGTGATTTAGTCGGTGAGATTCAGATTTGAATGAAGGTTTGTTTACGAGTGTGATAATCGAGTCACAAAAATGAGAATTACATGCCCGAAGGATGGCGGGGGGAGAAGCCAGCATAGTTGCGGCCCTTGGTGCGCCAGCGGGGACCTTCGCCCGTGAGCTGGCCGGAGTTGGCGAACTCCTTGCTGGACAGGCAGCGGTTCAGCAATCCTGCCTTCATGAGGACGTAAGAAGTGCTGCTGCTGCAGTCATAAGCGCTGTCCTCAATATTGCGATGGCCGCCACCCAGGACGTAGGGCTTGTTCTGGAGGGTGTTGGCGGCATAAACGGCGAACTGGAGGGCCTGAGGGGCGGTCTGGCCGACGGAAGCAAAGCGACCGTCAAAGCGGATCTGAGAATTGCCAACGGCAGGGCGGGAAGCGGCGGCGCGCTGAGCTGCTGCCTGCTTGGCGGCTGCCTGGTCGGCGTAGTAACGAGCCCAGCCTGCCGCATTGGCCTGCTGCTGGGCGTTGTAGGCGGCCCATGCCTGGGCGTTGGCCTGTTCCTGAGCGTAGGCAGCCTGAGCCTGGGGAGCGGCATAGTAACCGGCGGCATAGTAACCATTCTGGGCGTTCGCGGCGGTAGCGACGGCGAGGAGGCTGACGGTGAGGGCGAGGCGGATGAGTGTTTTCATGGCTGCGTAAGTGGCTCTTGATTCTGCTAGTATTTATAACAGAAATTAGAGTTGATGCAACAACCATATCAGAAATAACTCAAATAATTGTAAAAATGATAAAGATATGTGTATAGAAATTATATAAATATCTCATTATCAATGGCTTACA
>NCCR01000191.1:1209-9378 GCA_002279765.1 Verrucomicrobia bacterium 12-59-8 | reverse complement strand
TGGAGCCTGTGGCGGCGGTGAAGATCAGCGTGCCGTCGCCGGTTTTGTTGAGGCCGCCCGCGCCGGTGACGGGTGCCGCCAATGTCGCAGTGACCGCCGTGTCCACGCGTAATTCCGTCGCTGCATTGGTGATTTGAATCTGACCACCCGAGTTTGCCAGTGTGTAGCTTTTGGCAAACTGCAAGCCGTTGACCGCCACTGCATCCTGCACCTGCACGGTGCCACCAGAAGCACCGCCGAATACGGCGATTTTCTCCACCGATCCCGACCAGTTCGCATTGTTGCTGCCATCGGCCAGTGTCCAGTTGGTGCCGGCATTGGTCCAGGTGCCGTTGCCACCGTCCACGACACTGTCTGCCACGCTGTCGCCCCCGTCCCAGTACTGGGCGCTGATGGCGGTGGCGGTGAGGTTCACGGCTCTGTTCACGGTGTCCACGATGATGGACAGGTCATATCCCGCGAGCATCTGCGTGGTGAGGCCGTTATCGGTCAGCGTGCCGGTGTAGCCGATGAGCTTGTAGGTGCCTGCCGTGAATCCGGCCCCTGTGGTGACGCGGACGATGCCGTCGAGCGTGATGAGGGAGCCATTGGCCTGAATGAGATCGCTGCTGGTGCCGAGGTCAAACATCAGCAACGTGCTATCGTTGAGCACCAGATTCCCGCCCACGGTCAGCGTGCCGGTGCTGCCGGCGGTCAACGCATCGCCAATGATGATCGTGGTGTTGATCGCGGCAGTGAGGCTGCCGCCGATTGCGCCTGCATAAGCCAAAGTGGCACCGCTGGCCACTGTCACTGCCGTGTTACCGAGTGTTCCGGTCACATTCAGGGTGCCAGCATTCACGGTGGTGGCACCGGTGTAGCTGTTGGTCCCGGAAAGCGTCCATATGCCGCTGCCATTCTTGGTCAGACTGGCCACGCCAGTGTCCATGCTGCTGGCCAGGCTGCCATTGCCTGCACCGGCCAGCGTCAACGTTCGGCTGCCGCCAGAGCCGACGATGGCTGCTGTGTTGGTGAGGGCCAGACTGCCACTGTCAGAGGAGATGGTCGTGTTGGCGGTCAGGGTCAGCGCGCCCGCAAAGCTGTTGGTGTCGCTGACATTGACGAGCGCCCCATTCTGGCCGGTGGCACCGGTGCCTCCGAGGGTGAGCGCCTCCGCCCCCACGCTGATGTTGTTTTGCAGCTGGAGGGTGGCACCGCTGGCCACCGTGGTGCCTGCGTTTGCGGCTGAGGGGACGGTTTCACTGGAAAGCACCGCACCAAGCGCGCTGCTGTTGCGTATGTTTAGGATGCCGGCGCTCACGGTGGTTTGCAGCGCGTAGGTGTTGGCCCCTGAAAGCGTCCAAGTGCCGAGGCCGGTTTTGATGATCTGCATGTTCACCACGGTGGAAGAATTACCGGTGGTGCCTCCGATCTGGCCCTGTATCTCCCCGTTGCCGACACCGGTCAGTGTGAGATCTGAGAAGTTGGCGGCTGCGCTGATGGTGTTGGCGGTGCTCAGGCGGACGCCATTGGTGAAGGTGAGCGTCTGCCCGGCGGTCATTGCGTTGATGATGCCGCGTCCGGTGTTGCCGGTGGTGGCATTTTGCATGACGATGAGGCGATCCGTGGAGGTGGAGGTTCCCGTGTACTCAAAGCGCCCGACCGTGGCACTGGTCTGCCCGAGGCCCAGATTTCCGCTTTTGCCGACGGCGGAATTCGTGCCGTTGTTGAAGATCGTGGTCGCCTGAAATGCACCGTCGGAGATCGAGAGATTCCCTGTGAAGGAGTTGTTGTTGTTGTTCAGGAAGACGGTGCCGGGATCGGTACGCGAAATGCCGCTGTTGCCGGAGATCAGTCCATTAACGATGAAGTTTTGCGCGCCACGGAAGATGATGCCAGCCGCCACCGTGCCGTTCAGTGTCAGAGCGCCCGTGCCGTTGTTGTAAAAAAGGCCGTTGCCGGTGATGGCACGGTCAGTGGAGGCGGCACCACCCAGATACTTCACATGCGAACCGCCGCCCACGTTCAGGGTGTTGCCAGCCCCGATGGCGCTGTTCACCCCGGCATTGGCGATGCTGGCGAAGATCAGTGTGCCTGCGGTCACGCTGGTGGTGCCGGTGTAGCTGTTGCTATCATTGTTGAAGCGCCAGACCCCGAGCTGGCCGCCACTCGAGCCAGTGACATTCACGCTGAGTCCGCCGGATAAACCATCTGAAATCAGTCCATTCATCACGTTGGCCGTGGGATCGCTGCTGCGGTTACCCGTCGTCGCATTGAAATTGAGGGTGATCGTGCCGCTCGTTGCTCCGCCGCTGATGTTGCCATTGATGGTCATCTTGTAGAGATTTGCATCACTGGTGGGCGTGGCGGTCGAATTGTTGGTGAAGGAGTAAGTTCCTGTCCCGGTGCCACTTGTCGGTTCAATGACCATCGGCGCATTCAGCGTGACCGACGCGGTGTTCCCGGAGTTCATCAACACATTGCCGCCGCTGCTCAGCAGCAGGGTTTCTCCCGCATTGGCACCTGCGGTGCCAATCGTAAACGTACTCGCTGCGCCGATGGCAAAAACGAGGCTTCGCAGATTGCGCCCGGTGTCGATGGTGATCGTGGTCGCGCCCAGTCCGGTGCTGAACGTTGCGGTGTCCGCGTTGGTGATGCCGGAGGTGGCTCCTGGCGCTGCCGGGTTCGTGCTCCAGTTGACACCATCGGACCAGAGCTGCGTGCCTGTGCCGCCGGTCCAGCTGGCGTCTGCGGCCATGCTGGCGCGGGGCGACCACAGCAGCGAACTGACTGAAACGGCAAGGAAGATGGAGCAAAAGGCCTGGCGACAGCGCTGCCTTTTGAGGAACAAAGCACTCATGGTTTTTAGAAGAAGCTTTCCGAAACTCGAAAAGCGGGGGGGGCTAGTTTGATACCAGAGAATTCAAGAAGTTCAAAAACAGAATGGTGTGCTCACTAGATGTGGCGCATAACACCACAATCCCATACGCCAACCTTTAAACGGTACGTCCGGTCCGTCTCAGATGAGGACTGCCACATGCTTATTGCCGGAATATTCAGGCAAATGTCACCGGTGTAGCGCACGCGGCCTGCTGTGGAAGGCAGTCTGCACTCCCATGGCATGCCACCATGGGCGCACATTTCCAAGACCGCATCCGTGGCTCCTACAGGTGAAAAAGCCTCCGGTACGCTGGAGGCGCTGCAAGTCGGGAGCTTCGAACGCGTGCTGAAAACGGGTGAAGTCGGAGTGCCATTCACAGATCAACCATATACCGTAGGCTCAGAAATTATGACTGAGGCATTGCTTCAGACACTGGCAGCCAGCGTTTAAATGTCCGCTTACAATGAGGGGGTTGTTTAGCTAAATAAATAAAACTTAATTTAGCCGCATTATAAGATTTTCCATATAAATTTATATTGTCATAGCAGTCACATCGGCTGCTTTTACTCTACATATAACAGCGCTCATCGGTGCTAACTCACTCAAAAACAATGACTCCCTCTCCCAAAAAAATCATGCTTGTTGATGATCATGCCATGTTCGCAGAGACCTTGGGTCAATACCTGCGCCTTATGTTTAAAGACTATGAGATTATGGTGGTAACAAGCGCAGAAAAGGCGCGTGAACTATCATCCAGGCAAAGCATCGACGTGGTGCTGATTGATCTTGAAATGGCCGACTGTTCCGGCCTGACCCTCTTGGCGGATTTCGCAGCAGCCATGCCGTCTCCCGCCTGCATCGTTGTCAGCATGCACATCCAGGCTTTGTGGATCGAGCGTGCGCTGAAGGCCGGAGCATGTGGCTATGTGGCCAAGGACTCGCCACCTGGCGAGATCGTCACCGCCATCAATTATGCTCTGCGCGGCAAAAAGTATCTTTCGCGCAGTGTGGCCCAGTCCTTTGCTGAAAATGCCGTGCGGCTGCCTGCCGGCGGAAAAGAACTGCACAAGGTGCTGAGCAGCCGTGAATTTGAAATCTTCCTGCAACTGGCTCATGGCAAAAGCCTGAAAGCCATTTCGCTGGATCTGAGCCTCTCCGCCAAGACGGTTTCAGTACACAAACATAACATCTGGAAGAAGACCGGCATTGATTCGGGTGCGAAAATCGCCCGCTACTGTGTTGAGCATGGCTTGCTGGCTGGCGGCAGTCCGGCTTTCCAAGCAGCCTAGACCTGCTGGCGCAGGCAGGCTCTGAACGTAAGTGGAGTGACACCCCAGGCTCGGAGAGCCGGGGTTTTCTATGCATCGCATCGGCGCGCGCAGAAAGAGTGAGGGAGTGCGCAGATGAAGCAAATCTTTGGGGCCGGGCTTTACCCGGTGGATTTCCGCCGCGCATGGAAATCATCCGGCAGAAGGGAATGGGGGCAGCCTTGAGGTTCAGATTCCTCCAAGCTCTGACGGCGGGCATTCTGGCCGTCCATAAGCCGCATGCCTAATGGCGCTCAAGCGGTGATGTCGGGTTTGTGCTGAGGCCGAATGGACACTTCTGCGGGGCAGGGGATTTGTTAACCAAAATTTGAAGGCGTGTGCAGTCCTCGTGAGGCGGGGCGGAGCGGGGCGGTTTCATCTGTCTCAGACCCTTTGTAGTAGGACCGGTGGTAGTATTGATCGAAGCTGCGCGTGCGTTGCGTGAGCCGGTTTAACACCAGACCCGTGATCGGGATGCCGGTCTGGTGCAGTTTCCGAATCGCCTCCAGGATGATGTCGGCGGGAGTGCGGTTGCAGCGCACCACCAGGAACGTGCTGTCGGCCAGAGTGCCCAGCTCCAGGGTGTCATTGACCGGAATCAAGGGCGCGGTGTCGATGACGATGCGGTCAAATCCCGCCGAGAAAGCCATTTCCTTGAGCCGTTCGACTCCGCAGGTGGACAGCAGCTCCGCAGGATTGGCAACGCGTTTTCCGGCCGGCATGATGGCAAGATGCGCAATGCCGCCGCTCAGGCAGACCTCGGCAAACGAGACTTCCTCAAGTAGCAGGTCAACAACACCTTTGCGGGTGTTGGGAATGCCAAACACCTGGGCCAGCTGTGAATGCCGGAGATCCATGTCGATGAGCAGAGTGCGGAAGCCCTGGCTGGCTAGGCTGACCGCCAGATGGGTGGAAACAAAAGTCTTTCCTTCGTCGGGAACAGCACTGACCACCATGTGGCAGGTATGCGGGCATCTGGCCATCCGCGCAATGATGGCGCGAAACTCACGGAAGCTTTCCGCGACAGCCTTGTGCGCTATCAGTGCAGGTGTCAGTCCCTGGGTGAAATCATGCCCTTTTTGTTGCTCAGAAGCCGTGGCGATCTGACGTTGATTGGCAATCATGCCAAGGACTGGAACCCGCAGCTTCTGGCGGGCATCGTCCACGGAGCGGATGGAGCGATCCTGTATGACAATGAGACCGATGATGGCTAGTCCAAGCATGAAGCCGCCAGCCGTTGAACTGCCCACCACCTTCTTGGCGTTCGGAGACACGGGGTCTCCTGGCACCATGGCCAGCTGATGCACCCAGATGGGCGGCGTTTCCATGCCTTTGGAAACGTCCACCTGCTTGATGCGTGTGAGCACCGATTCATAGACCGCCTGATCTGACTCCATCTCACGCTTGAGCACGTTGTACTGCACGGCTAGCTGCTCCAGATCGAGCGCTTCGGACTCCTGCTTTTTGAGCTGTTCCTGAAGCCGGTGCTCCAGTTCGCGCGCGTGCTCCCAGCTGGACTGCAGCAGGTGAAACGCGTCATCGAGAATGGTGGTGAGCTGCTGCTCCTGGTTGTGGATGACCACCTGAACCGCCTCGTACTTGGGATGCTTGGGCTTGTAACGCTCCGCCAGCACGGCCAGCGCGGATTTCTGACTGGCGATCTGGGACAAAATGCCTGAGACCTTGGGGTGGCTGGCGATGCTTGGCAGGCTGAGCAGTTCATCACGCGGCAGTGTTCCTTCCTTGCAGGCCTGGAGCTGGGTTTCCAGTGTCAGCCGTTCTTTGGACTGCTGGTTCAATTCGGAACCGAGTTCCTTCAGTTTGGAGAGCACAAGATCTTTGCGTTCGTCAAGCGAGATGGCCTGGTTGGAGCGCTTGTAGTCATGCATGGCGATCTCTGATTTTTTCAGCTTGTCCTGCAGGCGCTGTCCCTCCGCCACCAAGGCCTGAATGGCCCCCTGCAGGGTCTTGCTTTTCTGACTTTCCAGTTCAGAGACGAGGCTGAGGACCGCCTGATTGGACAGCGCTGCCACCTGCTCCGGATCCGCTCCCGTCACGTTGAAATCAATCAGTCTTGTATCCTTGCGCAATGAGATGCGAATCATGGAGCTCACCATGAAGATCGCATTATCACGTGCTTCTTTGGAGTCGGCGGGATGCCCCCCGGAAAAAGATGGCAGCTGGGTCAGATTCAATTCGGAAATTACCCGCCCAATGACTTCACGGCTTTTGGCGGCCTGGATGAGGGTGTTGACAGACTTTTCGTCCCCAAGGCCGGGTGTGCTCATGCTGTTGAGCCCCAGCAGGGAGCTCTGCTCGGAACCAAACTGAGCGACGCTGACCGCTTCATACACCGGCTTCTGGCGTTTGAAATAGGCATAGCCCAGGATCAGACCAAAGAGAGACAGTGTGATGGGAATCCAGCTATGGCGGCGCATGCCGTCCACCAGCTGTGCCGGATTCATGAATGACGAGGATGATTCAGAGTCTGCTTCCAGACGTTGCGTCATCTCCATCGGTGACTGAGGCAGAGATAAGGAGGTTGGTTGCATAGTATTAAAAGAAGCTTTCGGGGACGGTGATGACATCATCTTCATGGACATAAAACATCATGGTCTGGCTGCCTGAAGCCATGCCGTTGACGTCCACCTTGAAAATCTTCTCCCTGCCGTCCACGAGGCGCTTCACGAGCACCTTTTTGAGATTGGCGATGCGGGTCGGGCCGCCGGCCAGACCCAGAACCTGCAGAATCGTGAGATCTTTTTCCGAAGGCAGATCGTGTGCGCCCGGACGTTGCACCTGGCCGAGAATGGTGATGCGCTGCACGGAGAATTGAGAGATGAACAGATTGACCTCCGGATGCACCAGATAGTCTTTCCGATATTCCTCCTCAATCAGGCGGGCCGCCGCTGTCTGGCTCAGACCCTGGATCCTCACGGAACCGATCAGCGGGCACTGGATGCAGCCGTCTTTGCGTACCCGGCCACCTGCGGCGAGTTCAGGTTCGTCGAACACGGAAACCTGCACCATGTCACCTTCGCGAATCTGGTAGTCGGATCCCACGATGGTCTTTTGCAAGGACTGCTGCGTGACGGAGCCGGATGGAAACAACGACGCTGGTTGCTCGGCATTCGCTGCTGAATTCAAGCTGACGCTGCATAGCGCCAGGAGGATGCCGCGCAGGCAGCCGTGGCTGACAAATGAAGAGAGATGCTTATGTGTGTTCATAGAGGTGAAAAATTGATTCGAGTGACCGCCTACCAGGAGCCCGTGAGTCCAGCGCCGATGAGGTCACGCTCAAACGGCTGTGATCCGGTGCCTGACGAATTGTTCGTGGTATGCTGGTAAAAGATCTCCAGCGAGATATGACGTTGCAGCGTGTACTTCACCCATGGACGCATGAAGCGGACATGATCTGCGCGTGAGGTGGACACACCGGCGAGATAGGAATGATATTCAGAGGAGTCGTAGCCAAAATCCGCGCCGACAGTGACCTTGGTGCCAAGCTGCTGCTGGACGCCCATCAGCACGCCTTGAGATTGGAAGTATTGTCCACCGAGGGAAGGGGAGTTCTGCGCCCGTGCATACAAATTCGCATACAGGCTGGTTTTGGGGCCGACTGCATACTTGACTCCCAGCGTGCCCAAAGGCAGCGTGGAGTCCCCCGCAGAAGTGGTGTGGAGCACATGAATACCGGCTGAACCCGAAAGCGAAAGCTTCTTGGATGCCGCATACTCCAAGCGCGCAAGGTAGTCCTGACCGGACTGGCTGCCGCTCTGGTCCACTTCCTGCAGCATTTCATTGAACTGAAGGCCGAGACGGAAGCGCGGTGAAAAGGCGTAGTCTGCGAACAATCCGAACCGATAAGTGGTCGATGAGAGCAACGCGTCATAATGCGTTTGCTGAATCTGCCCGCTGAGGCCCACCCGCACTTTTTCAGACAGTACATACATGATCTGCAACTGGGGGGAGAACTGAAGGCGCGATGCCTGGCCGCCCACA
>NCCR01000191.1:0-1179 GCA_002279765.1 Verrucomicrobia bacterium 12-59-8 | reverse complement strand
CTCGCCGCCGGTGACATTATTAAAACGTTGCGAGAGATTGAACGTCGTTTTCTTCATCCGGTAGTTCACCGCCAGGCTCAGGAACTGATTGAGTGAGTTTTCCTGACTGAATTTGTCATAGAAGTTGAACTGCGCATTGTAGTCCGCCAGCAGTTGCAGCTTCGCCTTGTCGTCTCCATAGGAGAACTGAAATCCTGGAGAGATGCTGTACATCTGATCGCTCTCCACATTGGTGTTGCGCAGGAAGACGTTGGAATCGTAGCGCCAGGTGCCGGAGGTGAACACGCGGAGCTTCCAGTTCTTCAGAAGCTTCATCTGGTAGTTCATGAACTCATCCAGGAATACATCCTCGGAATCTTCCGGATTGAGCGTGTCGCTCTGTTGATCGTCCGCAGGTGCCGCCAGCGACGCTTTGGTGCCGGCTGCTGCATCGCGCAACGTCTCCTGACCTTCTGCAATGACTGCGTGCAGCAGGGTGCAGCACACGAGGAGTGCGGCGGAAAGTCGAAACGGTGTGGTTTTTTTTGGATTCATCGTCTGAGTTAAGGGGTATCGGCTGAAACGACCGGGAGTGGTGTCTGCGGGGTGGACAGATCGGGGTTCGACGAAGTGTTGGTGGGCAGGGTGCTGGGCGTGCTTGTCGGTGTGGTAAACGTGGTGGTTGTGCCACTGGAGGATGGAGTGACGAGCTGCTGCTTCGACTGCTCCACGAGATTGCCGGCGTCTGGTGTCGAACCGCCGGTGAGATTGGTGACCTTGCCTGTGAGTGTATCCACCAGATCGGCCTCGATTTTACCGCCGCGGTTGAACAACCAGATGACGGAACCTTGAGGCACCTTGACCTGGCCGCCGACTTCGCCACCGCCTGCCGCCGCACCTTTGCCAATGCTGACGTGGCTCATGCCTTCGCCCACGGCGACCACCGTTCTGCCTTCGTCATGCTGCACTGTCCAAGTTGCTGCAGTGATTTTCTTCGTGGTGGCATCTTCAGGTTGCGCAGTGTCACCTGCTTCCGGCTTGCCACCCATGTTGTTGACGATCGTACCTTCTTCGGTGACGACAGTTACTTTGATGGGAGGGGAAGCGTCCTTGCTATCTTGAGAACCCGGGGTCTTCGGATCGATGTGAAACAAAGCTTTGCCAGCGACGATGGTGCACATCACGTTGCCGCCGCCATCG
>NCCR01000190.1 GCA_002279765.1 Verrucomicrobia bacterium 12-59-8 | reverse complement strand
AGCCGCCCATACCATGGAATTCGGACATCAGGCAAAGAAAAACCCCCAGCCGGGTTAGGGCTGGGGGCGAGGGGTGGGGATAGTCGATCAGGCTGCGGTGGGCGCGGTATCGCTCGTTATGTCCAAGCGGCTGTGCAGGATTTGAGCGAAGTTAAAAGCCCGCGAGAGTCGGTTGAACGAGCGGCCCGGATCGGAGACGCATACCGTGACGGTGATGTCATCGCCGTTGTAGGGGAATTCGGCCACAGGTTCGCCAGGCCGGTAGAACCGGATGCCGGGCGAGTAATCGTAGCCAGCATCCCAAGACCAGATAAACGTTACGCCGAACTCATCAGCCAAGGCTTGCATATTGAAGCCTTCGTTGACCGGTTCGCCATAGTTCACCTCACAGAAGCCCCACCCTCCGCTGCCCGGCTGCGTATCAGCGTCAGGGCTATTGGCGTTGATGCGGGTCTCAAGTTCTGCAAACCGTTCCGGCGAGATTTTACCCCGGATCACCAGATTGCAATATGTGCGGTCTCCCATTGTCTCAGTCTCCATTGTCAGGGCGCCGGAATGACGCCCCTACTAAACGCAAAAGGCCCGCCACAGTGCGAACACCGGGCGGGCCTCATGGTCAGTCGAATGTGCGGGGCGTGTCTGCCGTCTCGATGACCGTTGCGCAGTCAGGAGAAGGCGACAGGAACGCGCCCAGCACGAACAGGCCGGACAGGAGCAGGGCGGCATAGGCCACCATTGCCCAGACGTCTCCGGCCAGGCTGGCGGGCTTCAGGGCCCACCAGCAGAGCCCGTGTGCAGACCCGCCAATAAGCAGCAGGCCCAGCTTGCGGAGATCCATCCGTTACGACGCCTTGGCCGGACGTGCGCCGGGCTCGGTCGCCGCGTTGATCTCGCGATAGGTGGCGAGGATCAGGCGGAGGTTATCGTTGACGGTCGCATGTTCGCGCCGGATCATTTCGAGCAGTTCCACGGAATCTGCGGTTTCAGCGATCAGGCCGGTTTTCGGGGTGGTTTTCATGGGTGTCTCAGTCTCCATTGGGGTGCAACAGCGCACCGGATGGCCCCGCCGCACATGGCGACGGGGCACACCGTTAAGCTGTCAGGCAGTGCCTCGGTAGGCTTCAAGGATCGCCGACACGGCCTCACGCGATGAGGCGAAGTCGCGGCGGTCCAGGTGGATGACGTCAGCAGACGGCACGCGGGGCGCCGTGCTGAAGTCGATCCCTTCAACCGTGAACACTGGCAAAGGCGTGGGCGCCTCGGCTGCAGCGGTTTTCGGCACGGGGTCAGCGCTCATGTAGAGCCACTTCGCCGTGATCGTTGCGAACACGAAGCCCGCGGCGATCGCGTATTGGAACAGCGCGGGGGTATCATCCCCGAACAGCCAGAGCGCGCCGTGATGGTGGACCCAGATTTCCACGCCAGCCAGGAAGGCCGCGAAGATCCCTGTAGCCCATGCCTTCGCCCGGTTTGCCGCGCGCCGCCGGAACACAAGTTCCAGCGACTCGGACAGAAGCCAGGTGAACGTGACCAGGAAGGCAATCAGGACGGCAATGCGCCCCGCCTCCATTCCCGCGTGATGCAAGCCAATCGCCGCGATGACGTTGGCCAGCAACACGATTGCGACAGGCGCGAATTTCGTCGCGCGTTCTCTCATGGTCATTTGTGGGTTTCTCCATTGGTGCCGGCTGTCTCAGGAAGGGCCAGCGCCGGCGGATCAGGCCCCTATAAACAGCAAAAGCCCCACGCCAGCCGGTTAGGGCGAGCGTGGGGCTCTGGTGTCAGTCGTTTCCGAGGTTGTGGCACTCGCAGAACGTGCGAATTGCGGCGTCCTCCTCCTCAGTCGTCACAACGTAGGTCCAGGGCGTGCCCCAGTCCTGCCATTGCAATTCGATGTCCTCTAGGCGCATTCCGGGTCCGAAATGCCCGTAAATCCGGAGGGCAGGCCCGCCAGTCGTCAACAGAATGGCGAATTCTTCCGGGTCAGCGTCGATAGGCTCGCCAGGCGCACTAGGCGCCCGCCAGCCGTCCCGCACTTCAACGCTCAAAGGCATTTGCCATGCCTCGTCGCGCGCCTCGTCCGCCACTGAATAATCAGGGCTTTTCAGACGTGCCGCGAGTGCAACAATGTCTGCAATCCATGACTTAGCGTTTGCAATCGCGTGATCGCTCATAGGGTGTTCTCCATTGGTAGGGGTTACCGGGCCCGCACGTCTCAAATCGCGGGCCCTACAAACAGAAAACCCCGCACATTCCGAAGAATGGCGGGGTTCTGGGGTGTCAGACCTCGTGATGATTCAAGAATCGGTTAGGCTCTTGTGGTATCGGCTCGAATTCCAGGCACGGAAGGCGTTCAAACCCTTCCGGCTTGTTTTCGCGGCGAAATTGCCAGCCCATGCACCGAAGCAGGCCGCGAATCTCGCCGCGCGCCTCAAAGTCATCTGGCGTCACATAGACAAACAATTGGCGGCGATCTTTCGTGGTTTTGACACCGCGACACCGCACGCCATTTTCGGCAAACAGGGCCAGAAACGCGCCTGCATCTGCTGTCATCGTCATTGTCTCATTCTCCATTGGTTTCAGGGCATTGGGCGCCCTATAAAACGCAAAAAGCCCCGCACGGGGCTAACCGGCGGGGCTTCATGGTGTTGTCAGGCCTTACGGAAGGGCGTGAGGAGTGCGGCGCCAGCGTAAGCGACGGCACAGAACCAGAAAAACGCGCCGGAAATCCACAGAACCGGGGTGATGGGGGCATTGATGTGTGCGAAGTCTGCCGCACTCTGCCAGGCGAAGGTGCCAACTGCAGCAGATGCTACAGCGAGGGCGACGCTAACCAGGCAATCAATTGCTTTCGTCATGGTGTTCTCCATTGGGTGAGCTGTCTCATCAGTGCCCGGACGCTCAATCCGGACATACGGCGCGGGGTGTTATCCCTTGTCAGGACTGGAGATCCCGCGACGTTTCGACTATCCCTGCGATGTCAAAGAGCATTCCGGCTTGTGTGGCTCGAATAGGCCTCCGGCAGCCGTGTTATCGACTGTGCATTGATAATATCAAATACGTTGATGAAAGTCAATGCCAGTGAGTGCCCCAGGCGCCCCAAACGCAGCAAACCTGCTGTAACAACAGGGTAAGCAGATAGGGGCAGAGCCCCACGCCGGAGGCGACGTTGGCAGGCAGACCACAGCGCAAAGAAACCGACAGCGACCTAAACGCCGAAATCCTCGCGCTTAAGGCTCAAATCCTTGATCTTAAACAGAAACTCGCAATCGCTGACCCCAACAGCGCCAGCACTCTGCAACCGCCTGAAATCACCGCGTATTCAGACCAAATCCCCAAACAAATCCTCGCACTAGGCGAACTCGGGCTCACTGAAAACGAAATGATCGCCGCAATGAACGTTTCGCGGGAAAACTGGAACGAATTCAAGGGCAGCTTCCCTGAAATGGCCGCCGCCCTCATGCGTGCGCGAGATATGGCCCTAGCTGTCATCGACCGAATGAGCCGGGAAAGCCTGGCCAATCGAGACTGGCGCTTCCCGTTCCAGAACGTCGAGAAAACCAAGAAAGTCCTTATGGAACAAGGAGGGACGGATGGCGATGGCGCCTCAATCGTGCGCGTCATCAAGGGTGCACATCCAAGCAGCACGACAAGCAATCGTCCGGCTCTGTGCCCGCGATGTGCTGCAGATACTGCAGGTTCAGCCGATCAAGCGGACCAGGTGCGCGGTTCAGAATGAACGCGGGGGAGGGGCCTGCCTCGATTAAGGCACCCCCGGGGCCGGAAATTGGCGCGGCTACCGTGCCCGATGGGCTTCGCGCGCAATTTTTAATTAGACCCTTTGCTATTTTCCCTTGCCGATAATCCCCGATATTCCTACGTATTCAGCGCTGGGCATAGTCATTTAGGGAAAAACCCGTGAAATCTTCGCATATTGCATGGCTTCGGGACCGTACACATCGGACGAAAGAGTGGCTTCAATCGAAACTGGATGAGGGTTTTGACCTGCATCACATCGACGGGAACCCGGAGAACAACGATCCCTCGAACATTGTGCTTCTGGAGATTTACGATCATCAGATGTTGCACGGAGTCGAGATGAGCCAGTCTTCGTGCGAGGCCGTGATTGCGTCTCGGGCCTCTGCGGCGCTGCGGCGTGGCTTGTCCGAAGATCGGCGGATGTTGGGGCGCCGGTCCTACGAACTCCGGTCTCATGGGCACAAGTGGGAGGATGTGGCGGCGATGCTTCGTCAGGAGTTCCCGGATCGGAAAACGAATGCGTCTGTAGCGTACTCGTCGGCCTGGGCGTATGCCGAGGACGAGGGCGTCAGCACTGAAGTCCTGTTTCCGTCGAAGAAGGCATTGAGGATTATCCGGTGACGTGGCTCGAGAAGATCAGGGAGCTTGGGTGGTCTCAGGCGAAGTTGGGCCGGAAACTTGGCGTCACCCCGAAAACGATTTCGAACTGGCGATCGGCCGGCAGCGCTCCTGAGTACGTGAACTCCTATCTGGATTTGGCGCTACAGGTTTACCGGCTGTGGCGGATGATCGACGACGAGAAGGAGTGAGCCATGACGCACAAGCCTACGACAAGGTGTGATGCGCCAGACGCGATGGGGCGGCATGTCGATGACTGGGACGCTTGCGTGGTGGTTTCCGGTGAGAACGACACGAACATCTGGAGCGTGAAGTGGGCTGACCGGCCGTTCTCGCCTTTCCGGAACCGTCTTCGTCGTCTGGCGCCACGGGTGCGGGGATGAGTGCGCGTTCGATCCTTCGCCGGCGTAGGGAGGCTGTTCTTGCCCGAGAGGTTCTGGCGCGAGTGGCGAGGGATCGCCGGTTCCTCGCTTCGCTCCGGCACGCCGAGCTGGTCTCTGGCATGACAGTCGCGACAACGTTCATGGTCGGCACTGCCGTCTACATGCTGAGCCGGCCCAATCCGATCTTCCGCGATACCAGTGCGTAAAGCCCACCCGTCTCGTCCGTAGAATGGCGTCTCTGGATCTGGAGATTGGCCCATGGCTGCTTTTTCGTTGGATACTGATGCTGAGGCGAGCGGGTGGCAGACTGTGCATCGTCCTACGGTATTGCGGACGTATGGGACGTGGCAGGGTTCAGCGCAGCTTGAGTGCCGGGGCGTGAATGATGGGACGAACATTTCGAAGGTTGGGTCTCCGATCGCGCATGACGATGCTGAGTTGTCGAAGCTGATTGACCATCCGGTTGGGATTTCGTTGCAGTACCGGGTTGTGTTCACCCGGACGTCCGGGACGCTTGAGGGTGCGATCGGGGGATGACGCGCCTTGTGTCTTTGAGCCGGAGCCTGATAGGGTCGGGGTTGGTGAGCCTGAACGGCCGTAGTGATGGGCCGAGCCTTGTCACCGACCCGGACATTGAGACAATCCTTGCCCTGTCTCCGTCCATCCTGATCTGGCCGGAGAAAGGCGCGGGCTGGCAGACCGTCACGGGCGGTTCACTGGTGACGGCAGACGCACAGAACGTCGGGCTCCTGCCTGACCTCTCGCAGCTTGGCGGGGCAACGCTGGCGGAATACCTTGCGTTCACCGGTTACACGTCTGCCGAGTTCCTTGATGGCACGGCGCCGGGGCGGCACCTGAAAGCCGGAACATGGGCGAGCGGGGCGGATGCTGATCGCCCTGTGCTGGCCCGATCCGGCAAGGCGCTTAATATGGCGACCGGCAAGAAGATGGGGCTTCGGACGGCCATCAGCGTTGCGACGAACCAGACGGTTATTGCTGCAGTTCGCCGCCCGTCAAACGGCACGCAGACTTTCACCATCGCTAACGCTGCCGGATCGCGGCACGCCTTCTGGTGGTGGACGGATAACCTGATGTATTCCTCGCCCGGCGCGACAGAATTTAACAGCGGCGGGACGGTTGCTTCCACGGGCAACAATTTTGTGATTACAACGAAGCGCAATTCGGGCGGCGTGTCGGTCCTGAGCAATGGCGTTGAAAGGGTCGGCGGCGGTTCGAGCACGGCGTCCGGCTCATATGACTCGACGCAGTTTGCCGGCAATGCCTCGGGCCACGAGCTTTCATTCCTTGCGGTCTTCCCCAGCGAACTGTCCGCAGGCAATACGACCACGGTCCAAAACATCGCGAAGGCGACCAACGGCGCATCGTTCTGATTAAGCCAGTGCGTAAATCGGAGCGCTCGCCCAGCCGATAGTGCCGGCATGGGCGATACCATTGACTTTCGATATGCCGCAACGCTGGACCGCATGGTCCTGTCGAATGCCTCGCTGAGGATTTGCGAAGGTCCCGTTAATTCGGGCAAGTCGGTCGCGAGCCTGGCCGAGGTCTGGGCCAAGGCCTGCACCATGCCGAAATGCAAGGACGGGATTCGCCGCTCGAAGTTCCTCGTCGTTCGTGACTCGTACCCGAACCTTGAAAGCTCCACGATCGAAACGTGGAAGCAGTGGTTCCCGGAAGAACAATGGGGGAAAATCAACGGCCGGGAGCCGATGACCCACTTCCTCAAGTTCTGGGACGTCGAACTAACAGTGGTGTTCCGTGCCTTCGATCCGGCGAACATCCTGAAAGCCGTGAAAGACTTGCGCTCAACGGAGTGGACCGGGGCATGGCTAAACGAAGCCCAGTTCTTTCCGCTTCCCCTCGTAAAAGAGATTTATTCCCGCACAGGCCGCTGGCCAGCGAAGAAAGACTGTCCCGCCTATGACCGCCGCAAATGGGTCGTAGGCGACATGAACGCGCCGCCAACGGACGATCACTGGTCGTATTACATGCGCGGAAAGACAATGCTTCCCCGGGATATGACGCCCGAACAAAAGTACGAGCTTCAGTGCCCGGAAGACTGGGAATTCTTCGAACAGCCCCCGGCCGTGATCGAGATTCGCGGAGAAGACGGGGGCTTCATCGGATTTGAAGTCAACCCCGAAGCGGAGAACCTGCCCCACATCGGCGAGGAGTCGATCAAGCAGGAACTGTCCGGCCGTTCGTACAATGACGTTCGCCGAGACCTGATGAACAAGGTGGTTCCGATGCAGAAGGGTTATCCCCGCTACACGCAATTCCTGCGTGAGCATGTGGCGGACGAGATCATGCCGATCGAGACGCTGCCGATCATCGCCGGCTATGACCCTGGCCTCCATGGCTGCGTGCACCTGTTCCAGCAGTGGAAGGATCGCTGGTTCGCGTTGCATTCGATCCAGGCGGCCGGCTCGAGCGCGGTGCAGCTGGCGGATGAGGTTCTATCCGTCCTCGGACAGAGGTTCCCGTTCTGGAAGCAGAGCGGATTCGTGGGCTGGGGCGACCCGTATGGCGATACCCGCTTCGGCGCTGACGAATCCCGCTCCGAAAACACCCACTTCGAAATCATGGAAGGGAAGGGACTGAAGTTCCGCTCGCCGGCGCCGCGCGACAATCCTTCGACCCGTCGCGAGATCACGGTCAAGCTGCTGACGTCCCGGACGGACACAGGCGCCACACGCCTTCTGGTCGACAAGCGCTACTGCGCGCCGCTAATCGCTGCCCTCGATGGTGGCTGCACGATGATGCAGGTGAAATCCCCGGACGGCGTGCGCGTTGAGGAAAAAGTCAACAAAAAGAACCCACTAGCAGACGTGATGGAGGCAGCGGAGTATGCATTCTGGGGCGGTGGTGAAGCGGAAGGGCTATTTCATCCACTCGGTCGCGAGAAGAAAGCCCCGATCAGCTACACCAACCGCGGCGGCCTGCTTGGCGCCCGGGCATCAGTGTTCCAGTTCGAAAAAGCGCGGAAAATGAAATGATCGGCGACGACTGGGACGAGTATTCCCCGACGGTCTGGACGGTCGTGTTCGTTCCGAAGGAGCGTGAAGCGTGGTTCGATCTCCTGTCGCCGAAGTGGGCCAGGCACGTCCTCGCATTCGGCTATGTGCCGGCCGCAGACGCCTACGTTTTGCTCGATCCGGTCGAACATGCCCACCTCGTCGCAATCGTTCCGTGGTCTGACATGCGTGAGCGGATGATGCGGTGGAAAGGGCATGGCGTCAGGGCGCTCCGCATCGACCAAGGGCCCGGCGGAACCTACAATGCGCGCCTCGGAAACTGGTGCACACAGACGATTGCCCGCCTGATCGGGCTCAAATCCAGTGCGTTAAGGCCAGTGGCCCTCTACCGCGATCTTCTCAGGGCAGGTGCATACCCCGTCCT
>NCCR01000189.1 GCA_002279765.1 Verrucomicrobia bacterium 12-59-8 | reverse complement strand
CGCTAGTGCTATCCGTGGACGAACCGCCCCCGCAACTGCCCGTGAGAGCCGCATCGGAGACAACTGGAAGTTCAAACGCCATCTTGAGTTAGCTACCTTGGAGAGTATTTGCCATAATTAAGTTCAGGCAACATTGTAATCCAATAACTTCACTTTGCGTTAGCTCCCCTTCATCCAAGCCACGGATCCGGCGTAGAATAAACCACGTAGTTGGATGCCTGAGCATTCGGACGCACTTGATTACCGACCACACGATCCAGCTTACGAGGACAGCCACACTCAATCCGGCTTCTTACGAAGCCAGCTACGACGGGGAGGATAATTTCAATTTGAATTCGTTTTTGTCTTGCGAGCCGCACCTTCAGCATCGTTGACGGGTCCAGCCAGCGGTGGCGTTGCGCAAGGCGACCATGTAGCTGATCTGCTGCGCGTTCGGGCGGCTGCCGGCGGCGGCACGGGCGGCGTTGGCGTAGCCATCGTTGCGGCTCAACACTTCATCGGTGGTGACTTCCTGGAAGTCATCTTTCGACGTGGCCATCAAGGCGAGTGTTTTGGAGACGACTGTTGGTGAATCAATGGCGACGAGGATTTGGCAAAGCTCGCGGTTTACGAAAGAATTTTCAGTGGGATAAACAATGTCGAGTGCTGCGGCGATTTGAGAGCAGATTTCTTCGCTCGGTTTACCAAGGCGGATCAAAACGAGTTCCAAAGCTCGTAGGGCGGCAAGCTGCTGGTCGAGCGGAAGTTTGGCACCTACCAGCCTGCCCAGAGCAAGGAACATGCGCCCCTCAAGCTCGACGTTCTCAGAAGACACGTAGCCGATGGGCTCCGAAGAGGTGCCTGTGGGCTTGGCGGCAGGTTTCCCGCCTGCGTGGTTGTCTTTGGCTCCGGTGACGCGTGCGAGGGCGATGATGCCTTCGATTAAAGCGACAGGATCTTTTTCGCTCAGGACCTTTTCCTGCCAGAGTGAGACGGGGATTTTTTCAATCGCGACGCGAGCGGCATAACGAATTCGACGATCGTTGTTGCCGAGGTTGCTCCAGGCGGCGCTGAGGGCTTTGGCGGCTTCGACTTGGCCAGTGTGGTAGGCTTCGAGAGAGGCACGCAGTTTGAAGTCCTCACCCAGTGGCAGGGCTTTGGCGGGTGCGGTGGATTCATCGCCGACATAAGTCACGCGATAGACGCCGGACTGGGTTTTGCGGCCGCCGACGGCGAAGTACATGGCACCGTCCTGCGGATGGATGACGACATCGGTGAGCGGGAGGGGTTTGCCGAAGACGAATTCTTCCTTGGTCGCTTCGAAGCTCGCGCCTTTTGCGTCCAAGTTGATGGCCCACATGGTGCCGTAGGTCCAGTCGTTGATGAAGATGGCGTGCTGGTATTTGGCGGGGAATTTAGCACCGGTGCCAGCGACGACGCCCGTGGGGCTGCCGGGGCCGATGTCGAGTGTGGTGGGGAGCGAGTCAGCGTAATAGTTTGGCCATTTGCCGCTGCCGCTGCGCCAGCCGTAATCCGCACCGCTGACGCAATGGTTCACACGGGTGGGGCGATACCACGGGCTGCCGATGTCCCACTCCATGTCCGCATCGTAGGTGAAGAGTTCGCCCTGATCGTTGAAGCAGATGTCGAACTCATTGCGGAAGCCATAGCAGAAGAGCTCCAGGCCGCTGCCGTCGGGGTTCATGCTGCAAATGTATCCGCCGGGGGCGAGGATGCCGCGGGCGTGGCCGTTCGCATCCCAGAAGCGTGGGAGGATGTGGTCCTCGTTCCAGATTTTGGCCGGGCGGCTGTCTTCGAGGCCTTCGGGCAGCTTGGTGTGATTGCCGCAGTTGAAGTAGATGCGCTTGCCATCGGGGCTGACGGTCATGCTGTGCAGGCCGTGCTCACCGCCGCCAGACATGGTGTGGAGTTTGGTGACCTTGTCGTATTGGTCGTCGCCGTTCGTGTCCTGCAGGCGGTAGAGGCCGTTGTTTTTGCCATCTTCATTGACCATGACGTAGAGGCTGTCGAATGCGGCGAGCAGGCCGTGCGCCTTGCCGATTTCGATGGCGAGTTTTTCAGGCTTGAGGTCCTCGGTCTTGCCGATGGCGGGGACGCGCATGCGGTAGATACTGCCATACTGGTCGCAGGCGATGAGGTGGCCTTTTGGATCGACGGTGAGCGCAACCCAGGAGCCTTCCTGGTCTTTGGGCACGTTGTAGAGTTTTTCCACTTTAAAGCCTTTGGGAACGGTGATCTCTGATGCCGCGACGCTCTCAGCAGGGCCGCTGTTTTTGCCACCACCCGCTTTGCCATCAAGCGCAAGTCCCCAAGGGCCTTTGCCATAGTCATTGATGACGAGGGCGGGCTGCCAGGCTTCAGTGCCGGTCTTGGCGGCCTCCCATTTGTCCGTGGTTTCCACGACGATCGCCTTTTCGTTGTTCGGGAGATTGAGGGTAAGACGTGCGATGAGTGCCGCGACGCCGCCTTTGTTGCGGCCGTTGACGATGATTTCGTTCTGCTCACCGAGCTTGATGTCCTTGCTGATGTCCACCTTAGTCGGCTCCTGCCAGTCGGGATTGGTGAGCACCTTTTTGCCATTTAGCAGGGCGTCCGCCCCGTTGTCACAGGTCAGTTCCAGCGTGGCAGATTGCACCTTGGCTGGCACTGCAAAGCGATAGCGAAAAGTGACTTGAGGGTCTTTGTCACCATTCTTCGACAGCCAAATCCACTGGGGGACGGCGGAGGCAGTGTTCAGTAGAACGGCGAAAGCGGCGAGCGTGGAGAAAATACGAGGCAACATGGTGGGCGGAAAGTACGCACTAAATTACCTGACGTTGCACGCGATTACCAACCTTTGTCGAACACGGGGGCCTGAACAGTACTGCCGAGGCCGGCTCACGCTAAACCTGGCTGCCATTCATGGACTGGCCATCGTTCAGCTTTTGCACAGACAGCGCCGCCACACGGGACTTGAGCTCCTTGCTGGGCTTGAAACGCACGACACAACGGTCAGGAATCATCACCTCAGAATTTGGCTGCTTAGGGTTGCGGCCGATTTTGCCGCGCGCCACGCGAAGGTCAAAGGTGCCGAAAGTGCGCAACGTCACTTCATTTCCTTCGGCTAGATTCTTCGATACCAGTTCCATAAAGGCTTCCACCATGGCCAGTGTGTCGGCATGTTTGATTCCCGTTGCGTTACTGAGTTCCGCAACCAAATCTTTTTTGGTGATCGTGGTCATAATGATGTGACTAGCGAGACGTTTAATGGCGCGCAACTAATTTCTGTGTCGAATTATTAGCTCTACCTACGATTTACCCAGTATATTTATTTGGGATGATCCGAAACTATCCGCGATAGAACCTCAGAAGAAGTCCGGAAGTGCATTTTGCACAGGCTTGGTAAAACGTCGCTGCCATGCTGTTCTACGAGATTGATGGCAGTTTGTTTCACACCTTCCGAGACTCCTTTGGGGAATTCCATGCCGAACTTCTGGCCCTGTGACTTCAGCCAGCCCACAAAAGCCTCGCGCGCCAGAATGGAGGCGGCGGCCACCGCCGGGTCGCTTTCTGCTTTGGTGCGCTGGACGAGTTCGATTTCTCTGCCTCGGGTCTGCATAGCACGCTGCAGCACGGCGGGATTGGCGAACTGATCCGAGATGGCCCGCTGGCAGCCCGGGACGCGTTCAAGCAGGTTTTCGATGATCCGGGCATGCCCCCAGGCTAGCAGCCGGTTCAGATTGCCAAATTTGGCGTATAGCTCGTTGTACCGCTCGGGATGAATCGCGATCACCTCCCAGGCGAGGCCAGGGATGCTGCGAATGTCGGTGGCAATTTGATAGATGCGCGCGTCGCTGCTAATGCGTTTGCTGTCCACCGCCCCGACATCGCGCAGGCTGCGTGTGACATCACCATCGACATAAACACCTGCAATGACCAGTGGGCCGAAGAAGTCGCCCTTGCCGCTTTCATCCACGCCGATGTGAGGCTGAAACATCTCCGGATGATGAACTTCTTCGTAGCCGAGTTTTGCCTCCCCCAACACTTCGGGTTCGAGCAGGTTCGTGATAAATTCCTCGGTCTCCTTTCCCTGCACGACGATCTTGGGGCCTTTCTCATAGACGCAGATGTTCACCTTTGATTTGGCGGCGGCATAGAGGCAGTAGGGTTTGGTTTGAAACTCAAAGCCGCGTTCCTCCAGTAGAGTGCGCAGCTTCGCCGCTTGACTGGAGGTGAGCGCATGAGTGTAACTTGTCAGGGCTGGCATGGGCGCGATTTTAATCGCAGGAGTGGCGAAAGACTCATGAAAAATGCGCCGGATCGTTCATAAGTAGGGCACGATGCCATCTCAAACAGCCAGGCCGAATACCCATGCTATCGCCGTGGAGCTTGTGAACTGGTTTGGGCATAACGCACGTGATTATCCCTGGCGGCGTACTCGTGATCCTTATGAGATCCTCATTGCCGAGGTGATGCTGCAGCAGACGCAGATCGCGACGGTACTGGATCGTGGTTTCTATGCGCGCTGGTTGGAACGGTTTCCTGATTTCAAGACACTGGCGGCTGCCCGTGAGGATGAGGTTCTCAAAACTTGGGAGGGGCTCGGATATTATCGGCGGGCGCGCAATCTGCAGCGGCTTGCCCAGGAGGTTATGGAGCAACATGGCGGGGTGTTTCCAAGTGAGCACGCGGTCATTCTTGGATTGCCCGGTGTCGGTCCCTACACGGCGGGTGCGGTGGCCAGTTTTGCCTTTGGTCTCGCGGAGCCTATTGTCGATGGCAATATCGCCCGTGTGCTGTCGCGCATCTACAACGATGCTACATCGGTGGATTCCACCGCAGGTGCGAAGTTACTGTGGGAACGCTCGAAAGCCCTAGTGCAAGCAACTGACGATCCGCGGGCCTTGAATTCGGCGCTCATGGAACTTGGGCAGACACACTGTACGCCGACGAAGCCTGCCTGTGATCTCTGCCCGGTACGCGCGCAATGCCGTGCGACTGATCCCGAAGCTCTCCCCGTGAAACATGCTCGCCAGCAGATCGCTGCTGTCACTGAGCGCGTCATTTTTTTGCGGACCAGTGAAGGGGTGCTACTGGAGCTTGAGACAGGCAAACGCCGCACTGGCCTGTGGAAGCTGCCTGCGCTGCCTCCCAGACACGAGGATGCACCACCTCCTGTATTGCTGCGCATGCAGTATGGCATCACGCGCTACAAGGTCACACTTTGGGTGCATGAACTGCATGACCAGGAAGGTGTGTGGCCTGATACACATCGCATGATCCCGTTCGCTGAACTTGAGTCCACTCCCATGCCTGCGCCGTATCGTAAGGCATTAAACGAGCTCCTCCAGCGCGGTGAGTTCCGGCTCAGTGCCTGAATTGTGAGTTTGCCATTGACGGCGCATGCCCTACCAGATGCCATCACCACCTATGAAAACGCGAACTCTTCTCTTTACATGCCTTGCTATGATCATCGCAGGCTGCAAACCCTCGGCGGAGACTCCTGCGAAAACTGCGGAGACCGCTGCGAAGTCCGGCAAGCCGCAGGTGCTGGTGGCGAACTATCCTCTGCAATACTTTGCCCAGCGCATCGCGGGGGATGCGGTCGAGGTGCGCTTTCTGGCTCCTAAGGATGAAGATCCTGCGTTCTGGCAGCCGGACGAGGCCGCCATCACGGAGTTTCAAAACGCTGACCTAATTCTCATGAACGGTGCCGGCTTCTCGAAGTGGGCGGACAAAGTCACTCTGCCGGAGTCGAAGGTCATCGATACCTCTGCCGTCTTTGCCAATAACTTCATTGAAGTTCGCGATGCCACCACACACAGCCATGGCCCCGGCGGTGCGCACAGCCACAATGGCACGGCCTTCACGACCTGGATCGATTTCAAGCAAGCCTCCATGCAGGCACAGGCGGTGGGGGATGCGCTGGTCGGACTGGTGCCAGCAGACAAAGAAGCCATCAAGAAGAACACGGAAGCCCTCAAGGATGAACTGGAAGCACTCGATGATCGCATGAGTGCGCTCAGCCGTCGTCTGGTGCAGCATCCACTGGTGGCCTCGCACCCGGTCTATCACTATCTCGCACGTCGCTATGGCATAAATGTGAAGTCTGTTCTCTGGGAGCCCGACACCGTGCTGGATGAGAAGGCTCTCAATGACCTCAATGAGATCCTCGCCGGACATCGTGCCCGTTGGATGATCTGGGAAGGCGAGTCCAGCAAGGACAGTGTGGACAAGCTTTCCGCACTGGGCCTTCAAAGCGTTGTCTTTGATCCCTGTGGCAACGTGCCTGAGAGCGGTGATTTCATGACCGTGATGAAAGCGAATGTGGAGGCGATGGAAAAGGCGTTTCCATGATGTGTTGGAGTTTTAGGGATGAATGCGGACCTGAAAATTAAGAGCATAAGAAAAAGATAGATTATGATGTTGACGGCCTGATAAAGCCGTGGCAACATCCGTCACCTTCATTACAAGCCATGAAAACCAATTCGACACATCTTAACTCATCCGCGCTGACCGAGCGTCGGGGAGCCATTATGTGTGTGAGATTGGGTCTCGGCTTTAAGCCCGCCTATCCAGCACAAGATTGGAGTCTCCCAACAAAGAGACATGACGAGCAGGGCGCTTTGACGCCCCATTAGGCCCCGAAGGCCAAGTTTCCGAAGGAAGCCCTGCTCGCCACTCCAAGGCAGCAGGGCTTTTTTTTGGCCGCGAAACGAACCACCTACCCCTTTTCCAAACTCATTGATTGAACCTGCGGTCCTTTGACCGCTTCCCCACAGCACGAAAAAACCCCGGTATCCGCGCTAACGGACACCGGGGCAAGGCTAGCCAAGCTGACTCCGGGAGGAGTCGTTGAGAAAACGCCAGAGCAAGACCTGAATACAGGTTTGCACCCTCCTAACGAATGTCAACTGAAGCAGTCATCAAATACGTAATATTCCTACATCGAGACGAGGAATACGGGAATTCATTGCCCATTTTTGACATCACGAACCGGCTTCCCAGGGAGGTGTGCCATAAACACCGAAACATCCGCCGTGAAATACCTGCGGGTGCGACGCCAGCGATGGGGTGATCTTCACTCCATCCCGTGCGTGGCAGCGGTGTTCGTTCTTTTATTTGGCAGATCACCTCACAACGAGGCTGATCTGCCATTCAAGGGCGCGGAGCACGGTAACAGGTGGTGTAACCTTGGGAGAGTGTACAGTGGTATGACTGTCTCCGTGTCCTTGAATGGCAGAACGGGAAGATTTTCCAATACGGCGGTGGCAGACAAGCAATGCACGGGCCTCCAAAACCCGAAGATGTGGGGGCAGTACCCACCCGCCGTGCCAATTTCCAAATCAAGAACGCGGCGGTAGATCGTTAAAGAGGCGACTTGGACTGTAACTCCAAAGCTCATTGAGCCCCCACGGAGCATTCCCGTCACGCCGCACCATTTTTCAAACTGCAGGGAGAGCCAGTGCTCTGCCGGGTCTCATAAGCCTGTCTTGGTTGGTGTAACTCCATCCCCTGTGTCCAATTTTAAGGTCCGTTAGCTCAGTTCAGTAGAGCGCTTGCTTGTCGAGCGGAGGGTAGCGGGAGCAAAGCCCGCACGGACCGCCAATTTTCCAAGGGACCGTAGTGTAGAAGGCTGCACGGCTGTTTTGCAATCAGCAGGCGACGGAGCATTACCGTCCGGCTCCACCATTTCAAACTCCCCGGTGAGGTAAAGTAGCCAGTCGGCCTGTTAAGCCGATCGTCGTGGTGCGAGTCCACGCTGGGGAGCCATTTTCATGCCCGCAAGGTGTAACAGCATTGCATACGCCGCTTCTAACGGCCGTGGTTCCAGGTGCAATTCTCTGGTGCTCCGCCATTTTTCGCTTCGGGGTCAAGCCATTGTCAAAAGGTCAAGAAGGTCGTCATGACCCTTTTGACGAATCTTGACCCGCTTGACGCCGAAGCCAATTCCCTCCGTAGCTCAACAGCAGAGCACCCGGTCGATAACCGGAAGACCGTGGAGCGTCACCACGCCGAGGGACCCTTTTTTCACACACGCTGGATGGCTCAGACAGATGAGCGGCGGATTGAAGATCCGCAGAGGTGGGCGCGCTACCCACTCCAGCGGCCATTTCATTGCGGCATTGATGTAACAGCAAGCATTTCTGTCTTCCAAACAGAGCGCGTCGGGGCAGCACCGACATGCCGCACCATTTTCAAATTCCTCCGTGGCCGACTGAGAAAGGCACCTGTCTTGTAAACAGGTTTATGTGAGCGCGAATCTCACCAGAGGATCCATTTCAACACACCCTTCATAGTGTAACAGCAGCATTCTTCGTTGTGAAC
>NCCR01000188.1:8366-9660 GCA_002279765.1 Verrucomicrobia bacterium 12-59-8 | reverse complement strand
TTTGCTCATCTGCTGGCGGTTGCGCTGGAAGCGGATGCGGGTGCCGTCGGTGACGGTGAGGCGGCCCTGCTCGGCGGAGATTTCGAGCTTGTTGATGCCGGGGGCTTCGCCGGTGCTGGTGACGAAGGTGGCGGTGGTGCCGTTGTCATACTGCATGACGGCGGTGACATCGTCCTCGACTTCGATCTCATGGAAGCGGCCGAACTGGCAGAAGCCGCGCACTTTCTGCGGCATGCCGAAGAGCCACTGGAAGAGGTCGAGATTGTGGGGGCACTGGTTCATGAGCACGCCGCCGCCCTCGCCTTTCCAGGTGCCGCGCCAGCCGCCGGTGGCGTAGTAATAGTTGGTGCGGAACCAGTTGGTGACTTCCCAGTGGACGCGGCGGACGGCGCCGATTTCGCCGCTGTCGATGAGGTCTTTGACCTTCTTGAAGCAGGCGTTGGTGCGCATGTTGAACATGGCGGCAAAGATTTTGCTCTTGTCGGTGTGGGCGGCGATGAGGCGCTCGCAGTCGGCTTTGTGAACGGAGATGGGCTTTTCCACGAGGACGTGGAGACCGGCCTGGAGGGCTGCGATGCCGATGGTGGTGTGGCTGAAGTGAGGGGTGCAGATGAGGATGGCGTCGATGTGACCGCTGCGCATCATGAGGTTCACATCGGTGAAGGCTTTTTCGCCTTCAATCAGGTTAGGCAGAGTGCCGACGCTTTCACAGAGAGCGGTGACGCGCAGGCCGGGGATTTTGCCCGCGCGAATGTTCGCAAGGTGTGCCTTGCCCATGTTTCCAAGTCCAACGATGCCAATTCTGACGGTTTCCATGGAAGTGAGCCTAGCGGGGCGGGCGGGACGGTCAAGCGACTCAACAGTTGCGCTTTCACCCCCCAGCCTGCATTTTACCGGCATGCGCCCGACCCGCCGACTCCGAAATTTGCTTGTCCCAGTCCTGGGATGGGTGGCGGCGCAGCTCACCCTTCCGCTCATGGCAGACGACCTTCGCATCGGCATCATTGGTCTGGACACCTCGCATTCGGAGCAGTTCACGCTGCGCCTGAATGATCCTGCGAATCCCAATCATATCCCCGGCGCACGGGTGGTGGTGGCTTTCCCGGGGGGGAGTCCTGACATTGAAGAAAGCAAGACGCGGATCGAAGGATTCACCGCCACGGTGCGCGACAAGTTTGGCGTGCGCATCGTGGGCAGTGTGGAGGAAGCCTGCAAAGATGTGGATGCCGTGCTGCTGCTGAGCCTTGATGGCCGGCCGCGATTGGAGCAGATGAAGCAGATCGTTGCCGCCGGC
>NCCR01000188.1:0-8311 GCA_002279765.1 Verrucomicrobia bacterium 12-59-8 | reverse complement strand
AGCGCCTCGGCCGTGCGCTGGTATCCCGGCGTGCTCGAAGTGGCCAATGCGGAGCAGACTCCGGCGCGCAGCGCCATCTCCTATGGACCGGCGCATGTGCTGCCGTACCACCCGGACCTGTTTTTCTATGGGGTTCATCCGACGGAGGCGCTCTTTACCGTGATGGGAGGCGGGTGCCTTTCCGTGACCCGCACTACCACGCCCTCGGCATCCATTGTCGTGGGGCTGTGGGCGGAGGGGCGCACTGGCACTCTGGAAGCCATCCATGAAGGGGCGATGGGGTACAAGCTGGTGCGGTTTGGCGACAAGCAGATCACCGAGCAGAAATCTGACGGCGACTACACGCCGATGCTGCGTGAGATCATTAAATTTTTCCAGACCAAGCAGCCGCCGGTCTCGCCGAAGCAGACGCTGGAAATTTACGCTTTCATGGCCGCTGCGGAGGAGAGCAAACACCGCGATGGCGCGCGTGTGACGCTGCGTGAGGTGATGGTGAAAGCCGGTGCTCCTGAGGCGTGGCTGCCCGAGGATGGTAAGGCGAAGCCGGAGGCTCCGAAGTCGGTGCCGAAGGGATTGCCGAAGCCGGGGAGTTCATAGATCACTCGGCGTTCTGCACCTGTTCGCGGATTTTTTCCAGCTCGGTCTTGGCGGTGACAACGTGGTGGGCGATCTCGGCGTTGTTGCACTTGGAGCCCATGGTGTTGAACTCGCGGAAGAACTCCTGAAGGAGGAAATCGAGGCTGCGGCCGGCAGGTGCGCCGCCGTCCAGGTAGGCGCGGAACTGCTGTACATGGCTGGCGGCGCGGGTGAGCTCTTCGGAGATGTCGGTGCGGTCTGCGAAGAGGGCGATTTCTTTGACCAGACGCTCGTCATCCAGCGGGAGGGGGAGGCCGGCGTCTTCCAGGCGCTGGCGTAATACTTTGCGCTGATGCTCGGGCACGGTGGCGGATTTGGCGCGGATGGATTCCAGGAGGGATTCGATCAGTGCGAGGCGCGTTTCGATGTCCTTGCGCAGGCTTGCCCCTTCGGCGGCACGCATGGTGTTCAATTGCTTCAGTGCACCCATGAGTGCCTCCTGGATGGAAGGCCAGGCATCTTCGGTGGCGGTTTCCGGCTGTGCCTGGGTGATCACGCCCGGCATGCGGGTGATGTCGGTCAGGGAGATTTCCGAGGAGATGTCGAGTTTCAGCGCCAGCGCGTGCATGGCGTGATAATATTGCCCGGCCAGCACCTGATCGACGCGCACCGCGTCGGCACCCGCAGTGGCTGATTCCTTGCGCACCGCGACATTCACGCGCCCGCGTGAAACGGCGGCGGAAACCTCGGTGCGGACGGCGTTTTCCAGCTCGGAAAGTTCGCGCGGCAGGTTGACCGCCACTTCGAGCTGCTTGCGGTTCACGGAACTGCATTCCACGCTCCACGTCACGCCTGAGTTCTGGGCTTCGCCCCGGCCAAATCCTGTCATGCTTTTCATAGTCATCAGATGAAGCGATATTTGACTTTGGTAAAGCTTTGAATGGGGCGGCCGCACATTCGCCGCGATTCTGGATTGCAACGTCCCGTGTGCTCCCTAGTCTCGCCCACCCTATGGCAAAAGCGGCACTCGGCAAAGGTCTCGGCGCACTCATTTCGGCATCCTCATCGGTGTCGGGAGTGTCGCGTCTGCCTGCGCTCGCGCAGCCGGCTCCGGGAGACGTGGTGAATCGCGTGACGCTGGACCAGATCGTTCCCAGCCCGCTGCAGCCGCGCAAAGAATTCCAGCCGGAGATGCTGACGGAGCTGATGGAGTCCATCCGCGAGCACGGCATCATCCAGCCGCTGATCGTGCGCCGGGTGAACGGCAAGCTGGAACTCATCGCCGGTGAGCGCCGCTTCCGTGCCTCACGCGAGCTTGGTCTCAAAGAGATTCCCGTCATTGTCCGCGAAGCCAGCGACAAGGACGTGCTGGAGATGGCGCTGATCGAAAACCTGCAGCGCGAAGGGTTGAACCCGATCGAGGAGGCGCAGGCCTACTCGCGCCTGGCGAAGGATTTCCAGATGAGGCAGGAGGACATCGCGCAGCGCGTGGGCAAAAACCGTGCCACGGTGGCCAACACCATGCGTCTGCTGGAACTGCCGGGCAGCATCCGCGACATGCTGATCGCGACGAAGATTTCCACGGGTCATGCGAAGGTGCTGCTCATGCTCAAGCAGCATGATGCGCAGGAGCGTCTGGCGCAGCAGATCGTGGCCAAGAGCCTGACGGTGCGCGCCACGGAGAAAGCGATCGATGCCATCCTGCATCCGCCGCCACCGCCCAAGCCGAAGCCCACAGAGACGGACCTGATGCGTGCCATCGAGGCGGTGGAGCAGAAGCTCATTCAGCATCTGACGACCAATGTCAGCATCCATCACGCCGAGAAAAAAGGCCGCATCGAGATCGACTACTACGGTGTGGAAGATTTGAACCGCATCCTCAGCGTGATTGGCGTCAAAGAAGAGGCCTTTGCGGAGGAATAGGGCGGCTGCGCCGCAATGACGAGACCCGAACGAGGAATGACGAATGAAGTCCGAATGACGAAACTCTGCCGCTTCTCATGACTCCTCGTTTCCCTCTATCGTTGCGCCTCCTGTTCGTCATTCTCGTTTCGTCATTTCTCGTCTCCTGCGGCCAGCAGGCCGGGCAGACCCGTGCGGAAGACAAGGACGTGCGCGAGTTTCTCACGCATTACTTCTCGACCTGGTCGGCGAAGGACATGGATGGGTATGGTGCGTGCTTTCACGAACAGGCGCGCATCGTCTTTGTGCATCAGGGTATGCCGCAAAGCCAGGGGCTGACCGATTTTTTGCATGGGCAGAAGCTCAGCCATGCGACCACGACTGTGGCGATGACCGAGGTGCCTACGGAGATGAAAATTCTTCGTGATGACCGCACGGCGCAGGCCAGTGTGCGCTGGAAACTGACCAAGGGAACCAGCGTCACCCTCGGCACCGATTGTTTTACGCTGATCAAAGCCCCCACCGGGTGGAAGATCATGAGCCTTGTCTTCTATAACGACTGACCGCGATAACGTATGTCCCGCACTCCTTCCAAATCTCCCGCGCCATTGGCGGACACTGCTGTTTCCACACGCGGCACACGCTTCTTCTTGGGCCTGTCCTGCTTTCTCGCCGGAGCGGCCATGATGATCATCGAGATCTGCGCCTACCGCCTGCTGGCGCCGTTCTTTGGCAACAGTGTCTATACCTGGACGGCGCTGATCGGAGTTATTCTGATCGCGTTCAGCGCGGGTGGTTACCTCGGGGGGTATCTCTCGGATCGCAAGCTGGCGCTCGATTTGCTGGGCTGGCTGCTCGCAGGCTCGGCGGTGCTCACGTTCTTCATTCCAGCCTTCCATACGGTTTTTGCGGTGAGCTTGAGCGGCAGCGGCCTGATTGCCGGACCGGTGATGATTTCGCTGCTGCTGTTTGCGCTTCCTGGCATTCTGCTCGGGGCTGTTTCGCCTGCGGCGGTGCGATTTTACAGTCTGACGCTCAAGGACACGCATGTGGGTGCGGCGGCTGGCACGATCAGCATGCTGGGATCGCTCGGCAGTTTCGTGGGCACCTTTCTCTCCGGCTTTTTTCTGCTCTCCACCTTTGGTGTGAGGAGCATTTTTTTCGGCACGGCAACGCTGCTGCTGCTGCTCGCCATTGCTGCTTTTCTGCTGGCTAAAAACACGCTGAAGCAGCAGGCCCCGGTGATCCTCAGTGGGATTTTCGCCTTTGGCATGAGCTTGATGACAGCGCCGAAACCGAAGGATGGGGTGATCTATGAGCACGAGTCGTTTTATCATCACATCGAGGTCAGCGAGCAGGCTGATGGCAATGTGACGCGCCGGGTGCTGCAACTGGACTCGACCATGGAAGGGGGCATGGATGCGAAGACGGGTGATTTGATCCTGCCGTATCAGCATTACTGGAAACTGGCCCTGCTGCGTGAGCCGTCGAAGGTCAGCAGCGCGCTGTTCATCGGAGCGGGAGCCTTCGGCATGCCGGAGAATGTGTCGCGTGATTTTCCTGAAGCGACGGTCGATGTGGTGGAGATCGATCCGCAGGTCATCGAAGTCGGGCGCAAGTTTTTCAAGCTCGACGAGCATCCGCGGGTGCAGGCGCATGCTGGTGATGCCCGCCGATATCTGCTGCAAAATGCTGGCAAAAAATGGGACCTTATTTTTGGCGATGCGTACAACGGCATCCGTCAGATCCCGCCGCACCTCGCCACGCAGGAGTTTTATCAGCAGATCGCCGATCATCTTGAGCCGAAGGGCGTGTTCATCATGAATCTGATTGCTGCAGTCACGGGGCCGAAGTCGGAACTGACTTCAGGCATGCTTGCCACGGTGAGGAAGGTGTTTCCGTATGTGGAGGTCTTTTCAGTGGGCTATCGCCGTGATGAAACGCAGAACGTCATCCTGATGGCTTCCCGCGAAGACTTGAAGCCGCTGATTGTGGATCGTTACGCCAAGCAGGGCTCGTGGCAGGAGATGCTGATCCGCACGCATGTGCCTGCAGGCACGGTGCCGCGCTCGGAGTACGTTTTTACGGATGACCATAATCCGGTGGATGCGATCATCGCGCGGGGGTTGCTGGAGTAGATCGGCAGAGGCCGAGTCTTGAGGTGATCGCTAGGACGGGCTGCGCCTGGTTCAGGGTGTAGAGGTGGATGCCGGGGACGTTATGATCGAGGAGGTCGGCGCATTGTTCCGTGGCGTGGTGGAGGGCGATGCGGCGGAAGGCTTCGGGATCATCGCCAGCGCGGTTGAGGGCACGGATGAGGCTGGCGGGATAGCGCATGCCGCCGGCGAGTTCGGCCATGCGTTTCATGCCGGTGGCGGTGGTCAAAGGGAGGATGCCGGCGAGGATGGGCGCGGTGATGCCTGCCAGCGCGCAGCGGCCGCGGAAGTCATGGAAGGTGGCGTTGTCAAAGAAGGACTGGGTGCAGAGCCAGTCGGCCCCGGCATCGACCTTGGCTTTGAGGTGATCCATTTCGGTCATGCGATTGGGGGTGGCGGGATGGCCTTCGGGAAAACAGGCGACGCCGATGCCGAAGCCGCGCGGGTGCGGGTGCAGGCCGCGCTCGTTGAACTGCTTGATGAAGCGCACGAGCTCGGCGGCATGGGTGAAGACGCCGCTGTCTGTGTGGCCCGCAGGGAGGTCGCCGCGCAGAGCCAGGATGTTGCTGACTCCGGCGGCGGCGTAGCGCGTGAGCAGGGCCATGATTTCAGACTCGCTGTGGCCCACGCAGGTGAGGTGCGGGATGGGATCGAAGACATCGCTCTGCGTCAGTTCTGCCACGAGGCTTTGTGTGAGCTCGCGCGTGCTGCCGCCTGCGCCGTAGGTCACGCTGGCAAAGGCGGGACGCAGCGGTGCGAGGAGATCGAGCGTGCTTTGCAGCGTCTTCACGGCCACTGGGGTGCGTGGCGGGAAGAACTCGAAGGAGAACGTGGTGGTGCCGTGTGTGGCGGAGAGGATGTCTTGGATGTGCATGACGCGTTACGCGGTGGTTTGCAGTTTTGCTGCGCGCAGATTTTTTGCGGTCTGCACCATGTGGATGAGGGAGGTTTTCACCTCGGCCCAGCCGCGTGTTTTGAGGCCGCAGTCGGGGTTCACCCAGAGATTGCGACGAGGGATGACGGCCTCGGCTTTGCGCATGAGGTTTTCCATTTCACTGACGGAAGGGACGCGCGGGGAGTGAATGTCGTACACGCCGGGGCCGATCTCGTTCGGGTACTGAAAGTCCACGAAAGCACCGAGGAGTTCCATGTTGGAGCGCGAGGTTTCGATGGTGATGACATCCGCATCCATGTCAGCGATGGCGGCGATGATGTCGTTGAACTCGGAGTAGCACATGTGGGTGTGGATCTGCGTGTCATCACGCACGCCGCTGGCGCTGAGGCGGAAGGCGGTGACGGCCCAGTCGAGGTACCAGGCCCAGTCGATGCGGCGCAGGGGCAGGCCTTCGCGGATGGCGGGCTCGTCGATCTGAATGGCGGCGATGCCGGCGGCTTCGAGGTCCACGACTTCATCGCGGATGGCGAGGGCTATTTGGCGTGTGGTCTCGGAGCGCGGCTGGTCATCGCGCACGAAGCTCCACTGCAAAATGGTGACGGGCCCGGTGAGCATGCCTTTCATGGGGCGTGAGGTGAGACTTTGCGCAAACTTGGCCCAGCGTACGGTCATGGGAGCGGGGCGGCTGACATCGCCGTAGATGACGGGGGGCTTTACGCAGCGGGTGCCGTAGCTCTGCACCCAGCCATTGGCGGTGAAGAGGAAGCCATCGAGCTGCTCGCCGAAGTATTCGACCATGTCATTGCGCTCGAACTCGCCATGCACGGGCATGTCGAGGCCGATCTCATCTTGGAAGGCAACGCAGGCGCGCGTTTCATTTTCCAGATAGACTTCATACTCGGCGGTGGTGAGCTCTCCCTTTTTCCAGCGGGCGCGCATGGAGCGGACTTCGGAGGTCTGCGGGAAGGAGCCGATGGTGGTGGTGGGGAACTCTGGGAGCGCCAGCCGGGCTTGCTGCAAGGGCTGCCGCTGCGGGAAGGGGGAGTGGCGGCGTGCATCCTGATCTGTGATGAGCGCGTGGCGTGCTCTGACTTCCGGATTGTGCGTGCGGCGGCTGGTGGCGCGGCTGTGGATGGCATCTTGATTGGCTTCCAGAACTCCACTGCGGGTGGTGCCGCGCAGCAGGGCGCTGAGGGTGACGACCTCGGTGAGTTTTTCATCGGCAAAGGCCAGCCAGTTTTCGATCTGTGCATCGAGCGCGGGCTCGGAGGCGAGGGTGACGGGCGAGTGCAGCAGTGAGCATGATGGGGCGACCCAAAGGCGCTGCGTGCCGAGCGTGGCCTTCGCGGCGGTGAGCAGTTTCAGGGATTTGGTGAAATCGTTCTTCCAGATGTTGCGGCCATCGACGACGCCGAGGGAGAGTATTTTATCCTGCGGCAGATGTTCCAGCACTTCATCCAGCTCTGCCGGAGCACGGACGCAATCAATGTGAAAGGCGTGCGCGGGGAGCGAGAGGAAGAGCGGCAGATTTTCGCGCAGGGCACCGAAGTAGGTGGCGACGATGATCTTCAAACCGGGGGCGGCGGACGCGAGCCGACGCCAGGCGTCCACCACGGCATCGCGCTGCTGCGGGGAGAGATCGAGAGCGAAGACGGGCTCGTCGATTTGGACCCACTCGGCACCCTGTTCGGCGAGGCGTTGCAGGATTTTTTCATAGACTGACACCAGTCCGTCGAGCAGTGACCAGCGGTCGAAGTTAGGGTTTTGGGAGTCTTGTACTTTGCCGAGGGAAAGATAGGTCACGGGACCGGGCAGCACGGGCTTGGCGCGCAGGCCGAG
The DNA here is from genome assembly GCA_002279765.1 of Verrucomicrobia bacterium 12-59-8. The sequence continues at coordinate 943 of NCCR01000188.1, read as the reverse complement.
GGCTTTGAGTTCGGCGAATTCGCGGAAGACTTTGCTGCCGACGAGCTGGAACTGGGTGTCTGCGCGGAACTCGGGGACGATGTAGTGGTAGTTGGTGTCGAACCACTTGGTCATCTCGCAGGCAAAGGCCGCCTCATGGGTGCCGCAGCCATGGGTGCAGCCTTCGTGGCCTTCGCCGCGTGAACCGCGCGCCATGAGGAAGAGGGTGTCGAGATCGACGTCCTCGCCTTTCCAGCCAAAGCGTGGCGGCACGTTGCCGATGAGGCAGGAGAAATCGAGCATCTGATCGTAGAACGAGAAGTCGTTGCAGGGGATGAGGTCGATGCCGGCGGCGCTCTGCTTGGCCCAGTTGTCCCGACGCAGCCTGCGGCCGGTGGCCTCCAGCTCCTCGCGTGAGAGTTTGCCGTGCCAGAAGGCTTCGGTGGCTTTTTTGAGTTCGCGCTGCTCGCCGATGCGCGGGTAGCCCAGATTGTGTGTGTGAATGATGTTGTCGCTCATAGCGACGAAATAACTATCGCTGGATTGAGCATTAACAATCCAGAGAGTTTTGTGGATCATCATCGAAATAGGTTATGATGGGGGCATGATCGAAATCCGCCATCTGCATGCCCTCATCGCCCTCGCTGAGACGGGGAACCTTTCCAAAGCGGGGCGGCGTCTGCACCTGTCGCAGCCTGCGCTGTCGCATCAGGTGAAGAGCATTGAAACGCATCTGGGGGTGCCGTTGTTTGAGAGGAAGAGCAGCCCGCTGCGGCTGAGCCCGGCGGGGGAGAGGCTGCTGGGGACGGCACATGAGATTGTGAAACAGATGAAGCAGTGCGAGCGGGATGTGGCGCGCATCGCGGAAGGGAAGGCTGGGCAGCTGCGGATAGCGGTGGAGTGCCATTCGTGCTTTGACTGGCTGATGCCGGCGATGGATGAATTTCGCATCGCCTGGCCGGAG
>NCCR01000187.1:4455-12807 GCA_002279765.1 Verrucomicrobia bacterium 12-59-8 | reverse complement strand
TACGCCCTGCAATTCCTTGCAAGTCGCCATACATGCCAGCGGTTGACTCAATGACGCCGCGAATTTGCGCCTCGCGCTTCGCCCACAATCGCATCGTGTTTTTGCGCTCCTTCTCCAGATCCTCGTGCATGTCAGAGAATTTCTCCACGATGGCCTCGACGCGATGCTTAAAGCGAGGACCAGTCAGATATTGATAGACCAATTCCATTTTGGTTTGTTGCCCTTCACCAGCCTGACGCGCCATCGTCAGCTCGACAAGTGATTGCCTGATCGCAATTGCCAGAGGCATTGCGCATCGTGGTTCAGCAACCCACACGCCATCAATCAGGTCGAATGACTGCACCCCTTTGGGCAGTGCTTCTGAAACCAAAAGCGCCGCTTCTGCTTTTGCAGTTCGTTGATCGTCACGAAGTTTTGCGAGCCAGCCATCGCTCCAATTTTTTGTTCGCTTCGACTCCCACAATATCGCGCCGCACGCCTGGCCGAGTGGCCCTACAATTCGTTGAAGCACGTCGCCGCCCTCTTTGCCCTTTGCAACAGGCTCAATCGAATCGAGCGGGAATTTCGCACGCAACAAGCCTTCAAGCTCCAGTTCAAAGACCTCGCCTTGAAGTTGCTGTGAGCCTTGTTCCGCCTTGCGCAAGGCATCCTGCAATTTCCCCTGCAAATCTGAAATCGTCTTTTCCTTCTCGGCGATCTTCAAACGCGATTGTTCGTCTGCCTCTTTTTGAGCCACTTCCCGAATCTTGGCTCGCTCTTCGTCAATTGCCCGCTGCTTCTCAATCTCAAACTGCTCCTTTTCATCTTGGAGCTTTTGCCGCTCCTTGCGAAGTTCCATCTCGTTTTTCTGTGCCTCTGCCAGTTTGCTATTGCGATCCTTGAGCAGTTCTTGTGCTTCGGATTTTTCCTGCTGCATTTTCGTCAGTTCATCCGAGACAGCTTCTTTGGCCTTTTTCGCTTCGCTTTCTGCGATGGCACTTCGCTCCATTTTAAGTTTTGCCGCAACGGCTTCGTCTATCGACTCTTTCTCTTTGCGAAGCTTGTCTTCCTTGTCTTTGAACTCACGGTCCTTCGCTGAGATTTTCTGTTCATACTCTTTGCGCAAGGATGCCACCATCGGTGCCGCAAGCGACTCGGTGAGTTTGATCTCTGTCCCGCAATTTGGGCATGTGATGGTTGGTTCTGTCATGGTGTTCTCCTGTTTGACTCCACTCTTACACAAGTTCGTTTCTTCAGTCCAGTGCCCCAGCTTTGAGGAGGGTCTGGTTTTGCATCGAAGGGAAAAGACTTTCCCTCGCGCCTACTGCGTGCGGCGCTACCCATTCAAGCGGGAGGTGTCCCGCAACGCCCTCAGAATTCCAAACACCTCCACCCGCTACCTCTCAGCTCAGTTCAGCTCCTATCGCCCACTCTTTGAACTGTGGCTCTTCCTTGCAGTGCCGATTCTCTGGCGGTCAGTGGTTCGTGAATCTGCGCTTTGCTTCCGTGTTTAGTTTCCGCTGCGGGGGAGATTGCTCGGGTTTTGGCAGAAGCCGTCTGACCGTCAACCCCCGGCCCGCTCCATTCGCTATCGCTCCCGTGTTGGGGGCATGACTGGCAGCCTCATGACCTCCGCCTTTGCACCGTCGCCCCCGCAGTGGGGGAAAACAAAACAAACGGAGCAAAATATGACGCAGAAAACACTCACGAAAGAAGAACTCAGCCAGTTCACTGGCACCGAGCAATGGTATCGCCACGGCATCGCACGCAAGGTGCTCTACACCGACGGCGCTAAACACGTCGCTGAATCCGCTGGAGCCTACTGGCTCATTGACGAAATCGCTTTCGCTCAAGCCATTCGCCAAGTTGCCGCTGAGGGCTTCCAACTCTGGAAGCTGAAGGTCAACCCCAACCATTCAGCCACGCTTGCCTGTGAAGACGGCAATTCAAAGATCGTCTTCGCCAAGGGAATCGAGTTCACCGATTTCCCTCTCGACGAAATTGCCTTCTACTTCACAGACAACGTGCTGATGCTGCCAAGCGAATACTAGCATGGCAGCTTGCCCGCCCAGGGGAACCTAGGGCGGGCATCTCAAGACCTCAGATCTCCGCACTGCCACCACGAGCAATCCCGCCATTCGTCGGCTCGGTCGGGGCAAGCCCTCCACTTCACCGCCAAACGGCCAGCTTGCTCCCCACCGGCATCTTGAACAGAACCTCTGCCATGCTTTGGCGGCGACCACTTTGCCCCCCTTCGCCCACCATTCTTGTCGCCAGCCACCGCATCGGCATCGGTTCCGTCCGCTTCTAAAGTGCCCGCCCTATCGGGTGGGGAAGCGCGGTTCTGCGCAGGCTTGAAACGTTTAAAGCATCCGCAGGCGAAGCCTCGCCTGAGCCGCTTCCCCTCATTGAGCTCTTTGACTTTCCACTGTGAGCACCGCTCCTTGCGTTCACTCGAAAAATCATTTAGACACCATGAATGGACCTGTTTACCAAATGGAGTGGTCTCTTGGACCTGCCAGCCCTACCCGAACGCAGGGTGAAGGTTGGGGGCAACTCGATTGTTCAGCGAGTGTTTCGTGGTGCCAAAGTAGCTGCGCGGGTTTGCGCTTCAGAATTCAAAGGGCATGACTTGATCACCCTTGAACTCTCAGAGCCATACAATCAGCTCCTTTTGAAGCACAGAGGCGCGAAGCGCGCTAAGACCAGTCTGCCGGTCCTTACTAGCGACGACATTGCAGATCGAGACAATTTGCCATCCAGCTTTTCAGTGAAATGGCATTCCCTTGGCTTGCTTGCGACTCATGCCAACACTCCAGAGTCGGTTCGTAGTGGGTGGGTCAACAAATTCGATTTTCGCACTGAGGATGAAGAACAAGACTTGCCAGGTTTGAGAACGCCCCAAATCGGAGCACTCCACGCCATCGCAGCTCACTTTGCAGTGGGGACTGAGTTTGAACCATCCACTGTAGTATTACCCACCGGCACAGGGAAGACGGAAACCATGTTGGCCGCTCTCGTTTACCTGCGTTTAACGAAAGCCCTGGTAGTTGTTCCAAGCGATGCATTGAGGGGGCAAATCTCAAACAAGTTCATTTCTTTGGGGGTGCTTTCTCAAGCAAAAGTGGTTCCGTTCGATATTCGACGGCCAAGGGTAGGAATCATCGCGAAGGGGATAAAGACACTCCATGAAGCAAAGCAGTTGATCGACCAATCAAATGTCATCGTGGCGTTGCCTCATTCATTAGAAGCGTCTGCCCCGGATGCAATCGCTTACATCGTTCAACACTGCTCAGATTTGATTGTCGATGAGGCGCATCATATCACCGCGAAGACTTGGCAGAAGATTCGGGATCAGTTTTTGAAGAAGCGTATCTTGCAATTTACTGCCACACCGTTCCGCAGAGACGGCAAGCGAATAGATGGCAAAATCATTTTTAACTACAAGCTTGGTGACGCTCAAGCAGCCGGATATTACCAGCCGATTCATCTCAAGACAGTGGAAGAGTATGGTGATCAACGCGCCCGCGACCTAGCAATTGCCACCGAGGCAGTCAACGCGTTGAAGCGAGATCGTGATGAACTCAAACTTGATCACTTGCTCATGGCTCGCACATGGAAGCATCAGCGTGCAGACGAAGTTTTTCAAATTTACCAACAGCTTGCACCTGAATACCACCCAGTCGTCATCTATTCGGGGGCAGGCCGACAACAAGCAAACAAAGCAGCATTATCCAAGCTGCTTGATCGTGGCCCAGATGGCTCCAGAATTGTGGTTTGCGTCGATATGCTCGGAGAGGGATTTGACCTCCCGAATTTGAAAATCGCGGCACTCCACGACAATCACAAATCACTCGCCATCACCCTCCAGTTCATCGGGCGCTTTACCCGCAAAGGGTTGAAAAACAGCGTCGGAGAAGCCACTGCCGTCGTGAATGTGGCCGATCCCGACGCGGAAGATAAACTCAGGGATCTTTATGCTGAGGGGGCAGATTGGGATAGGCTAATCAAGCGGCTCAGTGAAGACCGTGTTGAGAGAGAGCTACGCCTACAAGAAGTTGTTTTTGGGTTAAAAGAGAAAGGCAACCTCCACGCTCACCTGTCCCTTTGGAACCTAAAACCCGCTCTTTCCGCACAGTTTTTCAAGACAGATTGTGAAGATTGGCAGCCAATGCGATTCACTGAAGTCTTACCCAGCACATCTGAAAGCTGGCACGCATACAACGAAACTGAGGCTGTGCTCGTCGCTGTCATTTGCAGTTCCAACGCCATTTCCTGGGGAAGCTACCAGAACGTCTTCGACACAATTTATGATCTCCTCATATTGCGGTGGGATAAGCAAAAGGGTGTGCTGTGCCTTTATGCCAGCGACTTCAAACGACTTCGTTCTGAAAAGTTGGCCAAGATCGTCACGGGAGAGCAAACCAGCCTGCTCTCAGGAGACCCCATATTTAACATTCTCAACAATGTTGAAATGCCACTGGTCAAGAGCCTTGGCTCTTCACGCGTTGGAGCAATCAGCTTTACCTCCTATTTCGGTCCCAATGTCACCGATGGCTTGGCAAGTATCGAGAAATCTGAATCCAATTTGAGTAATATTGCCTGTCTTGGTTACGAGAACGGCGAACGAATCGTCTGGGGGTGTGCGGCCCGAAGAGGGAAAATCTGGCAACACAAGTCTGGTGCTGTGTCGGATTGGATCGAATGGACAAATAGCACTTGGGCCAAGGTGACATCTCACACTGACACTGAGAGAAATATTACCAAAGATTTCCTGCGACCGCAGAAAATCGAAAAGCCTCACGACTCCTTTCCCATAGCAGTGCAGTGGGGTGAACAAGCTCAGACGCGTTTTAATGACCGCCAGTTTGTTGTTTTCGGTGAGACCGAGGTTCCGGTCTTCGCAGTCGATCTGCTTATTTCCAATGTCACCGCTAATAGCAACATCGACATTCGCCTTTCCAGCGATCTCTTCTCGTCAGATTATCGCCTTACGATTGATGGCAGCCTGCCGGGTGGCTATCGCCATGAGCATCTGACAGGCCCTCTCGTCCGATTCCGTCATGGCACTAATGCCGCAATTGATCTCGGCGAATACTTGGAGCGCGATCCGTTCATCGTTCGATACGTGGACGGCACATACTCATACAACTGCTACCACATTCCGACGAACATCAATGCTGGTTTGTTTGACAGGGGCAGACTTGAGGCGTGGAATTGGGGAGTCCTCGACTTGACCAAAGAGTCCATGCACAAAACACGGGACAATGCCACGATTCAATTTTTCACGTTCCAGCAGATTGAGGCAGAACACGACCTAGTTTTCAACGATGACGGAAGCGGTGAGGCGGCAGATTTGGTCTGCATCAAGGATGTGGATGAAAGCACAATCCGCCTCACATTGGTTCATTGCAAAGGAGCACATGAAGGACGAGTTTCTAAGGACATTCGCAACTTTTACACGCTATGCGGTCAGGCTCAGAAGAGCATAGTTGCCAAACATGCAGGTGTGCAGTCTCTCTATTTTGACCTCAAGAATCGAGACGAACGATGGAAGAGAGAAGGTTATTCACGGTTCCTAAAAGGCGGAATGAAGGAACTGACTTTTTTCAAAGAGAAGTCCCGCCGCTCTAAACTAGAGTTCGAGATGATTTTGGTTCAGCCTGGTGCGTCAATCGCGACGATTTCTGACGATTCGCTTCGTCTTCTGGCAACGACCGAGTTGTATATCAGCAAGACTACTCAGGCTAAAATTAGGGTCATCGTTTCCGCCTAGAAACTATCAAGTCTCCGTGTTTTCTCACGGGGAAAGGCCTTTCCCTCGCCGCTACTTCGTGGGCGGCTACCCATTCTAACGGGAGGTGTCCCGTAACGCCCTCGAAGAGGCTCCACACCACTTGGCACAGTCCGCTTGTCAGTCGCTTTGATGCCTGCAAAGCCAGGCCCGCTCCCTCCCAAAGCGAACCCTGCCAATTCCTCCCTCTGGCAAGCAGCACAGAGAAGGCGGCCTGCTCCTTCGCTCCCAGTTTGTGCGCTGCGCAGCATCCGCCTTCCCTGCCAGTAATTCACCCGCGCTATGTAGCGCGGAAGTAAACGCCGCCCGCTTGCTTCGCTCTTGGCGGCTCTGATGCCTCGCGGACGTTCGAGCCGTCAAGGGCATCCAAAGGGTTCCCCAAATTGTCCTCTCTCGTGCCTCGCTGCGGGACTTTGGGGATGCCCCTCCTTCGGAGCCTCCCTCTGACTGCCGCCCGTTCCTCCGGCTTTGGTCACGCATGTTTTGCGCGCGCCCGAGTGCTTTTCGCAAAACCGAAACAGGAGGAACTAATATGAAAACAGACATCTACGAACAAGTAACAGACCGCATCATCACCCAGCTAGAACAAGGGGTTGTCCCTTGGAAATCGCCATACTTCTCGAAAGTTGGTTTTCCCCGCAACTTCTCCACAGGAAGAGCCTATCAGGGCATTAACGTTTTTCTGCTTGGAAGCCAGCGCTTTACATCGCCTTATTTCCTGACCTTCATTCAGGCCAAGGAGCTTGGCGGGCATGTCCGCAAGGGTGAACACGGCTCCCTTGTTGTCAAATACGGCACCTATACCAAGCACGAGGACGACGCCCCAGCGCAGGAAGACGAGAGCGGAGAAACCCACCGCTTTTTGAAGGCTTACACCGTGTTTCATGCCTCGCAGATTGAGGGAATCGAATTCCCGCAACCCGAAAACCTGCCAGAGCTTTCCATCACCGAAAAGACCGCCCGCGCTCGTGAGATCGTCGCAGCGATGCCAAACGCTCCCGCCATTTTTGAGGGGAACGCGGTTCCTTGCTATCGCCCAAGAACTGACAGCGTCCACATGCCGGAGCGCTGCTTCTTTGACAGTGAGGAAGCCTATTATTCAACGCTGTTTCACGAACTGGCGCACTCGACAGGGCACGCCTCACGCCTTGCCCGCAAGTCATTGCTTGAGAACAAGGGCATTGATTCAGCAGGCGACACCGCCCGCAAGACTTACGCAGAGGAAGAGCTTGTTGCAGAAATGGGCGCTTCGTTCCTGAATGCTCACGCTGGCATCATGGAAGATGAAATCAGCAATTCAGCCGCCTACCTGCAAAGCTGGATTGATGCCCTGAAAGGCAAAGACGCCAAAGGCTGGATCATTCGCGCCGCATCACAGGCGCAAAAGGCAGCCAACTACATCCTCAGCATTCAGCCCGAGGAGGTGAAGCCATGAGCGCCTTGCTTGCCCTGACTGATGCCGAGCTGATCGAATCGGCAGACCTCACAGACGCCGAGTTTGACGAGCTGGAAAACCAGCTCGCTATCCGCGCCGCGTGCCTTGGCTGGACTGGCGACCCCATGCGCCAGCCGCTCGAAACCGTCGCGGCCACCGTGCGCGGCATCATCTCCAAACGTCCGAACCAAAACCGACCATGAACGCCCTTGTCAAAGTGACCGGCCCCCATGCCGGAGCCGTTAAAATCGAAGGCAGACCCCGGGCCGCTTGGCGCGTGGCGGTGATCGAAGCGCAGAGCCGCCAGCCCCAAGGCAAAGTTTATCACTGCCTCAGCTACCGCCGCGCTGTCTCGCTATCCTGCAACATGGCCCACGACCGGAAATTGCATCTTCACCTTGAAGCACTGCCCCGTTAGGGGCTTTAAATCAGGGCAGAGGTGCCGTCATTCTGGCCGTCTCCCACCTCTTGGAGGGTGCGCCCTTCGTGCCTTTCAGATGGCAAGCTAAAGTCCCCGCCGCCCGCTCAAGCAGAAAATTGGTTCCCCCTGAAGGTCTCCCCCAATTTTCGGCTGTGACCGGTTCGCTTCGCTTCGGCTTGAAGGGACTTTTCTTTGCTTTGCCATCAGGCAGCGAGAGGCGCAGCCCAACATAAAAAGGAGACGAAAGCCATGAACGATAACACCAACCATCAAGACGCTGATTTTGAAACGCCCCTTTTCCCAGGGCATCAAATTTCAATGGAATGCATCGAACAGATGATCGACTTCACCCCAGATATTGAGTCCGAGTATGCCTTGCTGATGACTCGTGATTTGTTCCGAGGCGCACCAGACCTACTAGATGCCGCGAAGTTCGCTTTTCAGGAGATTCAAAACCTTGTAGTTGCGCTACCTTCACTTGCCGCAGTTTCTAAGCGGCTCAACGCTGCGATTGTCGCAGCAACGCCACCACGCCCATTGATGGCGTAGGCGGTATGCTTCAAGGTCCAACGCCATGAACCAGCAGCGCCGCTCTCATTCGTTCGCTCTGCGGTGAATTTCGGAAAAGTCCCCGCCCTGCCCGTCCCTGGGGTTGCCGCCTGTCGGCGGCGTAGTGAATACAAAGTGTCTCTTCGAGCAGTGGAAGACACATCGCTTCGCGAA
>NCCR01000187.1:655-4392 GCA_002279765.1 Verrucomicrobia bacterium 12-59-8 | reverse complement strand
GTTGCGTTGCACAATTGCCATGAAGCTTGTCTTTGATTTATCAATCTGTTAAGCAGACCTCAAAGGAGGATGCAACGCATGAGGCAGAGAAGAGGTTTTACGCTCGTAGAAATGGCAATAGTCCTAGTTATTGTCGGGCTGCTCATTGGTGGCATCCTCGCCGCGCAAAGCATGATTAGCACTTCAAGAATCAATGCTCAGGTCAGGCAGTTGCAGCAATTTGATATTGCCACGCAACAATACATCGGCTCATTTAATGTCTTGCCTGGAGAATCTGGTTATAGAGCAAAAGGTGTCTATTGGACCGGAGCTATGTATGGTAACCATAAGCTGGATGTTGCATGTTGCGCGAACCCTGGTGGAGATAACCGGCTTGGTTTAAGCGAGGCCAGCTTCTTTTTTTCTGACCTCCATGAAGCTGGGTATATATCAGAGAACTATGTAGCTACTTTTGGGCCCAATAATAATGGTAGTTATTATCTACAACCTCCATTTGGAATTGGCAGTATGTTACCGCTTGTAAAACTTTCCGGCGCGGGGGCCGGAGTGATCCCCGTCAGTAATGGCAGCGGACAAATATTCTGGTTCTTGGCGCAACCAAACCAGCCATTTGATTTCAATTATCAATATTACGGCGGTAATTATGTAAAGCCTATTGACGCGGCAGCACTTGATTCAAAAATGGATGATGGCCTGCCTACCTCAGGAAATATTATTGCGGTAAATATAGCTCCTGGTATTGCTTCAGCAGATTCTGATTATTTGCCACTGCCTGTTGCTGCTGATGACGGAACCTGCATTTCTGGAGGAAAATACAACAGCTCGTTATCCTCTCCACAATGCAATATCCTTGTGAAGGCAAGTGTTTACTAACCGTTTTCACAAATCATATTGTAAATCGAAAGCATTTTGCCCCAAGATCACATTTAGCTCTTCCACTTTTCTATGGGCTGAAGTCGCATCACAGGACGCTGGAGGTTTGCAAACTTCACAGCATCGGTGCCACCCAAGTTCATCTTGAAGAGAGCATTTTGTGTTCCGAAAATCACCAGACCAGCCTGCTTCAACGCAAGCACGCAGCCTTTGCCGCTGTCAGCAAACGGATAGGGTTCTGTGCTCACGCGATTTGGTTTCTGCCCCAGCTTCATCACCCACGTTCCGCGCTGGTTGCTGTCCATCGTGGTGTTGGCCATGATTACCGCATCATCGTCGATCCAGTCCAGATTTTGCGCGGCAGCGGTTAGCGGGATCACATCCTTTTTCTCAAGGTCCACAAAGCCCGCACTGCCGTCGCCCAAGGCGACCACAAACCGCTTCGAGGGCGATGGCAAGGCCATCTGCACGATTCGCGCAGGCAGCTTCATGTGCTCCTCAAAACTGCCCTTCGCCCTGTCATACATCACGATGAACTGCGCATTGACCAGAATGCAGCAACGATCCTTGTCCAACCACAGCACACCGGTCACTCCCGTTTGCCCACCAAGCTCTTTGGTTTTCACCTGACCAGTGGCAACATCGAAAGCATAGAGCGTGGTTCCGCCCGCGCCGGTTTGATCTCCCATGAATACGCCGCCGTCAGGCGAACGGCGAACCGCTGCATCAGTGATTGTCAGCGGCAGCGGTGCAACCTCGCCGCTACCAAGGTTCACCCTCACAAGCTGATTCATGTTCCTGACCACCAAAGCGCTCTTTGAAGCCAGCACGAGGTTTTGCACGAAGTAGTTTTCTTGGAAGCCGCCGATGCTCGTTGCCCGCGCTTCGCCCGTCAGCTTGAACCCGCTCCAGTCAATACCGGCCTTCCACACGTCGCCCTGATTGGCAAAAATCGCCAAGTCCATGTCATCAGAGATGATGAGGCCATTGTTCCTCCCGAGCACCGCGTCTTCGCTGCCGTCAAGATTGTAGCGCTTGAAGCCACGATCAAATCTCGCAATGACCTTGCTGCTTGCCGAGTCAAACATGAGTTTGAGCGGCTGCTCACCCTTGAGCCAGTTTGCGGCTACCACTTCGCCCGAATCAATGTCGATGAGGTCATTTCCCGCCAGAATGAACCTGTCCATTCGTGGAGCCATTTGCGCCGCTTTTGCCTCCCTCTGAGCATTTACAGCCACATCCTGATTGACGGACGCCTCATGCTTTTTCGGCGACCAAAAATGCCACCAGATGCCAAACAATACAGTGCTCGTGATGACTACACCCAAAGCCACGGCGAGCTTTGGAACTTGTTTGAGTAGGCGCCAGCTCATGATCTTTTAAGCAGTTTCTTCCTCGGTGAAATCTTTGGGCGGAGTGATGCTGATTTCCTGAATAAACGTCTCATTGCCTGGGTGATCTTGAAGCGCTTGAATCGGGTGCGACTGCGCTCGTTGAAGCGCTTCAGCTGTTCGTCGGGACTGACATCGAGCCAGAACTTGCAGACTACCGCGCCATGTGCGACCCATTCCTGCTCGAAGGCGTTGATTTCGTCGTAGGCGCGCGCCCAGTCCTCCGGCTCGGCAAAGCCTTCCACCCGTTCGACCAGCACCCGGCCGTACCACGAGCGGTCGAACAGCGCCGCCCGGCCGTTGCGCGGCACGTCACGCCAGAAACGCCACAGCCATGGGTACTTGCGTTCGTGTTCGGATGGCGCCGCAACCGGATGAACACGGTAGAAGCGCGCATCGAGTGCATGGGTGATGCGGCGGATCGCCCCCCCCTTGCCGGCTGCGTCCATGCCTTCGAATACCAGAACCAGCGAGCGCGCGTCGAAAGCCGGCTGGCGTAGCAGCAGGTTCAGTCGCCCCTGCAAGGCTTCCAGCGCGGGTTGATAGAGCGCCTTGGTCATCGGCCTCGTTGCACCCACTGCTTCGCTGACTGGCGCTGCGGGCGCTTCGGCCACCGCCATCGAGGGCAGCAGCAGCGGTGCCGGTCTGGCCGGGCGCCCGGCCAGCGCGACGCGCAGCGCGCGTAAAACGATGCGGCCAACCGCCAGTTCGCACAGACGCGTGTCACGCGCGTCGATCAGATGCCAAGGCGCATGCGGGTCATCCGTCTCGCGGATCGCTTTTTCCGCCACCTTGCACAGCCGGCGGTGATGGCGATGTTCGTGCCAGTCCTCGGGCGTGACGCGCCAGCGCGTTGCGGCGTCCTTTTCGAGCGCCTTGAAGCGGGCACGCTGGGTGTCGGCGTCCAGATGCAGCCAGAATTTGAGTACCACCGCATCTTCCATCGCGAGCATGTGCTCGAAACGCCTGATCGACTGCAACGTGCGATCGAACGCCGGCCGCTTGATGCGCCGGTCGACGCGATCTCTGATGGTTTCGCTGAACCACGCTTCAAACACGATGGCGGTGCGACCGCGCGACGGCAGCGCCTGCCAGAAGCGCCACATATGGGGTCGCAGACGTTCGGCTTCGTCGCGCGGCCCGAAGGCACTGGTGCGGATGTGGCGCGGGTCCATCCACTCGTTCAGCGTATTGACCACGACGCCACGCCCGGCGCCTGCCACGCCCGCGATCAGCAGGATCACCGGCGTACGCGCCTGCTCGAGTATCGAGTACTGCGCATCGAGCAGGTCGGCACGCAGCCGCGCGACCGCCCGATCGAACTGGCCATCGTCCATCGCCTGAAGCGGGGTCAGCGCATCGAACATCAGAAGTCTCCGATCAGGGCGTTGAGCGCGGCCACCACGGCCACGCCGGCCGATTCGGTGCGCAACACGCGCGGGCCCAGGGTGAGTGCGGCAAATCCGCTGCGGC
>NCCR01000187.1:0-616 GCA_002279765.1 Verrucomicrobia bacterium 12-59-8 | reverse complement strand
ACAACGGCACCCCACCTTCCGGGTGCAGCAGCAGGCGCTGCCCGTCGGCACCCGCGACGGCCTGCTCGAAGGAAAGCAGCGGCAGCACCTGGGGCACGACGTTGCGGCCACACTGCTCGCAGGCCGCCACGGCAATCTGGCGCCAGTGCTCCACGCGGCGCTGGGCACGATCGCCGGCCAGCCGGACGACAGCGCGCCGGCAGCTCACGGGCTGTACCCGCGAAACACCCAGTTCGACCGCTTTCTGTACGATCCAGTCCATCTTGTCCGACGCGGCCAGACACTGCATCAGCGTGATCTGCAGCGCGGGCTCCCGCACGGGCGCACGACGCTCGCCGAGCACTGCGCGCAGGTCTCGACCCTTGCCTTCGAGTCGAGCTTCAAGCTCGAAACCGCGACCGTCGAACAGCGTCAGCGGGTCGCCGGCCGACAGGCGCAGCACGCGTTCAACGTGGTGGGCGACCGCAGCCGGCAGCGCGAGCACGCCGACGGGTTCGTCAGGCAGAGGGCAGAAGAAGCGAGGATTCATCGTATTATCATTGGTGCACTGCGAGAGGATCACGACCCGCGCTCCGCCAGGGCGGGCAAACCCATGGAAGCATGATGGTCAGCACTT
>NCCR01000186.1 GCA_002279765.1 Verrucomicrobia bacterium 12-59-8 | reverse complement strand
GTCACCCCTTGAGAGGCTTTGCGAAATCCATACTGGCGCATGGGGACCATGCCATCCTTGAGCGCCTGGACTTTGAGTTCCATCGTGTTGGCGCGGTTGTTGATCTTCTCCTGCAGGGCTTCGGTCATGAGGCAGATTTCCATGATGGCCAGACGTCCGGTGAAGCCGGTGTTGCGGCAGGCGCGGCAGCCGACCGGCTTGTAGAGCTGGCTCTTCCATTCCATCGGGAAGCCCGTAGTGCGGAGGTGACTGTCTTCGTAATGCGCGGGCTGCTTGCACAAACCGCACAGGGTGCGCACGAGCCGCTGGGCCTGGAAGGCGCGCACGGAGGACGAAATCATGAACGGCTCGATGCCCATGTCGATGAGACGCGAGATGCCGCCGACGGCGTCGTTCGTGTGCAGCGTGGAGAAAACCAAGTGGCCGGTCAAAGCGCCGCGAATGGCGATCTCGACCGTTTCCTGGTCGCGCATTTCCCCGACCATGATGACGTTGGGGTCGCCACGCAGAATGCTGCGCAGACCGGCGGCGAAGGTGAGGTCGATCTCCGGTTTCACCGCAATCTGGATGATGCCGTCGAGCTTGTTTTCCACCGGATCTTCGATGGTAACGATGCGGCGCTCCTTCGTGTTGAGCTCCTTGAGGAACGTGTAGAGCGTGGAGGACTTGCCCGAACCCGTTGGGCCGGTGACGAGGATGATGCCGTTCGGTGCGGCCAGCAGTTTGCGAATGGTTGCCTCGGTAGCGGGATCAAGCCCTAGCGCCATCAGGTCAAACTTTTTGCGGGTCAGCAAGCGCAGCGCCACGGATTCACCGTTCACGCTTGGGATGGTCGCCACGCGCACGTCGATGGGTTCGCCATCGAGTTCGAGGTTGATGCGGCCGTCCTGCGGCATGCGGCGCTCGGCGATGTCGAGGTGAGCCATGATCTTGAGGCGCGAAATGAGCGAGGCCTGCAGCAGGCGCATGTTGGGCGGCACAGGGACTTCGAGCAGCTTGCCATCCACGCGGTAACGGATGCGCAGATCGCGCTCCAGCGGCTCCATGTGAATGTCCGTGGCGCGTTCCTTCAACGCTTCGCGGAAGATTTGGTTCACGAAGTTGAGCACCGTGGCTTCTTCATCCGCCTCATCGAGCACGGTGGTTTCCTGCTTCATGTCGTCGTGCTCGTCGCCGCCTTCGCGGCCTTCCAGCAGTTCTTCGAAGTTTTCCGCGCCGACCCCGTAGCCCTGATGCAGCGCTTCGAGGATGCGGTGGCGCGGGGCGATCTGCCAGTGCACACGTTTGCGCAGTTCCTGGCCAACGGCCTGCCGCGCACTGAGGTCGAAGGGATTGTAGGTCAGGATTGTCGCCTCGCCGCTTGCCACGTGCAGGGGGCAGATGCGGTGGCGCAGCGCCAGCTTGGCAGGGAAGTTGTTGCGCAGGCCTTCGGCGGCCTCGCCTGCGCCCTCCTCGGCGTAGGGCATGCCCAGGCCGGTGGCCAGTTCGGCAAAGAAGCGGTCTTCATCCACCATGGTGCTGTCCACCACGGCATCCATGAGCGGCTGCCGGTTGTCCGAGGCGATTTCCAGGGCGTGGCGCAGGCGCGTCGGTTCCTCGCATCCGGCGCTGGCGGCAGTGCGTACGAGAACGTCGATCAAAGTGGGGGTGGGCATGTGGGGCGATACAACGCCGCAACGAGGGCAAAGTTTCGCGTTCTCTGCAAGAGGATCATCCACAAAGAAAAACGGTGGAGTGAGGGCAATCATGTGCTACATGCGCAGCCTCTATGAATTCGCACCCATCTATCTTCCGCCGTTCCCTACAGGCGTTTGCCTTGACCGGACTTGCTCTCGCTCTCAGCAGTTGCGCAGTCGCCAAAAAAGGCAACTACTCCCTGAACTTTGACCCACC
Source organism: Verrucomicrobia bacterium 12-59-8 (assembly GCA_002279765.1). Next base: position 6,489 of record NCCR01000186.1, on the reverse strand, counting down.
GGCCAAAGCGGTGAAAAACCCAGCGAATGTGCGGGTGAAGCTCAGCACTGGCGCCCAGCGCGTCTATGTGATGGAAGGCAATGAGGTTCTGCTCGCGACCCCATGCTCCGTCGGCACCACCAGCAGCCCGACGCCCAAGGGTAACTTCACCATCTACAGCAAAGTGGCCAACCGCCGTCGTGCCAGCATGCCTGGTGCCGGCTACCCCATGACCTTCTGGATGGAGTTCCAGTCCGCCTACGGCATGCACTGGGGCTGGGTGAAGCCTTATCCCTGCACCCACGGTTGCGTCCGTCTGCCGATCAAGTCCGCGCAGAAGATTTTCAGCATGGTCAGGACCGGCACGCCGCTCAACATTGCCGAATCCCAGCCTGAAGACGCTACCATTGGCAAAACCCTCCCGGTTCTCGATGACAGCAGCCTCGCCGACCCGCCTGATTCCTACATGAACAGCAACAAGGTCTTTGAAGACGCTGCCAAGGGCAAAATGTACTACTGAGTCATCTCAATTCCCGTCTCATGTCTGCATCCGTTCCAGTCGCCCGTCGTGTGAATGTTCGCACCCCGGAGGTGATGGAGCGTGTGCAGGCCGAGGTGGAGACTCATTACCGCAGCCACATTGTTGAGCAGATTCGCGCCAAAGGCAGCGTGATCCAGATCGGTGCCACCACGGTGCGCCTGGCCCGTGATTTTGGTTTCTGCTACGGTGTCGAACGCGCCATCGACCTAGCCTACGCCGCCCGCAAAGTCTTTGCCGACCGCCGCGTCTTTCTGCTGGGGGAGATCATCCACAATCAGGAGGTCAACCGCCAGCTCACCGAAATGGGCGTGGTGAGCATTCCCAATGTCGATCATGAGACGATGGTCGCCACCATGACACCGGAGGACGTGGTGATTGTGCCCGCCTTCGGCGCAGAAACCCGGCTCATGAAGCTCATCGCCGCCCGTGGCTGCATGGTGGTCGATACCACCTGCGGCGATGTCATGAGCGTCTGGAAGCGCGTCCGCCAGTATGCCAAGACGGGCTTCACCTCCATCATTCACGGCAAAGCCAGCCATGAGGAAACCCGCGCCACCTCATCCCGCGCCATGGGGGATGATGGCATGGGCAACTACCTGGTGGTGCTCAGCCTGGCCGATGTCGATTACGTCTGTGACTACGTCCGCAACGGCGGCGACAAAGACGCGTTCATGCAGCGCTTTCCGGCCAGTGCTCATTCCGATGGCTTTGATCCTGACCTGCATCTCACCCGCATTGGCGTGGCCAATCAGACGACCATGCTCAAATCGGAGACGGAGGAGGTGCAGCGGCGTCTGCGGCAGGCCGTGCTGGATCGCCATGGCCCCGAAGCAGGCGTTACGAATTTCCAAGTCTTTGACACGATCTGCGGTGCCACGCAGGAGCGGCAGGACTCGCTCTTTGGCCTGTTGCAGCAGCCGCTGGATGTCTTGCTCGTCGTCGGCGGCTACAACAGCTCCAACACCACCCATCTCGTCGAGATCGGCGAGCAGCAGCTCCCGACCTTTTTCATCCGCACCGCCGACTGCCTCAAGTCCCTGGAGCAGATTGTTCATTTTGATCTGCACCTCAAGGCAGAGAAGGAGAGCTACTCCACCAAGCTGGCAGGCGATGGTCCCGTGACCGTCGGCATTACCGCTGGCGCCTCCTGCCCCAACAATCTCATCGAAGACACCGTGCTGCGTGTCTTTGGACTGCGTGGTGTCGATGAAGCCACGGTGCGTGCCGCTCTGAACTGACATGCAACACACGCCGACCATCGAAACCCGGGAAGAAGTGATGTTTTTTGACACCGACTGCGGTGGCGTGGTCCACAACATCGCCTACCTCCGCATGATCGAGACCGCGCGCACGCGCCTAGCTGGCCTGATGGGCATGAAGCTGCGCGAAATGGCGCAGACGCAGCTCTACCCCGTCGTGGTGCGCACCGAGATCGACTATAAAAAACCAGCCAGACTGGGGGACGAAATCGTCATTCACGGCAGGCTCGAAACCGTCGAACGCGTGCGCTTCTGGTGCTCCTTTGAAGTGCGCCGTGCTGAAGACAATGCCCTTCTCATCACCTGCTGCCAGTCACTGGCGCTGGTGCAGATGCCCGAAGGCAGGCCCGCCCGCCTTCCAGAAGACTGGAAGACGAAGTACGCGCATCTGGCGAAAGCCAAGTAGCCCAGTTGCGCCGCAACTGGTGCATTTAGCGCCCGCTGACACCCGCAGGCTTCTTCGCCTTCTTCTCGGCCTTTGGCTTCGCTTCACGCGGCGGGAACTCCCAGCTCATGATGCGTTTCTCTCCAGGCGTGCAGACGAGGAAGGTGCTGAAGGGGCGGCCGCGTTTGGAAATCATGCCTGTGATCAGCGAGGTCTTGCCATCGGCAAAGAACTCGCGCGCATTTTCCGGCGTGATGTCCTTCTGGCACAGCTTCTTCGGCAGCCGTGCGTTGCACTTGGACGTCTCGGCGGCGTTGATTTTGCACTGGTAGGCATCCGCCGTTTCGTAGATCTTTTCTCCCTTGCGGCCTTTCTTGGCGCACACCGGGCAGTCCGTGATCACCGGGCACTCGTCCCAGTTGATGCTGTCGGGATCTGAGCCGTCGCCAAAGACGAAGGCGATCTTCATGTCGTCCTTGATCTGCAGCGCGGCGCTGAAGTCCTTGCCCTTTTTGCTGCGGAAGCCTTCGAGCGGACCGAGGAAGCGTGTCTCGATCAGGGTGCGAATTTCATCCTCGCTGAGCGCGCGGCTGGCTACGGTCTTGAAGACGCGCACTTTGCACTTCGGATTTTTGCAGCCGTAAAACTCTTCGGTCTGCTTGTAGCCTTCCTTGCTGCCGCATACGCCGCAGGTGGCGTGGAAGTCAGGGAACACCTTGTCCTTGGCGGCCTTGGAGTAGGCCTTGGTTTTTTCCACGACCTGCTTGGTCAGGTGGCGGATGTCCCGCATGAAACTGGCGCGGTCCAGCTCGCGGTGCTCCATCTGGCGCAGCTTGTACTCCCACTGGCCGGTCATTTCCGGTGAGCTGAGCGCTTCAATGCCAATGGCGCTGATCTGATCAATCAGGGCCAGCCCTTTGGCGGTGACGTGGAAGTCACGCTGCACACGCTCGATGTACCGGTCCATGATCAGACCTTCGATAATCGCAGCACGCGTCGCAGGCGTGCCGAGACCGCGTTCGCTCATCGCTTCGGCAAGTTCTTCGTCCTCCACGAGTTTGCCCGCCCCTTCCATCATGGAAAGAATGGTGGCTTCCGTGAAGCGCGGTGGCGGCTTGGTCTGGTGCTCGTTCACCTCGACATCCAGCGTGCTGGCTTTGTCGCCGGTGTTCGCGGCCACGAGCAGTTTGGCGGCGTCTTCGCCCCCTTCAGCGGCTTCCTCCGCCGCCTTCTTGCCATAGACACCCAGCCAGCCCGGCTCTTTGAGCACCTTGCCGTTGCTCTGGAAGGCATCCTGGCCCACCCGCGTGATGCGCGTGGTCACTTCAAACTCGGCCGCAGGGAAAAACACAGCCACGAAACGGCGCGCCACCATGTCGAACAGCTTCTGCTCGGCCTCAGGCAGCTCCTTCGGGGGAATCTGCCCGGTGGGGATGATGGCAAAGTGATCGCTGACCTTGCTGCTGTCGAAAATGCGCTTGTTGAGCTTCACCCACTTCTTGTCCAAAGCCGTGGCGGCGTGCGTGCCCAGTTCATGGGGTAGGGCGTCCTGCTTGCGGCTGTCATGGCTGGCGAAAGTCTGCAGCGTTTCGGTCACGGTGCCGAGATAATCTTCCGGCAGGTGGCGCGAATCGGTACGAGGATAGGTCAGCACCTTGAACTTTTCATAGAGCGCCTGCGCGATTTGCAGGGTGCGCCGTGCGGAAAAGCCGAAGCGGTTGCTCGCTTCACGCTGGAGGCTGGTCAGATCATAGAGCAGGGGAGGGGCCTGACGGGTCGGCTTGGTGATCTGCTCAATGACGCCCGGCTTGCCCTTGCAGCGGTCGGCGATCGCCTGCGCGGTGCCCTGGTCCCAGAGACGCTCGGCTTTCTTGTGCTCGTCGTTCTCGTCTTTCTTGAAGCTCTCGTCAATCCAGCGGCCTGAATACTGGCCAGCCTTCACCTCAAACAGCGCGATGGCTTCAAAATAGGTGCGCGGCACGAAGGCGGCAATGTCATGCTCACGATGAGCCAGCACGGACAGAGTCGGCGTCTGCACCCGGCCCACCGGGGTGAGGCGGAAGCCGCCATGGCGTGAATTCAGCGCGGTGAGCGCACGCGTGCCATTGATGCCCACCAGCCAGTCGCTTTCGCTGCGGCACTTCGCCGCGTCCGCCAGCGGCAGCATCTGCTCGTTTGTGCGCAGATGCTTGTAGGCATCCAGAATGGATCCCTGCGTCATGGACTGCATCCACAGGCGCTGCACCGGCTTCTTGCAGCCGCTGGCGTCCATGATGTAGCGGAAAATCAGCTCGCCCTCACGCCCGGCATCGCAGGCATTGATCACGCTGTCCACGTCCTTGCGCTTGAGCAGCTTGGTCAGCAGCTTGTAGCGGTCCGCGCTTTGCTCGATGGGATTGAGCTCAAACTGCTCCGGCATGATCGGCAGGCTGGTGAAGCCCCAGCCGATTTTCTTGCCATCCACCATCGGCATGCCGAGTTCCAGCAGGTGGCCCACAGCAGAGGAGATCACGTGCGTTTCATTCTCATACCAGTCCTTCTCTTTGGCGAAAGGTTTCATGCCGGGGGCTTTGGCAAGTGCGCGGGCAAGATCGGCTGCGACACTGGGCTTTTCGGCAATGATCAGGGTTTTGGGCATGTGCGTATGAACAGGTTATATCGGAAAAAGGGCCTACTTAGGGCATGCTTTCACCCCGGATGTCAAGGTTCGCGCTCTTTAGACCGCAAATGGGTTACGCCGTTCGACACCCCACAGACTCTCCTGCAGGGTCAAAAAACCAGTGCGTGCTGCTACCTGGCCGCACCAACGGGGCGAAGGAGTCTGCCCTTCGCGCCGCGAGCCGGCAGAGCACTGCCCCCAATGATGAGGGGGTATCGGCACTTCAGGACGGTCCTGCTTGATCTCGGACCGGCAACGACTCAGCAGACCATTTGGCAGGCCGTCGTGTGTAAATTTAACTTTATAGTCGCGAGATTTTGGTTGCTGGCAAATCAGAGTGGATACAGCCTTGCGGAACACGCATCTTGCCTAATCAAACACCTAATTTAAACTGGCATGACCTAGTATTAAAGTGCCATCCACCCCGTTAAGCAAGTGTCATTCCCCCCTGCCCCCTTCTTGCTGGAGTTGGCTCCCATGACGTTGCAGGCCGCATCACTTCCGCTTTTTGAGCAACAACCACAGCAGGCCAATCGCCGCCACGATCAACACGGCGATGATGCTCCATGGTGTTGATGATGTTGGTTCCTCAATCGGCGGCGATGGTTTCGCTTCGATGGCTTTCGGCACGGGATGTGGTTTCAGGCTTGGCAAATTGCTCGTCGTAGGCGGCTTCAGTGTCAGGAACTTTGACATTCTGGCGCACGATCTCTGCGGCATACTGACGGGCCAGAGGATCAGCGATAGCCGCAGTGGTGAAGGCCAAGCAAGCTAGTGGAACCATCAAGGATTTCATGGCTGCACCTCCTCGCAAACTCTGAGCACATAGTTGAAGCCAAGATTGTTAAAGCGACACAAGCACTTCGATGGTTGACAACGGTGCGGAGTCGCGAGCTTTACGGAGCGCTGGATTTGCGGAAGGCCAGTTGCCTGCTGCGTAACGAGTCATCGGCCTTGCCGATGACTGTCCAGCGCAGGCGTCGACGCGGGAGGAGAGACCTCGGGTAATGAGTCGAGTTCTTCTATTCGATGCCAGTCGGCTTCAATTCCATGCTGTTCTGCGTATGATTCAAAACGAATAATAGGGATTAATGGAGTTGAGATTCTGCCCTCCCAGATCGCTTCACACTCGCTACACAGAACGCAGACTCTCGAGTCTAAATCGAGAAGGCGAACGAGGATCAGACCTCCTTGACCGCAAATTGGACACTTTGGATTGATGGTTTGGAGCATTGCGAATTAAGGTTGAAGTCCAGAGACGGGATAAGCAGTAATGATGTCGCCAGTTGTCCCACTCTTGATGATGTATCGAATCTTCGTTTCAGAGGCTTGTGTGCCGACTTGTCGCCCCATTTCTACCACCCACGCTTCGGCATCAGGGTTTCCGTTCGCATCCAAACCTTGAAGGCGTGAAGACGATGGTTTGCTCCAGCCCTCGTCCAAAACATCAAATAGTTTTTCTCTACTTGTCAATGAAAACACTGAATGTGGTGGGTTCACCGGGGTCCTTCAAATGGCCCTGTTCATCGGCGTCGCCGTTGAAGCCATCGGTGAGCGGCGGGTCGGGTTGCCGCTGCTGGGCTTCTCAGAACCTGCGATGTCGTTATTGTCCTCGTCCTTTGTCTTGGGTGACAACTCGACTACCTTAATGGGGAGGAGGTAATAT
>NCCR01000025.1 GCA_002279765.1 Verrucomicrobia bacterium 12-59-8 | reverse complement strand
GCCGTTGAAGAGCGGTTTGAAGCCGTCCTGCGCGGAGGCGAAGGAGGCAATCAGGAGAGGAAGGAGAAGGAGACGGTTCATGGTTGGGCGCGTGGTTAAACGTGCCCGTCTGTCAAAAACTACCGGCAAAGGATGTGTCGGATTCAGCAAAACGACAACGCCGGGCCTGTGAGGGCCCGGCGTTGGGGATCATTCGTTTTGTAGCTGCTGCTTACTTCATCGGATGCTGCTTCAGCAATTCATCGGTGGTGTAGAGCATCATGCGGCCGGGGTTGGCGTCGCGGACGGCTTTGACTTCGGCGGCGGAGACGGGGTCGGCTTTGTTGCCGAAGTGATTGCGCACGAAGGTGAGGACTCCGGCGAGTTCCTCGTCTTTGAGCATGCCGCCGAAGGGCGTCATGGGCACCTGACCGTTGTATTCCTTGTCGCCGACCTTGAGGGGGCCCATGAGGCCGTACATGGCAATCTTGATGAGGCGGTCGCGGTCGGTGGTGACCCAAGGACTCTTCACGATGCTCGGGAAGGCGGGATCAATGCCGGCGCCGTTGGGCTGATGGCAGGTGACGCAGTGGCCTTCGCGGAAATAGACATCCTGGCCGAGCTTGAACTGCTTTTTCGCGGCGTCGCTGAGATACGCGGGCGGCGGAATGACGGGATGCTCAGGGCGCACTACTTCGGCGATGCCGGCGAGGCGGTCCGCAGCGGTCTGGGCGGCGGCCTTGCTCCAGTCATCCAGCGGGAGCTTCGCGGCAATGGCGACGATGTTTTTCGCGGCGGGAATGTTCGGCAGCCAGGAGGCGGCGACGATGGCTTCGAGACGCACGCGGCCGTGTTCGTCGGCCGCTGCTTTTTCGAGAAGGGCCACGTGATCGGCGATGCGGTGGGTGTTGTAGCGCAGCACGCGCACGGCTGCGGCACGGGCGTGGAAGTCGGGGGAGGCGAGCATCTCGCGCAGCAGGCCTTCATCGGCCTCGTTCAGACCCCAGGTGACCCAGAGGGCTTCGAGCTTGGCGTGTGTGTCCTTCTGTTCAGCGGCCCAGGTCTTGATGGCGGGGAGGACTTCCTTGGGATCGTGAGCACGGAGTTCGCGGCGGGTGCGGTAGCGGGTGCGGAGTTCGGGTTCCTTGAGGTCTTCAAAGAGCGTGGCAAGGGGCGCACCTGCGACGGGTGCGGGCTTCAGGAGCGGACGGCCCGCGTAGGTGATGCGGTAGATGCGGCCATGCACGTGGTCACGCAGGGGATCGCGGGCGTTGTGCTGCATGTGGCCGATGAGGACGTTGTGCCAGTCGATGACGTAGAGCGAGCCATCGGCTGCGAATTCGAGATCGACGGGGCGGAAGTTGCCGTCCGTGCTGACGAGGAGGTCGTGGCGATGCGCCGTCTTCCAGCCCGTGCCGTCATCTTCGATTTTGACCTGCTTGATGCCGAGGAAGCCGATGGCGTTGCAGTAGATGAGATCGCCTTGCACTTCGTCGGGGAAATTGCGAGAGGAGACGACCTCCAGGCCGCTGGTGGGGCGCACCTTGTGGTCTTTCGGCACGAGGTCCGCCGCAGAGGGTGTCTTGCTGCCAAAGGCGGGCTTCACCTCAACGGGCAGCGCCCAGTTCAGGGTGGTGCCGGAGGTGTGGAGGAGGAAATCCTGGCCCCACTGGTCAAAGACGAAGCCCCAAGGGTTGGGGATGCTCATCTGAATGGTGCGCTCCAGCATGCCGCGTTGTGGGCTGTAGCGGTAGAAGCCGCCATCGACGCAGCGCACGGGGCCGTAGGGCGTCTCGATGTTCGAGTGGAGGAACACGCCTTCACACATCATGAAGGCACCGCTGGGGTCAGCGGTGAAAGCGCTGATGGCATGGTGCGTGTCGTGCGTGTCAAAGCCGCCGAGGATGATCTCCATGCTGTCGGCATGGTCGTCGCCGTTGGTGTCACGCAGCAGCACGAGGTTGGGCTCCTGGGTCACATAGACGCCTTCGGTGGCCAGCTCAAAGCCGATGGGCAGGTGCAGCTTGTCCGCGAAGACGATTTCTTTGTCCGCCTTGCCGTCGCCGTCCGTGTCTTCGTAGATGAGGATCTTGTCATCCGGCATCGGATCGCCGGGCTTGTAGTGCGGGTAGGTCGGCATCGTGGCGACCCAGAGGCGGCCTTTGTTGTCGAAGGACATCTGCATCGGGTTCGCGAGGTTCGGGAACTCCTTCTCGGAGGCAAACATCTCCACCTTGTAGCCTTCCGGCACTTTGAGGGACTTCAGCGCTTCCTCGCCATACAGGTACTTCTCGCTGCCGTTTTTGACGCTTGGCACGTAGTTGGTCGGCACGGGAGGCAGTGCGTGCGTTTTGCTGTCATCGACTTTCAGCTCGGTGGTTTTGCCGGTGGCGACGGCGTGGATCAGGCCATCGCGCAGCGCGGTCATCTCTCGGGACTTCTGCACTTCATCAGGGTAGTTCTGCGGGCCGTAGGGGTTGTAGCGGCGGCCGTGGGCGTGGACGCCGTTGAGGATGTTGTAGTCGGTGTTCCAGAACCAGTCCTTCTCCTTCACCGCCTCATGCACCCGCTTGGGATCAGCCTTGGACTCGTAGCTCGCGTGGCCATACAGGCCGGTGGCGAGCATCTTGGCCACTTCCTCGTAGCCCTTCTCGGTCGGAATGAAGCCGCCCGTGGTGAAGAATTCGCCGCCTTTGGCTTCGATCTCCTGCGTCGGGGAGAAAAGGTCAATGTAGGTCAGGCCGTGCTTATTGGCGACTTTCTCAATAGCGCTCGCGTAGAGCAGCAGGTTCGAGTTTTCGACATCGCCCTTGGGTAGGTCGCGTTTCGCGCTCTGGTTTTCGTAGGCGACGGGGCTTACCAGCACGACGCGTGGAGCGGTCTTGCCGTTGTAGGCCTTGCTGAGTGTGTGGACGACCCAGGCGTCGAGTTCGGCCTCGAAATTGCCGACCTTGCTGGGGCCGTCGAAGGATTCGTTGTAGCCGAAGAAGCCGACAACCGTGTCTGCCTGCAGATGCGTGAGCCACTGGTCAGGCGTGGCATAGAAGCCCTGCCCGTTGTGAATGGGCTTGTCGGGGTGAAACTTCTCCGCACCGGGGAAGGCCCACTGGGAGGCGCGTGAAGGATGAGGGCGGAAGCCGGGTGTATCGCCCACATGGCCCATGTTGCGGAAGAAGAGCTCGCGGTCCGGGTAGCGGAGCTGCAGCTCGGTTTCGATGCGGCTGTACCAGGTGTCGCGCTCGGCCAGTCCATTGCCCACGAGCACGATGTGCTCGCCTTTGCTCGGCGGTGCGACGGCCTGCGGGCGTGCGGAGGTCGCGGCGATGGGTTCCACGCTGGGCTCATGCGGAGGCTTGGCTTCTTCCGGCTTTTTCGCGTCCGTCTTCTTGGCCGATGTCTGCTTGGATTTGTCTTCGGGCACTCCCATGGAAGGGCTGCTGCCGGTGCCAAAGTCGCCGGGCTTGAGATTGCGCTGCTTGAAGTAGCCTGAGTCCTTGATGAAACCGAAAGCGGTGGGGTTAAAGGGGTCGATGAAGGCGACATCCGCTTTGGCCGCCACGGGCAGCTTCAGCAGGGAGTACACTGCATTGACGATGAGACGGCGGAGGTTTTCGTCCGTGTAGTCCAGTGACGCGCCCATCGTGGTGCAGAAGGAGCGGCCCTTGGTGGTGCCATCGGGGGCGGTGTACTCGTGCAGCCAGGCGATCGGCTGCATGGGTTCGTTCTTGGCACCGGCCACGTTCTTGGATTTGGGATCCAGCGTCTCGGTGACTGCGCCGCGCAGCAGGATCGTTTCGTTCTCGGGCTTCACATCCGGGGCACCATAGACATCGGTGGTGCAGAAGATCTCGCCGACACCGCGCAGAATTTCATTCTGGCTGTTGGCGGCCACGACGATGCTGCGGGTGCCTTCTTTTTTGTGTGAGCCGTGGTGGCTGACCCATTTCTCCCCGAGGATTTTCAGGCCGAACTCGGCCCACTTGAAGTCGCCGGTTTTGGCGCTGCCCGTGAAGGCATGCGTGGCCGTGCGGAAGCCGATCACCGGTTTGCCGGCGTTTAGAAACTTGGCGAAGTGAGCCAGACTCGCATCGGGAAGCTGGCGGAAGCGGGTGCCGATGATGAGCAGGTCGGCGTCATCCAGCATTTCGGTGCCACGGATGTTCTTCTGGTTGTTGGGGTCGATGTAGCCCGCCTTTTCGTCCGTGGAGAAAAGCACGATGCAGTTGAAGCCGTGCTTCTTGGCCAGGATCTTCGCCAGCATGGGCATGCTTTCCTCGGTGTGGTATTCCTCGTCACCGGCCACGAGGACGATCCTTTTGCCGCCTCCCGCACCGCCCGGATTGGCCGAAATTTCGAGATATTCCTGCGCGTGCGCGGATGCGACCGAGCCTAGGAGGGCGAGGGTGAAAAGAAGATGCTTCATGGTTGGGAAAAAACAGGCGGGGAATGCTTATACCGCATGGGGAGGAGAAACCGGACAAGAAAAATGTGCGAGAGGACTGAGATTGATCGTCAGCGCCTGAGGTGAAATGGACGGCATGACACCCATCCTGAAACAACTCCCAGACGACCTTGACCAGCAGGCCAAGACTGTTGCTGCCAAGCGTGGCATCATCTGGGTGGAAATCACAGCCGGGGTTTGGAGCTCTTTCTCTCGCCCGGTTCCCGGAAGAGAAGTCGCGGAGACGAGCCTGGAAATTGCCGAAGATGCATTGCAGAAGGGGGGGATGCGCGTCCCGTAATTCCCTTTTCCGAGCATCACGCGCCAAAGATGCGCCGAAACGCCCAATGCCAATCTGCTGGAAACCAGCGGGTTGCCTCCAAAGTTCGCGAAAAATGGCTGGTATGTTTTTTGTTTTTAAGCAGCCCCATCGCCACCAGCAGTTCCTTGTTGCTCTCCCACTAGGTATTCCGCGTCATGCGCCGCGGCAGGTGATGATGCACAATGTTCGGCCGTCCGATCCACCGGCCCAGCCACGGCGTGTCTTCACGGATGTAAGCGTCCTCCATCCAGTGGACAAGTCCGGCGGCGAAATCAGCAGCAAGTACCACGCCTGCCGCCTGAAGAGTGTATGAGATGAGGTCGTTCATGACCCCACATTCCTTGTCCAAAAACAGACGCCTCAGGACATTGATAGTCTTGAAGCTTCGATTGAGGGGATCAATGGAGATCCCCTGTCTGACCAAGAGCATGCATCAGCTGCCGCACATGCCGCTGGAAGCGGTGCACGCTGAATTGTCAGCCCCAAATTGGCTTATCAATGAACCAAGTTCAATCCCACACATACTTCTCGTCCCACTCGATGCCGTGGGCCTTGAGGAAGCGGCGGTACTCATCTTGGAAGGTGATCTTCTTATGATGCTCCTCCTGCTTCGCGATGTAGGCACGCACCTCATCCGTTTTCGATTCACTGACGGAGAAGGTGCCATAGCCCGACTGCCAATGAAATTTGGAAAGTATCGGATCGCGCTGCGCCTGCTCAATGAGCCAGACGGTGGAAGCGCGCTTCATCTCCTTCACCCAGTCCGCCAGCGTGATCGTGCGGGCCAGCCGCATCAGGACGTGAACATGATCCGCCACGCCCCCGACGATCATCGTCGGACAATCCAGTCGCGCCGAAATGCCACCGAGGTAGCAGTGGAGCTCGTCGCGCAGCGGCTTGTCCGTGAGAAACGAAACCCGTTCCTTCGTGGACCAAACCGCATGGATCAGGACATTGGAAAGCGATTGCGGCATGGTTCGCAGCGTAACGAAAACTGTTGCGCCGCGTCAACGATCAAATGAATGCACGGATGATCAAAAACGTTGGTCGGTTGCATGCCGGATTGAACCGCAATGCGGTTCCGTCATGCAGCCCAAGGGTGCCGAGCCTTGGGCGAGTGCTCCCTTGGGAATCGCGCACAGCACCCCCATCCCATTCCCGGACCGCAACGCGGTCCCGTCACGCGCATGCGGTGCCGCAGGGCCGTTCGGTGACGGAACCTCGTTGAGGTTCATGATCCTGCGGAGATCGCGTGTGGCACGGCTCCCAGGAGAGCACTCGCTAGCGCTCGGCACTCCTGGGCTGCATGACGAAAGCCCGTTGGGCTTTGGGACTCATCAAAGCCATTTATGATGGGATAACCTGAGAAGCCTCAAGCTCGCGCTTAATCTCCAAAAATTTGTGATTAATGTCGTCTTGAAATTCGATCCGATTCATCCCGGCGAAATCAGAATGAAGCTGAGTGCCGTTCTTCACTAGCAATAAAACGCGGTCCTTGCCAAGACGACCTATAAACCAGCCCGCCTCGAAAATTACGTTTGGGCGAGCTTGGGAACACTTACCGGCCTTCTCGTTGAATACTGCATCGTCAGGCGTGAACATAGCGATGGCATATGCGCATCTGGAAGCGTCGTTCTCAAACTTTTGAATTGTAGGAAGAGATTGGCCAGCTCTCGCTAGAATCACAATTGGCTCTAGATTGAATTCTGTTCGCAACATTCGATCAAGTTTCAGCCAGTTGTTCTCATCATGGCCATGAATAATAAAAACTGAATTCGACTTGGGAAAAGGTGAGGGCGACGAAAGAGACGGGGCTCGCGAAGTTCCATTAGCGGCCTCAAGTGTTTTGGCCAGTTGTGTTATCTCTTCAATCAATACCGCAGGGTCAAACTCGCAAGGCAATGAATTAATCACGGCAGCGATGGTCTTACTTATTCGTAATACAAGATTTCCATCCGCGCCAAAAACGGGTAAGAGTGCTTCACGGGCACTCACAAGACTGTGGATTGTTTTCAACCTTACTTCTTTTTCACCGTTTGCCTGTTGCTGAGCGAATGCTATCGCACGTAACAATCCAGTTAGTGTATTTTTCTTCTCAACGACTGGTTCTTCAGATGGCGAGGTCATAGCTATTGGAATTTACTTCACCAACCTCACCATCAGATCCTTGCTCTCGACACTCTCACTGATCTTCACGCAAATCTCTTTCACAGTCCCCGCGCTCGGTGCAGAAACCGCCGCAAACATCTTCATGGCCTCCAAGGTCAGCAGCGTTTCGCCCTCCTTCACCTTTTGCCCCACGCTCACGGCAATGCTCGCCACCATCCCCGGCATCGGCGCGCCCACCTGAGTCAGGTCCGCAGGATCAGCCTTGGTCTTGGTGACGGCATTCTTCGCGAGGGCCTTGTTGGTCACCGTCGTGTGACGCGGGTAACCATTGAGCTCAAAGATCGCCGTCTGCTGGCCGGTGGCGTCGGCCTCGGTCATGTTGAGGAGGCGGACGAAGAGGGTCTTGCCTTCTTCGAGGCTGATGTGGATCTCCTCCTTGTCCTGCAGGCCGTAGTAATACGCAGGCGTCGGCAGGGCGGAGACGTCACCGTAGGTCTTGCGGAAGTCGGCAAACTTCAGGAACACATCGGGATACATGAGGTAGCTCCACACGTCGTCTTCGGTGGGTTCCTTCTTGAGCTTGCCTTTGAGCTCAGCGCGCACGTCGTCGAGCTTGATCTTCGCAGCGTGCGTGCCCGGGCGGCCTTTGATGCGCTTGCCGCCTTTGCCGACGATGGCATCGGCCAGCGAGTTCCACTTCTTGCGTGAATCAGCCGCCTTGGCGGGCTCCATGCCGTAGAAGGGCTCGCCAAGCCAGCCTTCAAACATGCTGGTCACGTCCTTGCTCCACTTGGTGCCTTGCAGGTTGATGATGTCGGTGGGCTTGACGCCACGGGCCACGCATTCGATGGCAAGGTCGCCGACGACCTTGCTCGATGGGGTCACTTTAACAATATCACCACACAACTGGTTCACTTCCGCATACGCGTGGGCGATCTCCGGCCAGCGAGGGCCAAGGCCCATGCCGATGGCCTGCTCCTTGAGGTTGGTGTACTGGCCACCGGGCATCTCGTGCAGATAGACTTCGGCGGTGCCATAGGGCTCGGAGGTGTCGAAGGGTTTGTAGAAGCTGCGCACGGAAGCCCAGTAGTCGCTGAATTCCTGCAACGCTTCGACATCCAGTCCGGTGTCGCGCGGTGTGTGCTGCATGGCGGCGACGATGGAGTTCAGGTTCGGCTGCGAGGTGCCGCCGGACATGGAGGCGATGGCTGCATCCACGACATCGACGCCTGCGGTGGCGGCTTCGATGATGCTGGCGGCGTTCAGGCCGCTGGTGTCATGCGTGTGGAAGTGAATCGGGATGCCGACTTCATCTTTGAGCGCCTTGACGAGCTTCTTCGCGGCAAAGGGGCGGACGAGTCCGGCCATGTCCTTGATGCAGAGCATGTGCGCTCCCATCTTTTCCAATTCCTTGGCAAGGCGCACGTAGTACTTCAGATCGTACTTGTCGCGCTTCGGATCCATGATGTCGCCCGTGTAGCACAGCGTGCCCTCACAGATGGAGTTCGTATCCTCACGCACCGCATCCATCGCCGCCTTGAGATTCGGCAGGTAGTTCAGCGAATCAAAAATGCGGAAGATGTCCATGCCGTTCTCCGCGGCATGTTTGATGAATCCCTTCACCACATTGTCCGGGTAGTTCGTGTAACCCACGGCGTTTGAGCCACGGAAAAGCATCTGCAAAAGAATGTTCGGCACCTTCGCACGGATCGAGCGCAGGCGCTCCCACGGATCTTCGCGCAGGAAGCGCATGGTCACATCAAAGGTCGCACCGCCCCACATTTCCAGGGAAAACAGGTTTGGCGTGCGGCGTGCCACGCTGTCCGCCACGGCCAGCATGTCAAAGGTGCGCATGCGTGTGGCCAGCAGCGACTGGTGCGCATCACGCATCGTCGTGTCGGTGATCAGCAGCTTCTTCTGCTTCGCAATCCAGTCGTTGCAGAACTTCTCCGGCCCCATCTCCGTGAGGAGCTGCTTCGTTCCCTTGGCCGGCTCGATGCGGTGATCGAACTTCGGAATAGGCGATGAGGTGAAGGCCTTGTTGATCGTGTGACCTTTGGCGAACGGATTGCCGTTCACGATCGTATCGGCGAGGTAGTTCAGCAGCTTCGAGGCACGGTCCTTGCGCGCGACGAACTTGAGCAGGTCAGGATTGTTGTCGATGAAGCGCGTGGTGGCCTGGCCCGCCATGAATTCGGGGTGATGCACCACGTTCATGAGGAAGGGAATGTTCGTCTTCACGCCACGGATGCGGAACTCGCGCAGGCCACGGTCCATGCGGTCGAGCGACTGCTTGTACGTGCGGGCATAGACGGTCATCTTCACCAGCATCGAGTCATAATACGGCGTGATGACCGCGTTGGTGGCACCCAGCGCGCCATCAAGCCGGATGCCGAAACCACCGGCGCTGCGGTAGGTCAAAATTTTGCCGAAATCCGGCGTGAAGCCGTTTTCTGGATCTTCCGTCGTGATGCGGCACTGGATCGCATAGCCACTCTTCTCGATCTTGTCCTGCGGCGGCAGCGCCAGCGGCTCCTGATGAATCTGGTAGCCCTGCGCGATGAGGATCTGGCTGCGCACGATGTCGATGCCGGTGATCTCCTCCGTCACGGTGTGCTCCACCTGGATGCGCGGATTCATTTCGATGAAGAACCATTCGCCCGTTTCGTGATCGACCAGGAACTCGACCGTGCCGGCGTGCGTGTAGTTCACCGCCTCAGCCAGTTTGACGGCAGCTTCGCACAGGCCGTCGATGATCTCTTGCTTGATGCCATAGCTCGGCGCCTGCTCGATCACCTTCTGATGGCGGCGCTGCACGGAGCAGTCGCGTTCATGCAGATGCAGCACGTTGCCATGCTTGTCGGCCACGATCTGCACTTCGATGTGCTTGGCCTTGCCGACGAATCTTTCGAGGAAGACGGCCCCGTTGCCAAAGGCGCGTTCCGCCTCGGTTTGCGCTTCATCGAGCAGCTTTTCAAGATCCTTGGCCTCACGCACGATGCGCATGCCGCGACCACCGCCGCCAAAGGCCGCCTTGATGATCAGGGGGAAGCCGATTTTCTTCGCTGCCGCCAGCGCTTCCTTGCGGTCGCTCACCGGTTCATCGGTACCTTCGAGAATGGGCACTTTCAGCTTGCGGGCCACGTTGCGGGCGGCCGTCTTGTCACCCATCATGTCGAGAATCTTTGCCTCAGGGCCGACGAAGATGATACCGGCGTCCTCGCAGGCCTGGGAAAACTTCGGATTTTCGGATAAGAAACCATAGCCGGGATGAATCGCATCCACGCCCTTCTCCTTCGCCAGGGCCACGATGCCTTCGATGTCCAGGTAGGCACCGAGGGGGCCCTTGTCTTTGTTCAGTTCGTAGGCCTCGTCCGCTTTGAAGCGATGGGGGCAGAAACGGTCTTCCTGTGCATAAATGCCCACCGTTTTCAGCCCCAGTTCAGTAGCCGCACGCATGACGCGGATGGCGATTTCAGAGCGGTTCGCGACCATCAGCTTCTTGATGGGGCGGATCGTGGTGGGAGCTGGGATTGGCTTGGACATGGCAGGTTGGTTGTATGCGGGCGCATAGTCTCGCGAAATCGTGGGGTGGCAAGGTGTGAGCGCAGTTTTCCCGCGCCAGAAACCAAGATTGGCCGTGAACTTGCTAATTATGCATTACTAGACATTGAGTTCTCGTCCGCCCCCAACCCTTTCGCATGTCCATCCACGTCGCCCTTCACCACCGCACCAGCTACCGCTATGAGCGCCCCATCGAGCTGGGTCCGCAGATCATCCGATTGCGGCCTGCGCCGCATTCCCGCTCACGCATCCTGAGCTACTCGCTCAAAGTCACCCCGGAGAAGCATTTCCTGAACTGGCAGCAGGACCCGCAGTCGAACTACCTCGCCCGGCTGGTCATCCCGGAAAAAACCAAGGAATTCAGCATTGAGGTGGATGTGGTGGTGGAGATGGCGGTGTTCAATCCGTTCGATTTCTTCCTGGAGCCTGAGGGCGAGAATTTCCCCTTCAAATACGATGCCGCGCTGGATCATGAACTGGCGCCCTTTCTTAAGTGCGGCGAACTCACGCCGAAATTCGCCGACTACTTCACGAAGGTTGAGAGTGAACTGCTCGCCATGAAACCTTGGCCGCCGCGCACGATTGATGCGCTGGTGGCGATCAATCAGCGCCTGTGGAAGGACATCGGGTACACCGTCCGTCTGGAGCCGGGGGTGCAGACGCCGGAGGAGTCTCTGACGAAGCGCACCGGCTCATGCCGCGACACGTCATGGCTCATGGTTCAGCTCATGCGCCGTCTGGGCATCGCCGCACGTTTTGTCAGCGGTTACTTGATCCAGTTGAAGCCGGACGTGAAGTCGCTCGACGGTCCGAGCGGCACGGAGGTGGATTTCACCGACCTGCACGCCTGGTGTGAGGTCTATCTGCCCGGCGCAGGGTGGGTCGGACTCGATCCGACCTCAGGCCTGTTCGCGGGAGAGGGGCACATTCCGCTCGCGGCCACGCCAGACCCCCAGAGCGCCGCACCGATCAGCGGCATGGCTGAGCCGTGCGAAACGGAGTTCGAGTTCGACATGAAGGTGGATCGTATTTACGAGTCGCCCCGTGTCACGAAGCCCTACACCGAGGAGCAGTGGGCGGAGATCGAAGCCTTGGGCCATGCCTTGGACAAAGAGCTGGAAGCCAACGATGTACGCCTGACCATGGGTGGCGAGCCGACGTTCGTTTCCATCGACGATGCCGAGGGTGCCGAGTGGAACACCGCCGCCGTGGGGCCGATGAAAGCCAAGCTTTCGGACATCCTGCTCAAACGCCTCAGAGACCGCTTTGCCCCCGGGGCCTTTCTGCACTATGGCCAGGGCAAATGGTATCCCGGCGAATCGCTGCCACGTTGGTCCTATGGCTGCCATTGGCGCAAGGACGGAGAGCCTTTGTGGGCGCATCCGCATCTGTATGCCGACATGCAGAAAGACTATGGCGTGAACGAGACCCACTCCGCGCGCTTTGTCCACGCACTGGCCGAGCGCCTTGGCTGCGGTGGAAAATGGATCATGCCGACGTATGAAGATGCGTTTTACTACCTCTGGCGTGAGCGCAAGCTGCCGGTGAACGTGGACCCGCTCAAATCCAACCTCAAAGACAAGGAGGAGCGCACCCGGCTCGCCAAGGTGTTCGAGGAAGGGCTCGACAAAATCATCGGCCATGTGCTGCCGATCAAGCCAGCGGACAATGGCTGGGAAACCGGTCCTTGGTTTCTCCGTGCCGAGCGCTGCTACCTCGTGCCGGGAGATTCACCGATCGGGCTGCGCCTGCCGCTGGATTCCCAGCCGTGGGTCAAGACCACCGACTACCCCTATCATCACGAGCAGGATCCGATGGAAGACCGCGACCCGTTGCCTTCGCGGCAGCAGTTTGTGCGTGGCATCGCCGGAGTGCCGCCCTCATTCTGGAAAAAACTCGCCGAACGTCGTGGCCCGTCCAGTGCGGAAGGACTGACTGAGGAAGAGGAAGGACAGCAGCCTGACATTGATCCCGCCGCTCAACCGCCTGTGGTGGGGCAATCCGCCGACCAAGTCGTGCGTACGGCGCTCTGCGTACAGCCGCGTGATGGCAAGCTGTTCATCTTCATGCCGCCGACGAAGACGCTGGAGGAATATCTCTCCGCTCTTGGTGCCGTGGAGGATGTAGCGCTTGCTCTTGATCAGCCCGTCGTGATTGAAGGCTATCCGCCACCTTTTGACCCGCGCCTGCACGTGCTCAAAGTCACCCCTGACCCGGGCGTGATCGAAGTGAACGTGCATCCCGCCAAGAGCTGGGACGAAATGGTGAATATCACCGAATCGCTCTATGATGAAGCGCGGCTGACCCGCCTCGGCACGGAGAAATTCATGGTCGATGGCCGCCACACCGGCACCGGTGGGGGCAATCATATCGTCATGGGCGCGGAGACGCCCCAGGACAGTCCCTTCCTGCGGCGGCCCGATCTGCTGCGCAGCCTCACCAGCTACTGGCAGAACCATCCGTCGCTCTCATTCATGTTCGCCGGCATGTTCATTGGCCCCACGAGCCAGAGCCCGCGTATCGACGAAGCTCGCAATGACTCGCTCTATGAACTTGAAGTGGCCTACAAAGCCGCATCTGACGTCGCCGCCAAGGGCGGTTCGGTAGCACCATGGCTCGTGGACCGGTTGTACCGCAACTTGTTCATCGACTCCAGCGGCAACACGCACCGCGCCGAGTTCTGCATCGACAAGCTCTACTCGCCAGACAGCAGCACGGGCCGCCTCGGGCTGCTCGAAATGCGTGGGTTTGAAATGCCGCCGCACCCGCACATGAGCCTCGCGCAGGCGCTGATGCTGCGCACTCTCATCGCCCGTTTCTGGAAAGAGCCGTATGAAGCACCCCTGGTGCGCTGGGGTACGGACATCCACGACCGCTGGATGCTGCCACACTTTGCCTGGAGCGACATCGAGGACGTCTGCCATGACACGCAGCAGGCCGGATTTGAACTGAAACCCGAGTGGTTCGCGCCGCATTATGAGTTTCGCTACCCGCTGAGTGGTGACTGGTGTACGCGCAACGTGAACGTGGAAATCCGCCAGGCGCTGGAGCCTTGGCACGTGCTCGGTGAGGACAACGGTGCCGGTGGTGCCGTACGCTTCGTCGATTCCTCGCTCGAACGCATTCAAATCAAGGCGCAGGGGCTGGTGGAAGGCCGTTACGCCATTACTTGCAACGGGCGCACCGTGCCGATGCATCCGACTGGCACCAACGGCGAATACGTCGCTGGAGTGCGCTACCGCGCCTGGCAGCCGCCAAACTGCCTGCAACCTACCGTGGGCGTCCACTCACCGCTGACGATTGACCTCGTTGATCAGTGGAATCAGCGCTCGCTCGGAGGCTGCGTGTATCACGTCGCGCATCCAGGTGGACTGAGCCACGAAACCTTCCCGGTGAACGCCTATGAGGCCGAAAGCCGCCGCTACTCCCGCTTCTTCCGCCACGGCCACACGCCCGGGAAGATGAAGGTGGAGCCGGCCAGGCCAAATCCGGAGTTCCCCTTCACCTTGGATTTGCGGAACGCATGAAAATAAAGAATCGAGATGCAGAATGCATGAACGGTTCCTACTATCGCGATTCGCTAAGCAGTCCCCTCATTGATCTTCCAATCTCAAAGTTCCACGGCTACCGCTGCTCCCGTCACTCCACGGGCTGCGATGTCGCGTCTGGACGGTCCTGACGCCAGAGGGCATTACGATGAGCTGCGGGACGCCAGTGGTAAGGTGCGGGCGCATTACGAGCCCGTCACCACCGATCTCCAGCGCCGTGACGCCGCCGGTGTGAAACGGCTGGCAGACACCGGCCGCCGTCTGCTGGCGGAGCGCGGTGTCACCTTCAACATTTACGACGACAAAGGACTGGACACTCCGTGGCACATGGACCCGGTGCCCTTTGTCATCTCGGCGCGTGAATGGGAGGGCATCGAGAAGGCGCTGATTCAGCGCGCGACGCTGCTGAATGCGATTTTGAACGACAGTTATGGCCCGCAGCAGTTGATCCGTGATGGCAGCATGCCTGCGGCGCTCGTGCTCGCCCAACCCGGCTATCTGCGGCCCTGCCACGGCATCAAGCTGCCGAACGCCAAACCCCTGCAGGTGTATGGCGCAGACATCGCTCGTTCGCCAGACGGTCAGTGGTGGGTCATCTCCGACCGCACCCAGATTCCGACCGGTTCCGGTTATGCGTTGGAAAACCGCCTGATCACCTCCCGGCTGCTGCCGGAAGTGTTTCGTGATGCGCGCGTGCGCCGCCTGGCTGCGTTCTTCCGCCAGATGCAGCAGTCGCTGGCCGCCCTGGCTCCGCGGCCGGTGGAGGAACCGCGGGTCGTGCTGCTGACGCCCGGGCCGTACAATGAAACCTACTTTGAACAGGCCTATCTGGCCCGTTACCTCGGTTACACCCTGGTGGAAGGCGAAGACCTCACCGTGCGTGATGACCGGGTCTATCTCAAGACCCTCAACGGCCTGGAACCGGTGAATGTGATCCTGCGCCGGGTGGATGACGATTTCTGCGATCCGCTGGAGCTGCGCAACGACTCCATGCTCGGCGTTCCTGGGCTGGTGCGCGCCGTGCGTGCCGGCAATGTCGCCCTCGCGAATGCGCTGGGCTCCGGCTTGGCCGAAGCACCGGCGATGATGGCCTTCCTGCCTGGCTTGTGCCGCAAACTGCTCGGTTCGGAGCTGCTCATGCCCTCGGTGGCCACCTGGTGGTGCGGACAGGAGCGGCCACGTAGCGAGGTGGAAAAGAATCTCGACCGGCTGGTCATCAAGAGCGCCTTCCGCGTGCGCGGGCGTGACGCCTGCTTTGGCGGCCAGCTCAGTGGTGCTGAACGTGCCGCCCTCGCT
The DNA here is from genome assembly GCA_002279765.1 of Verrucomicrobia bacterium 12-59-8. Next base: position 18,429 of record NCCR01000025.1, on the reverse strand, counting down.
GAACGCATGCGCTTTGCCCCGGATCGCTGGGCGGCGCAGGAAAAGATTGCCTTTTCCACCGCACCGATGTGGGAGGACGGGCATCTCGTGCATAAGCCGGTGAGCGTGCGGGTGTATCTCGTTGCCACCAAAGACGGCTACATGGTCATGCCGGGAGCGTTGACGCGCGTGGCTGCCTCGATGGACTCCCCTCTGGTCTCCATGCAAAAAGGCGGCACCAGCAAGGATACCTGGGTGCTGAGTGACGGGCCGGTGGAGAACGTCACGCTGCTGTCCAGCAGCAGTACTCCGGTGGAACTCCGCCGCACGGGGCACAATCTCGGCAGCCGTGTGGCGAATCACCTCTACTGGCTCGGGCGCTACGCGGAGCGTGCTGAATCCAGCGCCCGCCTGCTGCGCTCGACCCTGCTGCGGTGCTCGCCGGAAAGCGGCATGAGCGAAACCCCACTGCTGCTTCCCCTGTTGGAGGCCCTGAAGAGCCTTACCGTGCTGGATGACGTGCCGGATGCAGCCGCGCTGGCCTCCCAGCAGGAACAGCTTGAAGCCCGGCTGCTGGAAGCGGTGTTTGATGCGGATCATCCCACCAGCATCCGCTCCAGCGTGGCGCACATCCAGCGCATCGGGGTTTTGCTGCGGGACCGCATTTCGGTCGATACCTGGCGCATCATCAGCCAGCTCGGCGACGCCTTGGACGCCTATGACAACACGCCGAGCGTCACGCCGATGTCTGACGCGCTGAACGTCCTGACCCGCATCATCCTCGAACTTGCCTCCTTCCATGGTCTGGCGAAGGAAAACATGACACGCGCCCAGGGCTGGATGTTTCTGGACATGGGCCACCGCATCGAGCGTACGGTGTACATTTGCGAGCTGCTGCGGGCCGGCCTGCGCAGCGCAGATGCTGAAAATCCGAGTCTGCTGGAGGCCATTCTGGAGGTGGGAGACAGCACCATCACCTACCGCAACCGCTACAGCCTGCTGCCGCAGCTGGCGGCCGTGTACGATCTGCTCATGCTCGACGAGCAGAACCCGCGCGGCCTGCGTTTTCAGTTTGAGCGCATCCGCCAGCAGTTTGAGCATCTGCCCCACGAACAAAACTCCGCCCTGCTCACGCCGGCGATGCGCGTGTTTTTGGAAAATAGCACCCGCCTGCAGCTGTGTGATCCCACCGAGCTCGCCCGCGTCGAGCCGGGTGCCTGGGCGCAGACTCAGGTGGCCAGGCTGCTTACGCAGCTCATCGAAGCGATGCCGGTGCTCAATGATGCGCTCACCGCCGGTTACTTTGCGCACTCCACCATCAGCAGCAGCGATGCCACGCCTGCTGAAGCACAGTCCACGTGATGAACTACCGCATCACACATCGCACGACTTATGCCTACAGCTCCCAGGTGGCTGTCTCGCATCATGCCGCGCGTCTGCGGCCGCGTGATACGGAAACTCAGCGCTGCTTGGAATTCAGCCTCAGCTTTGAGCCTGAGCCGGATCTGCTCACGGAGCATACCGATTCCTTTGGTAATCAGGTCTCCTGCTTTTCCGTGCAGAAACTGCACAACCACTTTGAAGTCATCTCGCGCAGTTCTGTTTCGCTGATGCCGGTCTTGCAGCCGGATCCCCTGCAAACCCCGGCCTGGGAGGTCGTGGCGGCGATGTTTCGTGATCCCGTGGCGGTGGATCTGCTGGATCCCTGCCAGTTTGTGTTTGGCAGCCCGCTGCTACTGCATGAAATGCCGCTGCGTGATTTTGCGCTGCCTAGTTTCACCAAAGGCCGTCCCGTGCTGGCCGCTACCGCCGATCTTTGCCGTCGCATTTATCGTGAGTTTGTGTTTGATCCGAAGGCGACAACGATCAGCACGCCGCTGAACGAAGTGCTGGAAAAAAAACGCGGGGTCTGCCAGGACTTCGCGCATCTCGCCATCGCCAGCCTGCGGGCCATGGGGCTGCCCGCACGCTACATCAGCGGCTACCTGCGCACGCATCCGCCCGCAGGCAAACCACGGCTCCAGGGTGTCGATGCCTCGCATGCATGGGCCTCCAGCTTTGTTCCCGGTTTTGGCTGGGTGGATTTTGACCCCACCAACAACTGCTTCACGTCGCTGGACCACATCACCGTGGCCATCGGGCGTGATTTCTCGGATGTCAGCCCCGTGCGCGGCATTATCACCGGTGGGGGCAGGCACAGCGTGGGAGTCGGAGTGGATGTCGAACCGATCGGAGCCTGATCATGTTGCTCCTGACGATGTCATTTGCAAAGCCCTTCAAACTCTGGCACAGGGCCTGCTAAGTAATCATATCTCATGTCGTCACTGTTTAACGACTACCAACCAGAGAGCTTCTTCGACGAAGTGTTTTCCAAATCCGGGAAAGCACGTCCGCACTACGGAGCCATGCTTGATAGTGTAGGTTCACTCACTCCATCCGAATACTCCGCACGCCAGAAGGCCGTGGATGCCGCGTTCCTCCGCCAGGGCGTGACGTTCACTGTCTATGGTGACGATCAAGGGACGGAACGCATCTTTCCCTTCGATCTCATGCCGCGCATCATCCCGCAGCGTGAATGGGAGACCGTGGAGGCCGGGCTCATCCAGCGCATCACCGCGCTGAATCTCTTCCTTAACGACATCTACCACGGCCAGAAGATCATCACGGACAAGGCCGTCCCGGCCGAGTTGGTGCTCTCCGCCTCGCATTACCGGCCTGAGTTTCGTGGCATCAAGGTGCCGCACGGCATTTACATCCACATCTGCGGCACCGACCTCGTGCGTGATGGCAAAGGCGACTACTACGTGCTCGAAGACAACGGCCGCTGCCCTTCCGGTGCCTCCTACATGCTGGAAAACCGCAATGCGATGAAGCGCGCCTTCCCCGGCCTGCTACAGTCGCTGCCCGTGCGTCCGGTGGATGCCTATGGTGCTATGCTGCGCGAGACCCTCGCGCATCTTGCTCCAAACAGCGTGCTGGATCCCACCATCGTCGTCCTCACCCCCGGCATCTACAACAGCGCTTACTTTGAGCACTGCTACCTCGCCAAGCAGATGGGCGTGCCGATTGTCGAAGGCCGCGATCTGATCATCCGCAATGACCGCGTCTTCATGCGCACGACGAAAGGGCTGGAGCAGGTCCACGTCATCTATCGCCGCATCGACGACGATTTCCTCGATCCTCAGGTCTTCCGTAAAGACTCGCTGCTCGGCGTGCCGGGCATCATCAACGCGTATCGCAAAGGCAACGTCGCCCTCGCCAACTCCATCGGCACCGGTGTGGCGGATGACAAGGCGGTGTATGCGCTGGTGCCAAAGATGATCAAATACTACCTCGATCAGGATCCGATCCTGCCGAACGTGCCAACGCATCTGGGTGTTGATCCCAAGGAATGCGCCTTCATCCTCGACAACCTCGACAAGCTCGTGGTGAAAGCCGTCAATGAGTCCGGCGGCTACGGCATGCTGATGGGACCGCATGCCTCGAAAAAGGAGCGCGCCGAATTTGGCGAGCGCATCAAGAAGAACCCGCGCAATTACATTGCGCAGCCCGTGCTGCAGCTTTCACGCCATCCGGTGTTCGTCGATGATCACTTTGAGGGACGTCACATTGACCTGCGCCCCTATGTGCTGTGCGGTGACCGTGTGCGCGTCGTTCCCGGCGGTCTTACCCGGGTGGCGCTCAAAAAAGGCTCGCTCGTCGTGAACTCCTCCCAAGGCGGCGGCAGCAAGGACACCTGGGTGCTCTGGGATGACCCCCTCGATATGCCTGCCGAAACCCCACCCGCCGCCTGATCACACGCCATGCTTAGCCGAGTCGCAGACAGCATTTACTGGATGGCACGCTATGTAGAGCGTGCGGAAAACCTCTCACGCCTCCTGCTTTCCACGCAGGACCTCCTGCTTGATGCCGGAGCTGAAGGCGTCGATGAAGCGCAGTTCTGGCAGCCCCTCCTCGCCACCACCGGCGATGAAGAGGCCTATTCCAAGCTGCATAAAAAAATCAAAGGCAAGGACGTTACCGAATTCCTCGCCCTGCGTGCCGACAATCCGAATTCGATGCTCAACAGCATCCGGGCCGCACGTGAAAATGCGCGCACCGTGCGGGATCAAATCTCCGATGAGATCTGGGAGTCCTTGAACTCGCTGCGGCTCTTCGTGGAATCCGCCGAAGGCAAGGCGATGCACCGCACCCAAAGTGCCGCCTTTTACGAGCGTGTGCTGCGCGGTTCCTATCAGTTTCAAGGCATCGCCGACTCCACCACGCCTCGGGGTGAGATCTGGCACTTCCTCCGTCTCGGCACCTGCCTAGAGCGTGCGGACAAGATGTCCCGCCTGCTGGACACCTGCTCCGGCTTGTCCCTCGAACTACCGCCCCATGCGCAGGCCAGACCGCTGCGCTGGGCCGCACTGCTGCGCTCATGCTCTGCCTGGCATGCGTTTCAGGCGCATCATCGCCGTCTCGTTCCCGCGAAAATCATTGGCTATCTGCTGCTCGACGAGACCTTCCCGCGCTCCATCGCCTGCTGTGTCACCGAAGCCCAGGCCGCCTTGCAAGCGCTTTGCGACGCTGCCGGACTGCAGGGCATGCCCGCACCATTGCGTTACGTGGGCCGTTTGCGCGCCGATCTGGCCTACACCACCGTTGAAGAAGTGCTCGCCACCGGTCTGCATGAATACATCGACGATTTGCAGGCGCGTCTGAACCAAATCGGTGAAGCGATCTTCCAAACCTTCGTGCAGCACGCGGAACTCTCCCAGCTGACCGAGGAAGCCCCGGTGGAAACCATTGCCTCCGGCGCCTACCATGTCCACGCGGACGCAGATCTCCAGGTTCAGCAGCAACAGCAACAGCAGTAACTAGATCGTCGGCAGGCTCTGCCGCGTGCGCCATGCGATTCCGAGTTTTCCACCGCACGCGCTACGTTTACCGTGCTGCAGTACGTGACAGCTACAATGAAGTGCGGCTGCGCCCCGTCACCGACGACAAATCACGTCTCGAATTTTTCTTGCTGAACGTCAAGCCGCCCGCGCGGTTGCAGCACTTTAGGGATAACTGGCTCAATTATGTCCACTACTTTGACATTGCAGAGCCGCATACGGATCTGATCATCGAGTCGCAATCCACGATCAACACCACCAATCCTTACAAGGATGGCAAGCCCCTCGGAGTGCCCTTTGAAGCGCTCAAAGCCGGGATGGACGAAATGGTCGCGCCCTTTCTGGGAGACAGCCGCTATGTGGCAATCACGCCGGAAGTCTGGCGGCTGGGCATCGACATCCGCAATGGCAGCAACGACGTCTTTGCAACCGCCGAGGCGGTGATGCATCACATTTACCGCGAGTGGAAGTACTCGCCCAGCAGCACTACGGCCTCCACGCATATGAACGAGGTTATGGAGAAGAAACAAGGTGTCTGCCAGGACTTCGCTCACCTCATGATCGGCATCTGTCGCTCGTTGGGCATTCCGGCGCGCTACGTCAGCGGGTATCTCTACAACGGTCCTGATTCCCACCTGCGTGGTGCCCAGGCCTCCCACGCTTGGTGTGAGGTCCACATCCCGGGTAGAGGCTGGTTCGGCCTCGACCCCACCAACGCCACCTTGGCGGATGAACGCCACATCCTCATCGCCACAGGCCGGGACTATCAGGATGCCGCCCCCGTTTCCGGCCACTTCGACGGCCCGCCCGGAGCCACTTCCGCGCTTCAGGTCGAACTTGAGGTCAGACGGATGGACGGCTGACACCGGAGGTGAGAGACGTGTTCTCAGATAAGAAACAGGTCTCTATCTTGTCATGATCAATCCCAAGCTGCGCGAATGGGTGCCCCGCCTCTGGCTCACACCCGCAGCATGTCCTTCACCACCTGACAGTAGAGGAAGATGCAGCCGCGCCAGGAGTAGCGGAATTCGCCGTTGCCGGTGGGCTCGATGACTCCAGCGGTGATGTTGTGGTCGATTTGCACGCTCATGTCGCGCTCGATGTAGGCGTGGAGGAATTCGGTGTCCTGCAGCGCCAGATCTTCGAGCCGGATGCCTTCGTTTTGGAGAAAGTGTTCATGGCGCTCCAGCAGGTCTGAGAACGAGCCCGCATGGGTGAAGCGGTTCAGGCGCTGCTTGGGCGAGTGCTTCATCGTGGCGGCGAAGGGATAGTTCGTCGTGGTGAAGATGACGCCGCTGGCCGCACGCGAGGTGAGGCTGACGTAGGGAAAGCCAAAATCGCCCTGCTGCACGAGCGCGATGGAGGCCTGCGCGCGTTTTTCCGCGTGGTAGAACAGCCGCATGAAGTAGTCCGTCTGGCTGAACTGCCAGCCGGTGTCGCCGACCTCGACGAAGCCTTCGTCATCCGCCTCGCTGCTGAGTTCGGAGAGTTCAGGAAACACCTCACGCGAGGGCGGGAAGCGGTGCTTGACCTCGCTTTTGATGGGGAAACGCAGCCGCCGCACGCGGAAGACGATCTCCATCCATGGCAGCATGAACCAGGCGCCGACAAAGATGGCACCGCCGGCATGTGTGCTGGTCATGTAGTAGCCACCGAGATACGAGGCACCCAGCAAGGCGAGCCAGCCCAGTTTCTGGATGAAGCGGTTGTCAAATGACCTGCAGGCGACGGCAAAAACGATGGCCGCCGCAACATACAGAATCTGCTGGAGTGTGGTTTCCATAAGGCCGCAGGGTTTGGAGCGAAGGTGAAACTAAGGGATGACATGAGACAAAGCAACCCTGCATCCATTCGTCCGAACTGCCTGAAAACGAAGAGGCCGGACGCACTTCCGATGCATCCGGCCTCCAACTCAACCTTAACCCAAACTGGCGCTTAAAAATTGACCTGGGCCTGTATGCCGAGGTAGTCGTAGTTCACATTGTTGTAGGGGGCCACGTTTGTGTTGGTGCGCATGCCGTGCATGAACATGGCCGTGAGTTCCAGTTCCGGGTACGGGATGAAGCGGAAGCCGACACCCACTTCGTTCACCTTGTCCTTGGGGGCGTTGATGGCGAATTTACGGCCACCATTGTAGGTCTGCCAGCGGGCGAACGGAATGAGTTCTCTCTGGTTGGCAAACACGTGGCGGTAATTTGCCTGCACATAGCCGCCGCTCAGACTGGAGGAGGTGATGGTGCGCATGTCATTGGAGAGCTGCGGGCCTTGACCCCAATTCCATTCGGTTTCGATGCCGAACGGCTGCGGGTAAAGAACGGCGGAAATGCCGACTCGTGCATCCATAAGACCGCGGCCGGAGCCGTTTGAAGGCATGCCCACGCCAGGGATGTTTGTCGTGGAGGTGTTAAATTTCCCGGCGTAGCCCTGGATGCCGAGTTCGAGGAACTGACCGTTGTCGAACTCGAAGGGATAGGTGGCACGGGCCACCCAATGCGGCTGTCCGTTCGTGTCCGGTTTGTTGATGCCTTGACCGGAGTAAGCACCAAATGCGATCATGCCATAGTCACCCGAACCGCGCAGACCCATTTTGACGAGGTTTTTGAAACGCTCGCGGATTTCATAGGGGGCCCACATGTAATAGACGCCGAAGTCACGCTCGCCCTCCACTGCCGTGCTGATGGCTTCAGGGCGCTCCAAGGCGAGGCGATTTTGGGATGATTGCAATATGGCATAGCCATAGGGTACTTTGGACAGACCCATGCGGATACGATGTTCACGGGCGGGATCCAGCGAGACATCGGCGTAATAGTCGCGCGCCTGCACGCCGCCGTTGCCATTGACCCCGCCAAACAGGTCTGCCTGGAAGTAGAGATAGACATGGTTGGTCAAGTCACCGCTGAAGGCCAGGCGACCGCGGCGGATGCCGATGCTTGACAGGCCATTGGCAAAGGCATCATTCTGAATATGCAGCGGTCCGCCGCCTTCGTGCATCACGGAGTCCGCACGCACTTGCAGGTAGCCTTTCAACTTTAGGCGCTCATACCATTTGTCCGCCAGCAGCACATCAAGCTCTGAGGCAGACATCGTGGAAGGGGAGGTGTTGTCAGTGACCCTGGAGATCTCCTCCACCTGACCGCGCGTGTTGGAAATGGCGTTTTCGAGATTGCCTAACTTGCTTTCAGTCTGGGCCACACGCTTTTCCAGCGTGGCCGTGCCGGTGTTTTGCGCCGGTGCCGAGGCTGCGGCGGGTGCTTTGGTTTCCTTTTCTTTTTCATCCGCCCGCGCTGCGGCGATGAGCATGTCGTACTCATCTTGGGTCAGCGAGCCCTTGGCTTTAAGGATGAAAAACAGCTTTTCCATTGCCGGACTGGCGGCAACTGGCAGGGATAGCGGCATGGCGATGGCTGCAAGAGCAGCCAGTACACGGGAGATGCGGGAATGTTTGAGGCGCATGTGTGAGGTGTTCAGGTGAGTTAAAGAAGGTCCTCCCCAGGGAGGTCCCTCGGGAAGAAATGTCACATGACTGTAACATTGTGGACGTTATAGGTCATTAATGTGACTCTTTCGTCACGTTAATGGGGTTATTCACAGGATTGTGCGCCGAGAAGAGGTCATCAGGCTCAGAGTTGTGTTTGTGACGTTTTCGTCACAGTGCGCATTTTGACCACTTGCGGCCAACCTCCAATATCCGCCTCGGCACCCATAAATGGCAGCGGACAAGCTCATCGCCCCATCCTATCCTACACCCCCTCATGAAGATCGCCTTCCTCTCCCTTGTCACCACCTTAGCCGCAGCGCTTTCGCTTCAGGCTCAGACCACCCTGCGCATCCGCGGATCCGACACCCTCGGAGCCAAGCTGGTGCCGCAGCTGGCTGAATCCTTCAAGAAACAGGGTGGCAAAGTCAGCTTTGACATCGCTGCGGAAGGTTCCTCCACCGCCTTCACGAATCTGGCCTCCGGTACTGCGGAAGTGGGCATGTCCAGCCGCAAGGTCAAGGCGGACGAACGCACCCTCTGCCGCAGCAAAGGGGTGACACTCACGGAATACGAAGTCGCGTGGGACATGATCTCCGTCGTGGTGAACAAGAACAACCCCGTCGCCGATCTCTCCAAGAAGCAGCTTCTGCAGATCTTTGCCGGTGACATCAAGGACTGGAGCGAAGTCGGCGGCACTCCCGGCCCCGTCTCGGTTTACACCCGCAATACTTCCTCGGGCTCTTACAAAGACTTCATCGGTCTGGCCATGAAGGGCCGCGAATACGGCAAAAACAGCCAGAAGATGGCTGGTAATGAGCAGATCGCCGCCGAAGTCGGCTCCAATCCCAACGGCATTGGTTATGTCGGCTACGCCTATTCAGGTGCCAAAGGCGTCAAGGTCGTCACCATTGCAGGCTCCGCACCCAACCCAGCGGCGGTCAAGTCCTACCCGCTGTCCCGCCCGACTTTCCTGTACACCAACGGCGAACCCACCGGCACCACCAAGGAATTCATCGACTTTTGCCTCAGCCCTGCTGGCGACGCCATCGTAAACAAGGCGGGCTTCGTTCCTCTCAGCATTGCAAAATAACTGTTGGTTGACCGATTCAGTAGTCCGGCGGAAGAGACATGTTCTCGACCGCCGGTTTTTGTTTTATCTCCGGTGAACCAGATTCCCGCCGCATGAACAGCCTCCCGACGCCCAGCAGACCGCCGCTGCGCAGCGTGCTGCTCAGGAGTCGCAAGCGCACAATTCTAGGGCTCGACCCCCAGAAGCTGATCAAGTACTTCTTCGGGAGCAATGCCAGCGTCGCCATCATCGTGCTGGTGCTCATCATGGTGTTCCTGCTGCGTGAGGGCATCGACTTCCTGCCCACCTACCAGCGCGAGCTTCGAACCTATCGCCGTGCGGGACTGGAGTTTTGTGACATCATCGACCAGCCGTTGCAGAGCAACCAGGCGCTCTCCAGCAGCCTGCGCCAGGCGGTCAGTGCTTCATTGGAAACCCTCAGCAAGCCGGCGCGTGATCGGCGTGACGCCGCCTTCCTGCTCAAGCGGCAGGTGGAGGACAAAACCGCCCGCCCCCGTGAATCGCTCACGCAGGCGCTCGAAAAGACACCGCCTGAACCGGAGCAGATCGAGGTTTTACGCCGTGAGTTGGGGGAGGCTTCCACCGCCGCCGCGAAAGCGCTGAATTATCCCGCCTTCTTCAGCGCGGCAGAACGCGAACAGTTGCAGCGTGAATTCGCCGCCCTCACCCCGGAGGTCACCGACCTGCCGCCGCTGCTGCAGACGCTCGTGGCGGAATTCAGTGTCAAAGACGGCGAAGCGCGCACCCAATTTGCCGCACTCGTGACGGCGCAGGAGGAATTTGAAGAGGCCGCAGAGCCACTTCAGGAAGTGCTGGACGAGCTCAAGGCAAAAGCGCTGGAGACCAAGGAGAAAGCTGTTGAGTTTGAAGTGCTCGAAACCAACCGCCAGCGTCTCCTCGAAGCCGCCGCCACAGAAACCGACCCAAAAGAGAAGGCCAGTCTGTCCAAGGAGGCGGAGGAATCCGTCTCTGAAGCCGTCAATTTGGAGGAGAGCATCAAGGAAATCACCGGACGCACCGCCGAACTGCGCGAGCAGGTCGAAAAATATGCCGTGGTCATTGAAAAGGCTGCTGCAGTATTGCCAAAAGACGCGGGAACCGGTGCCGCGCGTAAGATGGTCAACCAAGTGCGTGAGGGCATCCCGGAACATGCCCGTGAAATGCGGGCCGCTGCCGCCACGCTCGAAGACTGGCGCTGGGACAAACCAGTTTCCATTTTCAGAGTCATTGGTGCCTTTTTCTTCGGCACCCAGTGGATCACGAACAGTTCCTGGCAGGATTTCTTTGGCTTTGTCCCGTTGCTAACGGGCTCGCTCGTCATTGCCGCCATTGCCATTTTGATCGCCACGCCGGTCAGTGTGGTGGCTGCCATTTACACGAACCAGTTCGCCAGTGAGCGGGAGAAGGAATTGATCAAGCCGGTGATTGAATTCATTCAGGCCATTCCCTCCGTCGTGCTGGGTTTCATTGGCATCTCGCTGGTCGGCGATCTGATCAAGGACGTCAGTGAATGGAGCTGGCTGCAATGGGTGCCCGGCTTTCCGATTCAGGAGCGGCTCAACATGTTCAACGCGGGCTGTCTGCTCGCCTTCATGGCCGTGCCCACCATGTTCAGTCTCTCAGAGGACGCGCTGAACAACGTCCCGCGTGCCTACATTGATGCTTCCGACGCGCTCGGAGCCACCAAGCTGCAAACCGTCTTCCGCGTCATCGTGCCGGCGGGCATCTCCGGCATTCTCTCGGCCATCCTACTGGGGCTGGGCCGCGTGGTCGGTGAAACAATGGTCGTGCTGCTCGTCGCGGGCAACCGCATCGCCATTCCCGACTTCAGTGCTGGTCCCGGTGTCATTTTCCAGCCTGCTCACACCCTTACCGGCATCATCGCTCAGGAACTTGGCGAAGTGTCGCGGGGCAGTTCGCATTGGCAGGCGCTGTTCATGGTCGGCATCGTGCTGTTTGCTATCTCTCTGCTGGTCAACTGGTGCGCCCGCGCCGTGGCCCGCCGCTTTGAACCCCACAAGGCATGAATCCTGTCCCCTCCAACGAGAACCCTTTCGCCGGTGACAACTCCGGTATCCAGCAGCGCGAGATCGCTGCGCGCTGGGCGCTGCGTGTCGGCAGTTACATCGTCGTCCTCATCACACTGGCGATCATGCTGCACATTTTCGTCAAAGGCGCGCCGGTCGTGTTCCGGTCGCAGTGGCCGTTTGTGAACACGCAGTTCCTCACCGAGCTACCCGCCACTTTGCACGTGATTGAAGACCAGGAGGGCAACCACATTGAAACCGATGTGAATGGAGCCGACGCGGTCAAAAAGAAGCTGGGCGACAACTTCCGTGCTGAAAAAACCATCTCCTACTCCGGCGGCGGCATTCTGGGGCCGATCGTCGGCACAGCGCTGCTCGTGATCGTCAGTGTGAGTGTCGCGCTCTTCCTCGGCGTCGCCTGCGCGATCTATCTCAGTGAGTATGCCAAACACGGCAAGTTCCTCGAAATGGTGCGGCTGGCGATCTTGAATCTCGCGGGCGTTCCTTCCGTCGTGTTCGGCCTGTTTGGTCTGGGCGCGTTCGTTCTGACCGCGCCGACCTTTGTCGATGTGCCTGCGGAGCGCTCCGTGTTTTCCATTCCGCTCGGCTTCACCACGCTCAGCTTTGAAGGGTGGGACACCTGCGTGCTGTCCGGCGGATTCACGCTCGCCTTCGTCATCCTGCCCGTGATCATCACCGCCAGCGAGCAGTGCCTGCAGGCGGTGCCGCAGGGCTTCCGTGAAACGAGCATGGCTCTCGGAGCCACGCGCTGGCAGACCATTCGGTATAGCGTGCTGCCCTTCGCCACTCCCGGCATTCTGACCTCCAGCATCCTCGGCATCGCCCGTGCCGCCGGTGAGACGGCCCCGATCATGTTCACCGCCGCGCTGGCTTTCAAAGACAAGCTGCCCTGGCAGAAGGACCTGCCGCCGCTGCCCGCAGATGCATCCATCTTTGCGCACTGGGAGCAGAGCGTGTCACGCTTCCTCGGCATCTTCACCGAGTCCGTGCAGGCCCTGCCCTATCACATCTACACGCTCGCCGCCAAGATCCCGCAGAATGAGTACGCCGAGCGTGCGCAGTATGGGTCCGTGTTTGTGTTCCTCGTTCTCGTTGCTGCGCTGGCCGCCAGCTCCGTGCTGCTGCGCAAACGGCTGCGCGCCAAGTATCGCTGGTAACTGCTTCTCCTTTCATGTCCGCCGATTCCACCGTCCAGTCCACTCCGCCGCCTGTTGTTCAGGTGCGTGACATGGATTTTTGCTATGGTGCCAGCAAGGCCTTGTTCGACATCAATCTGAAGGTCAAATACCATCGCGTCACCGCGCTCATCGGGCCCTCGGGCTGTGGCAAAAGTACGCTGCTGCGCTGCATCAACCGCATGAACGATCGTGTGCCCAGTGCGCGCGTGACGAAGGGAGAGGTGCTCGTCAAAGGCAAAAACATCCACGATTCCGACGTCGATCTTACGCAGTTGCGCAAGCAGGTCGGCATGGTGTTTCAGAAGTCGAACCCCTTTCCCAAGAGCATTTACGACAACGTGGCCTATGGTCTGCGCATCCACGGCGAGAAAAACAAAGGCGTACTTGATGAAGCCGTCGAACGCTCCCTGACGCACGCCGCCCTGTGGGAGGAGCTCAAGGACCGCCTCCATGCGAACGCCCTCGCTCTCTCTGGTGGTCAGCAGCAGCGGCTGTGCATCGCACGTGCCATCGCCACGGTGCCGGATGTGCTGCTGATGGACGAGCCCTGCTCGGCGCTCGATCCCATCTCGACCCTCAAGATCGAAGAGCTGATGCACCAGCTCGCCAACGAGTTCACCGTGGTCATAGTCACTCATAACATGCAGCAGGCCGTGCGTGTCTCGGACTACACGGCCTTCCTCCATCTCGGCAAACTGGTTGAGTTTGCCCCCACGGAGGAGCTCTTCACCAATCCGCACGAAAAGCTCACTGAGGCTTATTTGCGCGGCACTTTCAGTTGATATGGCCGCCGACACTCCAGCCTCCCCTGCCGCAGAGCCGCTCATTCAGGTGGAGAAATTCAACTATGCCTATGGCGACAACCAGGTGCTCTTTGATGTCGATCTGAACATGCACAGCGAGGATGTGATGGCCCTGATCGGCCCTTCCGGCTGTGGCAAGAGCACCCTGCTGCGCTCCATCAACCGCATCAACGACCTCGTGGACTCCGCCCGCGTCGTCAGCGGCAAAATCAAAATCGACGGCATCGATCTCTATGCGCCCGACGTCGATGTGATCAGCCTGCGCCGCAACGTGGGCATGGTCTTCCAGAAGTACAATCCCTTCCCGCGTTCCATTTTTGAAAATGCCGTCTATGGCCTGCGTGTCGCCGGGATCAAAGACCGCCACGATCTGGAGGAAGCTGCCGAGCGCAGCCTGCGCTCCGCCGCGTTGTGGGATGAAGTGAAGGACCGCCTCCATGAACAGGCCACCGGACTTTCTGGCGGCCAGCAGCAGCGTTTGTGCATCGCCCGTGCCATCGCGCTGCAGCCGCGCATTCTGCTGATGGACGAGCCCTGCGCCGCGCTCGATCCCATCGCCACGGCGCGCATCGAGGAGCTGATCCATCAACTGCGCGGCCAGTACACCTTTGTCATCGTCACGCACAACATGGAGCAGGCGAAGCGCATCGCCGACCGCACCGCGTTCTTTTACCAAGGCCGGCTGATCGAGGAGGACGACACGATGACCATCTTCAACAAGCCGCGCGAGGAGCAGACCGAAGCCTACATCACGGGGCGGCTGACCTGAGGGCGCATACTCTGCGGCGGGCCGGGGGATGTCCGCTCCAGCCCGAAGTTGAAAAAATTGTTTCTTGCAGCACTGTGAGGCTGCATGAACCTCCGCCCCTTCGCTCTGCTCATTCTCATCGCCAGTACCGCCCGTGCCGGCGTGGAGGTGGACATGGATGAATTTGGCAAGAGTCTCGGTGGCTGGAAAAAGGAGGGCGGAAAGGCGGCGGAGTATAAATTTTCCCAAAGCGAATACCGCAGCTACAAGCCCGAGATCTCACGCTCTCCTGATGGTGGCGTCTTCATTTCCATGCGCGTTGACCACATGCGCGGCATGTTTTCCTCCGATGACCACGCCAGCCTGGAGATGAGCTTCAGTCCGGAAGGCACGCTGCTCTCTGCGCAGGCTTTCATTTCCATTCAGGAGCGCCGCATCAGCAGCGATATGTTTCGCAGCGCTGGAAAATCCGCTGCAGGAGCGGCGGGCCAAGCGGTGGGCGGCGTGGCTGAAAAGGCCGCGAGGCTCGGCAGCGATGTGTTCGCCAGTCTGGCGGGCAAACTCCTGCGTGAAAACGTCACCGAGCCGGGCCGTGTCGCCTTTCCTGCCGCCCTGCGTCACAACTACAACTTGCTCTACCCCTGCGTACACGTGGTCAAAGATCCGCTCAAAGCCCTGCCGGTCGAGGAGCCTGCCGACACGGGTGCAACCGTCCCGGTGAAGCCGGCTGAGACTGAACCGCCCAAGAAGGTGGCTCCCGAAGGCATGATCGAAGTCAGCACCTTTGGCGAAGCTCCGAAAGAGGAGCCGCACAAGGCCCCTGAACCGGCCAAGCCATGAGCCGGATGCAGTTGCTCATCGACGTCGGCAACGGCCGCACGAAATTCGGCCTTGCGACGAGCGAGGCCATTCTCGAACGCCGCGAGCATGCCACGCGTGAGCTTTCGCCCGATGCCGTGCGTGAAGTCACGCAGGGCTGGCAGTTTGAAAGCGCCGTGATTTGTAGCGTCGTGCCGAAGGCGGTACCTGCGTTTCGTGAAGTGTTTGGCAGCCGGCTCATCGAACTGCGGCACGACACACCGTTGGGCATTGGCATTCGTTACCCGAAGCCCGAGAGCATCGGCCCTGACCGCCTGGCAAACGCCGTCGCTCTGGCGCACATGCATGGCGCACCCGGCATCGTGATCGACTTCGGCACCGCCGTGACCTTCGACATCCTCTCGTCCGACAAATGCTACATCGGCGGCGTGATCGCGCCGGGCTTGCGCCTGATGACCGACTACCTGCACGAACGCACCGCCCTGCTGCCCCGGGTCGATTTGCGCGAGCCCGCCAGCGCCATCGGCCAGTCCACTGAGGGTGCCATCCTCGCCGGGGCTGCCATTGGGTATCGCGGCATGGTGAAAGGCATCCTGGAGGCGCTGAAAAAAGAACTCGGCGGGCAGAAGGTCAGCATCGTCGCTACGGGGGGAGATGCGGAATGGATCATCTCCGGCATGGGCGAAGACATCCTCACCGACTCCGATTTGACCTTGCATGGCCTCCGCATCGTCGGGACCCTGCATTCTTGACGGGGCGCGTGCTTCAGCCTATTTCCGGCCATGCCAGATCCTTCTGATCTGCGCCCACTTCTGCATGAAGAAGTGGACCGTATGCCGCCAGATGATCTGGAGGTGCTGCACCGTGTGGCTTTGCAGTTGGAGCTGGACCGGATTGATGCGACCTTGGACTTTGCTTTCGATGAAGATCGCCGCAGAGGACGTTTGGAGGCACTGCCAGGCATTATCCAGGCCGCACGTGCGGCTCTGCGCGTGAAGGGCTCATGACGGTTGTCATCGACACGAACGTGATCGTTCAGATGTTCGGTTCGCAGTCGCCTTATGCCAGGCTGAAACAGGCGTTGAGCAGAGGTGAAATTCGTCTCGTGGCCTCCACTTCCATCTATCTTGAATACGAGGAGGTGGTCGTGCGTTATGCGAACTGCGGCTCGTCGGAGGTATGTGTGACAAAACATAAGGTGCAGTAACCAATGCCTGACCTGTTCCTAGTCGTGATTGGTTGTCCTGGCGAGATACAGAGGCACATTAAAAGCCGCACTCTAAGTCAGCATTCTTTGCAAACTTTTGGTTTGATGGGAAAAATCACCTGGAAAATTTGCTTGTTTTGCTGGCTCGGAAGCTATCAACTCGGCTCCTCTCTCGTTCATGTCATGAAACCACAATCATCCATCCAGTTCGCAGGCGGGTTGCTGGTCTGCGCGTTCTTCGCCACAGCGGGAACCCTTTTCGGCCAAATGCCGGAGGTTACAGACCCCTCGCTGAAACCTGAGCGTTACGCTCTCTTTGACTTGGACCACAACGGCTGGGATGACTCATGGGAATTGAAATTTCCTGATCAGACGAAGGACAAAAACGCGGACCCAGATGGTGATAGCATCGACAACTGGACTGAAATGCTCGACGGCACCGACCCCACCCGGGCGAATAAACCGGGCGAGGTTCTGACTGAAGAGGAGAAGGCACAGGCTGCCGAGGCTGCTGCCCAGGCTCTGGAACAAAGAAAAGATGAGTGGCAGCGCAAACTGGTGGCGGCCGCCCCGCGTCTGCGCCAGCTTCTGCCACCTGGACAAATGGAGCCGGACGCCAAAATACAGAAAGAAGCAGACAGTGCCGCCGCTCTCAGGGGCGAGGCCGCAGTCTCGCAGCTCACGCAGCCAGGCAAAGAGCGCGCCTTGGACGACTTGGCCCGCAAGCATGGGGTGGAAAGGGAGTTCCGTGATGAAAATGGCAAAAAGCTCAAGCTCTCCGGCGAGTCGATGGGCCCGGTTTACATCCAGAGCCACGACACCCTTTCTGCAGCAGGCATCAGCGCGGACGAGCTTTGGCCGCCCGTTTGGTGGTGGCCGTATTCGGAAAGCAACACCGGGCTGAACCTCACCGGCGCAGGGCAGACCCTCGGCATGTGGGAGGTGGATGGCGGCGTGCGCACCTCTCACATCGAGATGGGCACCTCCCGCATCACCCAGAAGGATGGGGCCACGCTCGATGCCTCAGGCCACGCCACCAATGTCGCAGGCACCATGGTCGCGAGTGGCTCGGGATCTTTGTTCGGCTACTTCTACGAAAGCCGCGGTGTGGCTTATGAGGCGAATGTGTTTGCCTATGAGACGACCCAAAGTTTCAAAACGGAACGTGAAGCGGCTGCTGCTGGTAATGGAACCGATCCGCCGCTCAGACTATCTAATCATTCTTGGGGACAGGTTTGCGGCTGGCGTCAGGATGACATTGATCCCACTGCCGGGGTGAACATTCAATGGGTGTGGTACGGGCCGACACTTGCGAGTTTCCAAGAGGATCACAGATTTGGTTTCTACCTGCCAGACTTTCCTGATGATACTGGCTCAACTCAGATAGACGGCTTTCTCCAGTCGCAGGCATCACAACATTTGATGATTTATGCCTGCGGCAATGACCGGGGCCAAGGTCCCGGTGTTTCGCCCGGAACCTATTACTACCGCACGAGCGCCACAACCTGGACTCCAGTGAGCGCCGCCTCCTTCCCTCGCGATTGGGACGATGGCGATGCGGGCTTCTATGACACGGTCGCGCCGCCGGGCACGTCGAAGAACGTGCTTACCGTCGGGGCTTGTGAAGATGTGTTTTACACTTCAGGCAGCACCTTTCTTGGTTTCGGATCTGGAGTGAATGCGGTGCCCGCCACTTTCAGCGGCGCGGGGCCTACCGATGATGGACGCATCAAGCCGGACTTGGTCGCCGTCGGCACGACGAACTTCGGCATCCGGCAGGCTCTCGGACTGAGCAGTGGCAGCACGGCTTACCTGCTCGCCCCCACGGCAAGTGCAGACAACCAGTACACGGTCGCAGCCATTGGCACCAGCTTCGCCGCGCCCGCCGTCACAGGGGCGCTGGGCCTCGTGCAGCAGCGCCGGGCACAGCTCTACCCCACGCTGCCTGCCGCCCAGGCCTGGCAGGGTTCCACCTTGAAGGCCATCGCCATCAACACCTGCGATGACCTCGGTGCTGAAGGCCCGGACTACCAGATGGGCTATGGCATTCTCAATGCGAAAAAAGCCGCGCTGGCCGTCGATGCCGATTATGCCGCCGGACGCGGTGCGCTGATCAAGGAGTTTTCACTGGCCGTGAGCCAGTCCGTTTCGTGGGTGGTGCAGAGCGCTGGCACGCAGCCGCTTTCCGTCACCGTGCCC
>NCCR01000185.1 GCA_002279765.1 Verrucomicrobia bacterium 12-59-8 | reverse complement strand
GAGCTCGCGCACGAGGGTGCAGTGAAAGGGACCGGCTGGGGTGTGGCGATGGTGAACGCCCTGGGCGGTGAGCATGGATTTGCCGCAGTGCGCACTTGGGTGGATTTCATCGGGCACAAGAACATCGCGCTGATCATCGGCGCATTCATTTCCATCGTGGTGCTGGCCAAACAGCGCGGCTATGGCTTGAAGAAGGTCGAAGAACTGATGGGGCCGCCGCTGGAGACCGCGTGCATGATCATTCTGATCACCAGTGCGGGCGGAGCATTCGGCTACGCGCTGCGTCAGGCAGGCGTGGGCGGTGCAGTGGAGAGTCTGGCGAAGGACTACAGCCTGAACCTGGTAGTGCTTGGCTGGCTGGTCTGTGCCGTGGTTCGTGTGGCACAAGGTTCCGCCACCGTGGCCATGCTGACGGGTGCTTCGATCATGGCGCCGATGGTGACAGGCGGCGCTCTCGGCTGCCATCCGATCTACCTATTCTCGGCCATCGGCTTCGGTGCAATGTGCGGCTCCTGGATGAACGACAGCGGCTTCTGGGTGGTGAACCGCCTCAGCGGCATGACCGAAAAAGAAACCCTGCGCACCTGGTCCGTGCAGCTCACGGCGGATTCAGTGATCGGACTTCTGGTGACACTGACCTTGAGCAAAGTCTTGCCGCTGGTGTAAGGGTGGCCTGAAAATAGATGATGGAAACGATGCGGCATTCTGGTATGAGCTAGGCAGCCATGAGTGCGACGGAATTGATCGAACTCTACGATGCCCTGCCAGTCCAGGAGCAGAAGATCGTAGCCGAGCACATCAGCAAGGATGTTACTGTCCAAATGACTGAGCCAATGCCGCAGGCGGAATTCAAAGAGCTGGTGAATCGAGTTTTCGACAAGCACAGCCAGCTCATGGAGCGTCTCGCGCAGTGATGAATGAGCCGCAGTTCATTGCCTGGAACGAGATCGCAATCATTCACGAAATCTCCATCGAACGTTTCGGCGGTTTGCAGGGGATGCGAGATGAGCATCTCATTCATTCAGCACTTGGCGCGGCCATGAATGACTTTCATTACGCCGCTGCCGATCTTGCGGGCATCGCGGCTGCTTATGCTTTTCATATCGCCCAGGCATAGGCTTCGTTGGTGTTCCTGGAACGAAGCGGTGTGGAGACCAGAACGGAGTGGGGCGATGCGCTCTACGATGCGCTGCATGCCGTGGCAGAAAAGAGGATGGACAAATCCAGTCTGGCAGAGCTGATACGGACTCTCATAGCTACCAATCCGTAGCGAGAAACCCGCTGCTTCAAAGCTTGAGCAAAGTGCTGCCGATGGTGTAAGGGTCGCGCATATGTCAGACCTCGCCACGCATCCTCAGCTCAGCGCGCTTATTCGCCATCGGCGTTCCATCAAGCCGGTGGACATGGATGCGATGCGTGTGGTGGGACGTGAGCTGCTCACGCAGGTGCTGGAAGATGCGACGTGGGCACCCACGCATGGAATAACAGAGCCGTGGAAATTCATCGTGCATCAGGGCGCGGCACGTCGGCGGCTCGCCGAGATGATGCAGCGCGTCTATCGCGAGACGACACCTGAGAATGAGTTCCGTGAGGACAAGATGACGAAGATGGGTGAGAACCCGCTCCTCGCACCCGTGGTGATCGCCTGCGTGATGGAACGACGCGGTGGCGCAAAGATTCCCGAGCTGGAAGAGATCGAAGCGGTGGCCTGCGCGCTGCAAAATTTGCAGCTCTCCGCCACGGCCGCTGGGTTGGGATGCTACTGGTCATCACCGCCGCTGCTGGGCACACGTGAGTTTGCGGAGTGGTTGCAAATCGGCGCGGAAGATCGCTGCGTGGGTCTCATTTACCTCGGCTGGCCGCGTGTGGGATTAAAGTGGCCGAAGAGTGTGCGGCAGCCAGTCGAATCCAAAACCCAGTGGTGCGATGACTGAGTGGCTCTCCAACGCCTGGCATTCGACGGCGCATTTTTTCACCGCGATGCCGTGGCAGATGTGGGGCGTGTGGACGCTGAGCATCTGTCTGCTGATCGTGGGCATCATTGGTTCGGTGGTGCCGCTGCTGCCAGGGCCGCTGCTGATTTTTGCGGCGGGCATTTTGCATACGGTGCTACGCCCCGAATCCGGCATGAGCACCTGGGGCATCGTGATTTTATCGCTCGGACTGGTGCTGTCCTACGTCGTTGATTTCGCCAGCGGGGCGATGGGCGCGCGCTGGTTTGGTGCTAGCCGCTGGGGCATCGCGGGCGTGTTCATCGGCGGCATTGTGGGCATGTTCTTCATCCCGTTTGGCTTGGTGCTGGGTCCGCTGATCGGCGGTGTGGCCTTTGAACTGATCTTTGCCAAGAAGCAGCTGCATCCAGCGGCGAAATCGGCCTGGGGATCGCTGCTGGGTACCGGCGTGGGCCTGGTCCTGCGCCTGATCGTGGCGCTGGCTATGGTGGCCACGTTCTTTCTCGACGTACTCGTGTGGTAAGGCATCACGCCTTGCCCAGCAGTAGCATGCGCGCACCAAAGACGACGAGGATGGTACCGAAGATGCGTGTCAGTGTTTCGTTGCTCATCGACTTCAACCAGCCCGCACCAAAGTAGGCGAAGATGGATGCGGAGACTGCGGTGATGGCGGCGACTTTCCATTCCACATAACCATGCTTGGCGTTCTGCGTGGTAGCCATCAACGCAGTGGGAATGATGATGGCGAGCGATGTCGCGACGGCCGTCTTATGCGGCAGCTTGAGGAAGAACACAAATGCGGGCACCATCACGACTCCACCGCCGACGCCGCACAAGGAAGCCACGACGCCGCTGATGATGCCGATGGTGAGACAGGTGAGGATGGTGGCGGTGGACATGATGAATCAGCGGGATTGTCTGGCGAGCAAACCGACGAGCAGACGCTCAAGCACAAGCTTGGGATCGAGCGATGAAGTGACGAGCTTGGAGTTGGCGGCGAGGCAGGCTTTGAATCCGGCGTGAAGTTCTTCGAGCGTGAAGTTGCCGGTTTCGGGGATGGCGAGAAACATCGGATAGGCGTTGAATCCGGTGCCGTCTTTTTTGCGCGGCAGATGCGAAGTCGCCGTCGAGGGCAGGCTTTCGAGAGAGGAGCAAAAGCCAGCGTAGTTGAACTTGTTGAGCTTGTGTCGTGAGCCGAGGTCCTTGATGAGCAGCAGGCTGCGCACCCGTGGCACGATGGCGGCGAGCAGCAGACCGATGGCATTCTGCCCTTGATACATGAGCGTGCTGAGCAGCTCGAGCGCACGCGGAAGATCGCGTTTGCCGATGGCATTCCCGAGGTCCCACAGCACACCGGCGCGGCTCATGGAGACCATGTTTTGCACGGTCTTGAGTCCAGCGCGGCGGCGTTCGCCGAGAAAGAGATCGATCTTTTCGAGTTCGTTTTCCATCTGCCGCGTGTCATCGCCGGCCATCTGCACGAGCAGCTCCAGCGCACCACTTTCAAAGGTGAGGCCGAGTTCCTTGGCCTTGCGTGAGGCCATGGCGAGCACCGGGCCCTCCCATCCCGCGCGCGAGGTGTCGGGCTTGTCGAAGACTTCGAAGGTGGCGATTTTCGAGATGCGCTTGTAGCTGCCGCGACGTTTGTCGATGGCGGTGGCGCTGATGACAAAACTCACATCGCTGCCGAGGCCACGTTCGACCACATCCAGGATGCGTTCGAATCCGCTCACCGCATCCTGTCCTTTGCCCGGACCGGAGTCGCCAAGGAAGTTGGCGTTCTTCAGCCACACGACTTTGGTGCCGCCAAAGAAGGGCAGTGTCTGCAGCGCCATGCAGACGTTCGAGCAGATGTTGCCAGCGTGTTCGGCGTTGTCGGCGGTCCCGTCGATGATGTCGTTGCTGAAGTCTCCGGCATCGGGTGGCGTGAGGCTGCGCACGAGCATGAGCGCGGCTTCCTTCACGCGCGCTTCATCGCTGCCAAGGAGTACATTCACCTGGCTGGCGGCGGGTTTTTTCGGCGGCGGCATGCTTTACCGATGGAGCAGGATGCGCATGGCATCAAGCCTCGCGGTGAGTGTGCGATCTTGACACGCGCCCGGCGATTTGATGAAATCAGATCAAATTCAACCATCACCATGAAAACATCATTGATTGGGTCCAGGGTTTCGACGGCGGTCGTATTTCTGACAACTGCCATTTTTATGTCTGCTGCGGGCTTCTCAGCCAAAGCGGAAGACCTGAACGCTGTGTATCAGCAAGGACGCGCTGCCTATTACAAGGGCGATCTGGATACCGCGTACAAGCTGCTCTCCCGCGTGGCGGCGGCGAATCCGAAGCATGCCGAGACGGCGAACATGCTGGCTTACATCCGCGCCAACTACCAGCCGAAGGACAACTCGCTCAAAAGCCAATACGCCGCTGTCACTCTGCCGAAAGTGGACATGGCGGACGTGACGCTGACCGAAGCCATCGAGGGACTGCGGGCGCTGTCCAAAAATGCAAGTGGCGGCAAGGTGATGCCAAACGTGATCGTGAAGGGCGAGGAGCTGGCGCAACGCAAGCTCAGCCTCTCACTCGCCAACGTACCCCTGGACGAGGCGCTGAACTACGTGACGCAACTCGTCGGTGCCAAGGCGACCTATGACAAGCATGCCGTCATCCTCAGCAGTCAGGCCGACACGATCACCTCTGTGGTGGAAACGAAATAGCACTCAAGGCTGCCAGCCAGACTTGCGGTGAATCAGCACACCTCTGCGGTGCAAACGAAGCAGGGGTGTGTTATGCATCGCATTCACGATGAATGAGTTATAGCGCTCTCTGGAGAGCGCGCCCGCCGTCTTGGTTGACTCAGTCGTTGAAGAAGTGACGTCCGGTCTGGCCGGCTTCGGTCTTGTTATCCACTTCCCAGTACACATCTTCAAAGATGGACTCGGGTTCTGGATAAGGACTGACCTTCGCGAACTCGGCGGAATCTTCCGCTTCCTTCTGCGCTTCTTTGTCGATCTTCTTCAGCTCTTCTTCGGTGGCGACACCTTCGCTGAGCAGGTTGCGCTTCCACACCTGGATCGGGTCGTGCTCGCTTTGGAACTTCTCGACTTCTTCCTTGGTGCGGTACTTGAACTTGTTGGCGTCAGCCACGGAATGGCCTTCCCAGCGGTAGGTGGCGATTTCGATGATGCTCGGCTTGGATTCATTGTGAGCCCGCTCGATGGCCTTGCTGACTCCAGCACGTACTTCATAGACGTCTTCACCATTGAACTGTTCCCAGGCCATGCCGTAACCTTCGGCGCGCTTGGCAAGGAAGTCCACGTAGGCGGAGGAGCGCTGCTGGCTGGTGCCCATGGAGTAGCCGTTGTTTTCGATCACATAGATCACTGGCAGATCCCAGAGTTCGGCGAGATTCAGAGATTCATGGAAGGCACCCTGGTTCACCGCACCGTCACCGAGGAAGCAAAGCGCGGCACCTTTGAGGCCACGGTATTTCAGACCGTAGGCGAGGCCGAGACCCAGCGGGGTCTGACCGGCCACAATGCCGTGACCGCCCCAGTAGTTTTTGTCCGGAGCGAAGTAGTGCATCGAGCCGCCCTTGCCGCGTGAGCAGCCGGTGGCTTTGCCGTAGAGTTCAGCCATGCACTCGTTCATGCCCATGCCGACAGCCAGCGCATGCGCGTGATCGCGATAGGCGGTGATGACGTGATCGTGTTCGCCCATCACCGAAACGGTGCCGACGGCCACGGACTCCTGGCCGATGTAAAGGTGGAGGAAGCCGCCCATTTTACCGGCTTGGTAGTGCTGGAGGGACACCTGCTCGAAGCGGCGGATGCGGACCATCTGACGATAAAGTCCCACTTTGTCGGCAGCGGTGAGCTTTTGATTGATGGGGTCGGCGGCGTGTTTCGCCAGGGCGTTTGAGGGGGCTTTTGCGGTGGCCATGAGGTAGGCCGATACTAGCTGGATGCATGCCGGAAGCAAGCGGGGTATTTGACGCAGACGTGGACAGCAGGTGCTGGTCTGGTGACCTTCGTCGAACAATCCTGCTTGGTGTTTTTACACTGCCAGAATGACGTGCTAAAGAGCCCTCATGAAGGTGGAGTATCTGGATCAGCGCATGAAAGATGGCTCTCGATTGTTTGTCATCACCCAAGACCGAATCTCCTGGGCTGAATTGCGCCAGCACTTGGAACGGTTGTATGGAGTGGAGATCCTTCAATTCATAACCGATGGCGTCGTTGAGGGCTGGCTCGACTTCCGCTACTTCGGTCAGCAATTTTCCGTCAACAATCCCATGGGGGAGTATTGGTTCTTTGTCGCAGACCCTACCTGCTCCTCCTTCCCCCTTTCCGAATTGATGGCGCACCTCAGGAAATGGCAGCCCGCCGCCTGAGCTTCCACCCTTCCCACGCGGCTATCCCGAGCAGGCCTGCGCCCAAAAGACAGAGGGCCAAGGCGAGTCGATCGGCACCTTTTTGCAATACTCACTTCCTGTGACGAGGCGATACACCTCAGCGGTGCCAAAGGCTCCCAGCAAGAGCATGCCGCCGAGCAGCGCCGTTCCGCCGAAATCTGCCTCCCAAGTACCCACCTTTCTTTCGAGAAACTCGGTCATCGCATGGCGTAGCAAGGCTGAATGAGGGGCGTCCTTGCTAGTGGAGCTCACACTCATTTGGATGAACATCAGCATCACGACAGGCAATGAGACCCAGGGTCCGGTTCCAATAGTAGAACCAAAAGAAGGCGGCCCCTGACAGGATTGAGCTGGGAAGGACGATCACCATCAGCGCTGTCCACGCGGCCGGCCTACCGTAGCCGAACCAGCCGATCAGTTGAATCGCCACTAAAAGCGCAAAGTAGAGCCAGCCAAAAAACTTCATGCAGAACCGTGGCCACCCCTCTAATACACCGGGCCTCTCTCTGCAAATCCCCACTGCTTTGACCCCTCAGAGGTTCGTCCTTTGTTCCACATGGAACAATTTTGCGCCCGTGCTATCCTCCTTGTCCCCTGCCCTTCCCGGCTCCATTCGCCATTCCGACCCCTCCATGAGCTCTCTTTACACCTTCCCCAAGCACTACGACGTCATCGTCTGCGGAGCCGGTCATGCCGGGGTTGAGGCGGCGATGGCGGCTGCCCGACTGGGTTGCCAGACGGCCATCCTTACCCAGAACCTCGACACCATCTCCCAGATGTCCTGCAACCCTGCCATCGGGGGTCTGGCCAAGGGCCATGTGGTGCGCGAGATCGACGCCCTCGGCGGGGTTATGGGCCGAAATACGGACGCCACGGGCATCCAGTTCCGCATGCTCAACGCCCGCAAAGGGCCCAGCGTGCAGGCTCCTCGGGCCCAGTGCGACAAGAAGGCCTACCAGTTTCGGATGAAATGGCTGATCGAAAACCAGCCCAACCTGGACCTCCATCAGGGCAATGCCGCTGAGATCCTGGTCGAAAACGATGCGATCACCGGCATCCGCACCAGTCTCGGCATGATCTACCGGGCCAAGGCGGTGGTCATTTCCTCCGGCACTTTCATGCGCGGACTCCTCCATGTGGGGCAGCAGAACCAGGCGGGTGGCCGCATGGGTGACAGCATTTCCACCCTTTCCGATAGCCTCCGCGAGCTCGGCTTTGACGTCCAGCGCTTCAAAACCGGCACCCCCTGCCGCCTCAACAGTCGCAGCATCGACTTCTCCAAATGCGAGCTTCAGCCCGGAGACGAGCCCGCGCCGCGCTTCAGCTACCTCTCCGGCACTCTCCCGGAGGACGAAGATGAGGCCCCAATCGAGGGCTCTAACCCCCTTCCCAGCACCGGCCCGAACCAGTTCACCCTGAACTCCTGGACCCCGGAAAAGTTCCACGTGGAACAAA
Source organism: Verrucomicrobia bacterium 12-59-8 (assembly GCA_002279765.1). Next base: position 569 of record NCCR01000185.1, on the reverse strand, counting down.
TTCCGTGCTGGATCACCTACACGACCCCCCAAACCCACGACATCATTCGGGCCAATATCCACAAGTCGGCCATGTATTCCGGCCGGATCGAGGGGGTGGGACCGCGCTATTGCCCCTCCGTGGAGGACAAGGTGGTGCGCTTTGCGGAGAAGGACCGGCACCAGATTTTCCTGGAACCGGAGGGTCGCCACACCCGCGAATTCTACGTCAACGGCGTCTCTACCTCTCTGCCCTTCGAGGTGCAGTATGACTTCATCCGGTCCATCCCCGGCCTCGAAAAAGCCGAAATCGTCCGCCCCGGTTACGCCGTGGAGTATGACTACTGCCCGCCAACGCAGCTCCATCCGACCCTGGAAACCAAGCGTGTTTCAGGCCTCTACTTCGCCGGGCAGATCAATGGCACCTCTGGCTACGAGGAGGCCGCTGGCCAGGGCCTCATCGCCGGGGCCAATGCCGCGCTCAAGGCCCAGGGCCGCCCCCCTTTCCTGCTCCAGCGCAGCCAGGCCTACCTTGCCGTGATGATCGACGACCTCGTCACCAAAGGCACCACGGAGCCCTACCGTCTCTTC
>NCCR01000184.1 GCA_002279765.1 Verrucomicrobia bacterium 12-59-8 | reverse complement strand
TTCCATGTCCTGTTAACGATACCCATATAGTAAAATTTTTTATTTCGTCGTTTACTGCTATTGTTCAATCTTTTTTTGGCAACACTTCCATCTATATGATGTAGTCTTTTCAGTTGACCGCGCGCAAGCGAAATTCTCCAGTGCCACTGGTGATGCTGACGGTGACGTCTCGGGTGGTGCCTGAGCCGGTCACTCCCGTCACCGTACCCACGATGGTGCTGCCGTTCACGGCAACCACGGAGAAATTGCTAGCACCGGAGACCGTCACTGCCTCGGAGTAGGTCACACGGAAGGTGACGCTGTTGGCCGCCGTGGTCTGGCCGGATGGCGTCTGACGGTTGATGGATACGATCGTCGGCGCGGTGGTGTCGATGACGATGGCCTTGTTCGCCCCCAGCGAGCCTGCGGCCCCCGGGCTTGGCAGTGTCAGCGTCGCTGCGGTGCCGCCAGTGGTGGCATTGATGGTGCCGCTGGCCAGCGCCAGTGCGCTGGTGCTGCTGTAGTCCAGATCGGCAGAGTTCTGCGTGGCTCCCACCGTGTAATTGAACGTCAGCGCGCTGCTGCCACTGCCGGAGGCATACGAAGCGCTGCCGCCGCTGTTGAGCGCCAGCGTCGGCGTGCCGGTGACCGTGACCGCCGCGCTGAAGGTCACGGTGATGGGGATCACGGTCGTGGCATTGTAGGAACCATCTGCCGTGGTGGAGCTGATGTTGGTGATCGTCGGCGCTGCAACGGCGACCGTTGCCACCTGGGTGCTGGTGCTGGCCTGGCTGTTGGTAGTCACGACGGCATTCAGGGCACCACTGGTCAGTCCGGTGACACCCGTCACGGTCAATGTCGTCGCCGTGGCGCTCGTTACGCTGCCCGTGCCGGAAGGCGATAAGGCCACGGTGTTGTTGGCAGCCGTCGTGTCAAAGCCAAAGCCATTGATGGTGAGGCTGGTGGCGGTGATGCCGAGATTGGAGGTGCTGCTGGTGATGACGGGTTTCACGTCGGCGATCACCGTATGAAGGCCGCTACTGCCGTTCCCATTGATCACGGTGGCAGCCAGAAAGCCGCCCTTCAAGTTGCTGACCGAAACCGTGAGGCTGGTGGAGGTTGCGCTGGTGACGGTGCCGGTGGTGGTGCCGGGGACGAACGTGACGGTGTTGTTCCCGGGAGTGGTATCGAAATTGGTGCCTGTGACGACAACCGAAGTGGCATTCGCATTCACCGGGGTGTGGATCAAGGTGACCGTGGGCGGGGCGAGGATGGTGAACGTCAGTGAAGACGTCGTGCCACCGCCTGGTGCGGCGGTGGTGACAGTGACCGGAGGCGTGCCTGGCGTGGCCAGGCTGGCGGAGGGAATCGTGGCGGTGAGCGAGGTGGCGCTGACGAAGGTGGTGGGCAGCGCTGAGCCGTTGAAATTGATCACCGAGCCATTGATGAAATTCGTGCCAGTCACCGTCAGCAGGGTATTCCCTGCCCCGGCCGCGACCGAAGTGGGGCTGATGCTGGTGAGCGTCGGTGCGGCGTTGTTCAGGCTTCCCGAAACCGCCTGCGTCACTGCCGCGCCCAAACCACCACCAGAGATGGACACATTCCCGGAGATGGTGCCCACCGTGCCCGTGCCCGCGAGGCGCACATAAACCGGCGTCGAGGCCAGGGTGGCGGAGGTGTACGGGATGCTTGCCGTGCTGCCCCAGGCGGAGTTGTCCGCTGACACCTCCACGTTGGCCGGTGCCGTCACCGTTAGGTTGCCGGGTGCGCCTGTCAGGTTTGCGCCCGTGATGCTGAAGTTCACCGAGCTGCCTGCGGTGCCGGAAGTCGTCGTCGTCAGCGTCGTGGTGCCGCCGGGGACGGTGACGGTGGGTGCCAGCGTGCTGAAAGTGGCCACCGATGTGTAGGTCGTGCCCATGCTGTTCGTGGCAAAAGCCTTGAAGGAGTAGTCGCTGCCAGCCGTGAGGCTGCCGACAGGGACGGTGAAAACGCCGGTGGTGCCAGGGGTGGTGGCTTTGATGACGCCGCTGCCGTTGAGGAGGGGATTGTTGTTGGCCGTGGTGAGCGAGTAAACCACGCCGCGCTCCGACACCGCCGCGCCGCCGTCGTTGGTCACATTGCCACCCAGGGTGGCCGTGGTGGTGGCGATGCTGGCAGAGGTGGGTGTGGTGACGGTGGGGGCGACGGCAGGCGTAACGGCAGCAGCAACCGTGATGCTGGTCAAGGCGACCCCCCCGGTCCCGGAAGTCGGCCCGGTAATGCGCACTTCGTCAATGTTTTGAAACCCAGTGATTGCAGACACATCCCAGGTGCGCTCGTTGCCCACGCCACTGACCGTGACGGTCAGCGTGCTCGTGGCCCCGGAGACGGCGCTTCCGCCGCTGTACCCCGTCAAGGTCAGCGTGGTCGTATATGTCGCGTTGGTGGCGCGGAAGATAAAAGTATTGAGCTTGAATTTGCTGCCGTCATTCGAGGCAAAGCCCAGATACGTGGGACTTCCTACTGACACCAGAAGATTTACCGCGCTGGCAGCCTGTGATATGCTGACGTTCCCGGTGGAAACAGCGTTGAAGGTAAAACCCAGATAATTGACCGAGCGTGGAGAAGATACGTTTCCCACGGTGGTGAACCCACCACTGGCTGGAAAGGTGGTGGTGCCTATCGTAGGTGCAGCTTGGACGGGAGGTGGCGCGGAGAGCAATACCGCCAGAAACCAAACAAAGCAGGCAAGCACATGGGGGGAAGCTGGTGTATTCATTGGTCTGTAGTAGGTGGGGCGGGCAAGGCATGATAATGAAAAAGGTGGCCTGGGCAAGCCAAGCCACCAATTAAAAACGCCTTTTAAAAGAGCCCGTTCGTATACGGCCTTATTTCAAGGACGCATCGGGTATTCTCCTTGCAGGGCTATGCAATACTGCAAGCCCAGGTAAGGATTGCGCACGCCAAGGGGTTGGCCGCCACCTGCCGATCCGCTTGGGGATGCCCCAAAAGCGGCCGATCCATCGGCTGGCCCATACGCCAAAACGTTTGCCCCGAGTGAGTCAGAAGTCACCGCTGGAACCAACCCTGCCGGTGACTGACTGGTTGCAGTAGCTTTGGAAGCGCCAACAGAGACAGGGTGGGTATGCGCTGGCAACTGGTTCACGGTGAGGGTCACGCTTTCGGCTCCGGACTTGGAAGCCATGGGCACCCCGTGCTAAGCCCCGGGCCCGAACCCACACCGAGAGGCACACGGCCGCGCAGATCCGGGAGGCCGAAGGTCTTGACCCCATCTCCACCAAAGTTAGTACCCAGCAAAGAGAACAGCGCCTGGTATTGGTTTACTGAGAGAAGTGACCCGTCGCAAGCTGCCCAACCCGATGGCACGTAGTAAGGCACTAGAATGATTTGACCGATATAAGGATCCATATTTGTGTGTGTGTTAAGTATTTATTTTTGATTGGTAATGTTTTTATGGAATGAGAAACTCTGCCCATTAAACAACTCATTTTCTTAGCAATCACATCAGTAATTTGCAACGCTAAAGTGAAAACATTTCGCAGACCCGATCACCTGATAGAGTAGCGAACCAGATGCACCCTTAATATTGATTAATATAAATACGCCAACCGATACTTTGTGGCGCTTCTGGCACGCTGGAGGGGGGGCAGCATGTGCCGGATGCTCGTTCAGTGCACCGTGCGCAGGCGGAATCGTCTAGATCTCAAGTAACCACCCCCTGTTTGGGTGGCAGGTGAAGCCTTGACCTCCTGAATCACTGCCACCCGCCGCCGAGCGCCTTCAGCATCGCCACGCTGGCCATCAGGCGCTGGCCTTCCACCTGCGCGGAGAGCAGCTTGGCGTTGAGCACGGTGCGGTTGGCATCCACGACTTCAAAGTAGCTGGCGAGACCTTTCTGGTAGCGCAGTTCAGCCAGCCGCTGCGTCTCCTGCGCCGCCGCAATGGCCGCATCCAGCGCCGCCCCCTGCTTGGCATAGGCTCGCGCATCCAGCAGGCTGTCCTCGACTTCCTGCAGCGCCACCAGTATGCTCTGGCGGTAGCTGGCCAAGGTCTCATCATAGGCCGCCTTGCTGGCTTTCAAATTAGACCGCAGCTTTCCGCCCTGAAACATTGGCAGCGTCATGCTGGGACCGATGCTCATCACCCTGCTGCGGTGATCATAGAAATTCCTCGCCCCGATGCTCTCCAGACCACCGCTGCCGACAATGCTGAACGCCGGATAAAAGGAAGCGACTGAAACTCCCACCTGAGCATTTGCTTCGCGCATTTTCTGCTCTGCCGCACGAATGTCCGGGCGTCGTTGCAGCAGCGTGGAAGGCAGCCCTCCCGGCACTTTCGGCGGTCGTGGCTGGCCGGTAGCACTGGCGATACGGAAATTGGAAGGGATTTCCCCACAAATGACCGCCAACGCGTTTTCCGCATTGCCACGCTGACGTTCCAGTGCAGCCAGGTCATTGTGGGCAAGCTCCAGTTCCGTCCGGGCCCGCGCCACGTCCATTTCGTTTGCCAGACCACCTCTGAAGCGTGATTCCTGCAGTTTCAGCGCTTCTTCGCGCCAGGTTTGAGTGCCGACCACGACCTGCATCTGCCGGTCCAGCGAATGCGTCAGAAAGTACAGCCGCGCCACTTCCGCCGCGAGGGTCAGACGCCTAGCAGAGAGGGTCTCCATGGCTGCAAACTGGGAGGCCTTGGAGCTTTCCACATTGCGCCGCACCCGCCCCCAAAGATCAATTTCCCAGCCCAGTTCCAGCAGGTTTTGAAACCGACGGCGCTGCAGCTTGGGCAGCGAAACCCCCGGCGGCAGGTTGGCACCGAAGGCGCTTTGCGACAGGCGCTCATACTGCAGCGCATCCTTCATGTTGAGGTGGGGGAACCAGTCCGCCTGCTGCACGCCCACAAGCGCACGTGCGGTTTCAACGCGAGCCAGGGCACCACGCAGTTCCTGGTTATTTTCCAGCGCACGCTCTTCCAGCCGGTTCAGTTCCGCAGAGCCAAACAGCTTCCACCATTCACCGGGCACCGGGATGTCCGCCGTATTCGCCTTGCTGCCATTCTTCCATTTGGAGGGCATGAGCACCTCCGGCAGCTTGAAGTTCGGCCCGACGCTGCAGGATGACAAAAGCAGAACAGGGAGCAACGATCGAAAATGCATGGTCATAAAAAAAGAATTCTAAATAAAAACTGTCACTGCTGGATACGTTCGCTGCCTTCGGCATTGATGAAAACATCCATCTGCTGACCGGGGTATAGAGTCACAGCACCCTGGTTCTGCAAACGATAGATCACTTGCAGAACGCGCGTGTCCACACGCTCAGTGGCGGCACCGGTGAGTGATCGCTTGGGTATGACGCATGGCTCGATGCGCATAAAAGCAAGATCACAAGATTGTTCGGCATTGCCACGCACGCGAGCCACGGCGGAAGTGCCAGATTTCAAACGCCATGCTTCATGCTCATCCACATCGACTCGCACATGCAGTTCACGAACATCGCCCAGAATGAAATATGGGTCGGCAGTGGGCTGCGTGGTCACGGTTTCACCCGGGCGCAGATTGACGCGCAGGACTGTGGCATCGATCGGAGCCCGGAGAATGCTCCGGTCGATTTCGGTTTGAATAATGTCCACTGCGGCTCTGGCAGACTCAAGGCTGGCACGTGCCGCCATCTCACGTGCGGCGGCGATGTCCACCGTGCGGCGGCGCCCGGTGGTCTGTTCCTCACTGATGGCGCGCGAGTCGCGAATGTTTTCGAGGAATCCAAGCAAATCGCGGGCCTCAGCCAGCGTGGCTGTGGCGACAGTGACCTGCGCCTGGGACTCGGCCTCCCTGGCACGCGCGGAGGCAAGCTGCGCGTTGAGTTCGCGCAAATCGAGAGCGGCCAGGGGAGCGCCGGCTTTGACGAGATCTCCTGCCTTTACCAGGATGCGCTCAACGATGCCGGGGCGGTGACTGCCGACAGCAATGTTTTCCGACTGGGGTTCGATAAGGCCGACGGCGGCGACCGTGGCAGCAAAGGCCGAGCGCGGCGCTGGTGAGGGCGGCTGTGTCAAATCGTGGTGCGGCTGGGTTCGTGCGATGGAGATGCCCGTGTAGGCGATACCGCCAGCGGCGATGAGCGGGAGCAGGAGTCCTTTGGTTTTCATGATTCAATGCGTGGTGGTGTGGGTGATAACGCCGTCGTCCATGTGGGAGATGCGGTGAGCGAAGCGAAAAACTCGATTGTCATGGGTAACGACGACCACAGCGCGATCAGGATGCACCGCCGCCGTGGCGAGCAGTTCCATGACGGATTCGCCCGATTTGTGATCAAGTGCGGCGGTCGGTTCGTCGCAAATGATCAAGCGCGGCTCATGCACGAGGGCGCGGGCGAGAGCGACGCGCTGCTGCTGACCACCTGAAAGCACGCGTGGCAGCGCGGAGGCCTTGGCGCCGATGCCGAGGCGTTCAAGCATCTCCGTGGCACGTCCAACGGCCTCACGATGGCTCACGCCCGCAGCGAGCAAGGGCACAGCGGCATTTTCTGCCGCAGTCAGAGAGGGTAGCAGATTGTATTGCTGGAAGACGAAGCCGAGATGGGTGCGGCGGAAGAGGATTTGGCCGCGCGCGGTCATGGCCGCCGGTTTGCTGCCAAAGAGAGCGACGTCCCCTGCACTGGCGTCCAGCAAACCGGCGATGATGGATATGAGCGTGGTCTTGCCGCAGCCGCTGGGGCCAACCAGGAAAGTCATCTCGCCTTGCCTTGCTGCAAAATCGACCCCGCGGAGGACTTCGATACGCGCATCGCCACTGCCGAAGCTACGGCGGACGGATTGACATTGGACAGCGATTGATGGGGTGGATGTCATGAACGGAAAACCTCCGCAGGTTGCAGTTTGAGAACACGTTGCAGTCCAGCCACGCTGGCCAGCAGCACGACGAGGAGCATGAAAAGACCGACGCCTGCGGCACTTTGCCAGAGCAGCGTGATGTGCCGTGTGGCGATCACCTTGAGCGTGATATTAAAGAAAGTCGCCGCCAGAGCGCTGCCAAACCCAAAGCCTACAAACCAGACTGTGACGGCTTGCAGCAGGATCATGCCGAGCAGGCGCATGTTGGTGACACCGATGGCTTTCAAGGCGCCGAACTGTTTCAAGTTCTCGACGGTAAAAAGATAGAACGTTTGCCCTGTCACCACGAGTCCTACGAGCGTGGCAACGGCGATGGTGATGCCAAAATTGACCGGAATGCCCGTGTTTTGCAGATAGTAGGCCACGCAATCCCAGGCAAACTGCCAGGTGGTGCGCGCTTTGAGTCCAGTGGCATTCTGAATGCGCGCTGCCAGTTCCTCTGGAGCAAGCCCAGCCTTTGCGCGTGCCAGGACAAACGAAAGCTGCAGCCGCTGACGTCCCTGGAAATTCAGCGCTTCGCTGTAACGAGCGTGGATGATCGGCAGCGAGACGAAACCGGGGAGTGCATCCGAAATGCCAGCGATTTCCACGCGCTGATCGTTGAGCTCCAGTTCGCGTCCCAGTTCCAATGGCTCACCGGGGAAAAGCATGAGGTAGCCGGCTTTGTCGATCACGATCTGATGCGGGCGGCGCAGAGCCTCCCACGAGCCCAGAATCATATGGCGTGGAGCCCCGGCCAGCGTTGCATCATCCAGACCGAGCGCCACGCAGGTGGCAAAACGGCCCGTGTTCGTGCGGGCGACTGGATTGCCTTTGAACAAGCGCACCGCGTAGTCCACGCCCGGCACACCTCTCACGCGGGTGAGATCGGTGTCCTTGAGAGCTTTGTTCTCGTCGAAGTAACGTGTCTGCGGATCCATTACCCAAACCTCCGCATCTGTGATGTCGATCACCCGATGCCCGGTGTTTTTCATGATGCCAGCGAAGATGGAAATCTGGTTCTGCAGCAGGAATGTCGAGAACGCGACAGCGAAGATCAGGCCGATGTATTTGGCCCGATCACCGATCAACATGCGGAAGGCGACGAAGTTCATGAATGATGGTTTATTTTTGACTATGAGTCGATTTGAGGACAAAAAAGGAGCTAGTCGAGTTGGAGCCAGGCCAGAGCACTCGGGAACAATTCTTTCACGATGTTTTTGTCCGTGCTGGCATAGTCATATTCATGCAAGAGTGGCTGCCAACCGAGGCCATCGCAGATGAGATCCTGATTAAGCCGCACTGAAGCCATCGGATCCGTAATACCGGCCTGCACGCGCAGCATGGGCTCCTGAGTCATGACGTGACTTCCGACCGTGACTGCGACCAAGGCAAAGGTGGCCTGCTCGGGCGTAAAACGACCGCTCGGGAGGTCTCCCAAGGCCATGGCCTGAACGACGATGTGATTGAGCACACGCCAGGTACGCGCGCCCTGAAAGGCGTGCGCCTGCCGACGCTCCTCGCTGGCTTTTTCCCAGAAGGAAGCGGACTTGAGCATCATCTCGATGTGGAAGTACTCGGGGTAATTATAGGCAAACTCACAGCAGGCGAAGCCGATGGCCCGGCAGCGCTCACGCGACTTACCTTTGAACTGGGCGGCTTTCTCAAAGAGATCCGCGCGCATGCGGAGCGCATCGGTGGAGACGGCGAGAACCAGATCTTCTTTGGATGTGAAATGCTGGTAGAGCGTGCCCTTGGAGTACTCGACCGCCTCGGCCAGTTGCTCCATATTCCAAGCTTGAAAACCTTTCTCCAGCAGCAGCCGACGCGCATGCGAGAGGATCAACTCCTCGCGAGCCTGAAACTCTCGCTCTTTGCGGGTGGGGGTGGCCGAAATACTCATGAACAAAGCCATGCTGCCACTTTTTGACCGTTGGTCAAATATTTTCAACATGCACACATCAGGCATGGGCAGCGCCCACTGTGTGGCACCAACTGGCAAAGATGTCATTGGCCATGGCGTGTGCTTCTTCCGCATCTACATGTTCAGTGACAATTTGCGATGCAGGGAGCCAGCTTGGCGCGGTGGTTTCACCTATGTGCGTATGCTCTGTGGCTCGAAGGAAGGCACGGAGATTGACGGTGAGTTGATTGCTATGACGGTCATGGGTGGCGATGGCTTCCGCGCAAAGTTCATGGACGACACCCTCGATTTCGATGGTGTGAAGGACCTTGGTGGTGTCGAGCAGGGAGTGGATCATGGGCAAGCATCGGCAGGCCGCGACTTGTAGCGAAGGGATATTTGCGACCGATTTTGGCGAAGGTTTCGTGATGAGGAGGCGTTTGAGTGGGCTCCATGCGTTTTCTTCTTTGCTGCCTTGCCCTGACCACCTTCGCCGCTGCTGCTGACAAGCCGCTGAACATCCTCTTTCTCTTTGCGGACGACTGGGGCCGCTACGCCAGCATCTATGCGGAGCATGAGAAATTCCCTTCGCCAAACCAGTTGGTCAAGACGCCGAACATCGACCGCATTGCCCGCGAGGGGGCGCTGTTTCGCCGGGCATATGTGAATGCCCCGAGCTGCACGCCCTGCCGCAGCGCCCTGCTGTCCGGCCGCTACTTCTTCAAGTGCGGCCGCGCCGCCATCCTGAACGGCGCGGTGTGGGATCCGGCGATCCCCAGCTATCCGCTCCTGCTCAAGGATCAGGGCTATCACCTCGGCAAATCCTACAAGGTCTGGGGACCGGGCGAGCCTGCGGACGCCCCTTATGGCGGCCAGGAGTTCGCATATCAGAAGTCGGGCAGCCGCTGCAATCAGTTCTCCCAAAACGTGGACAAGCTCATGCAGCAAGGTGTCGCTGTGGAGGCGGCCAAGCAGCAAATTTACGACGAGGTGCGGGGCAATTTCGACAGCTTCCTCGCCGCCCGCCCCCAAGGCGCGCCGTTTGTCTTCTGGCATGGCCCAACCAATGTGCATCGCAAGTGGGTCAAAGGCAGTGGGCAGGCGCAGTGGGGCATCAATCCAGACGACTTGAAAGGCAAGCTGCCCAAGCACCTGCCCGATGTGCCGGAATTCCGCGAGGACTTCGGCAGCTACCTGGGTGAAATCCAGGCCTTCGACGCGCAGGTGGGTGTGATCATCAAGCGGCTCGAAGAAGCAGGCGAGTACGACAACACCGTCATCGTCATCAGCGGCGACCACGGCGCGCCCGGATTCCCCGGCGGCAAATGCAACCTCTATGACTTTGGCGTGGGTGTGGCGCTCGCGATCCGCTGGCCGGGACAGCCGGGCGGGCGCTACATCGATGACTTCGTGAACCTCATGGATCTCGCGCCCACCTTCATGGAGATCGGCGGAGCCAAGATCCCTGAAGGAGTGAACGGCAAAAGTCTCGTGAGTCTGATGAAGTCCGGCAAATCCGGCCAGATCGAACAGGAGCGCGACTACGTCATCACCGGCCGCGAGCGTCATGTGAGCACCGCCCGCGAAGGCAACCTGCCCTACCCGCAGCGTGCGCTGCGCAAGGACGGCTTTCTCTACATCCACAACTTCAAGCCCGAGCGCATGCCCATGGGCGACTCCAAGTCGCTGACCGACAGTTACACCCCATCGCAAGACGACCTGGAAAACGACACGTATGCGGCCTTTCCAGACATGGACTCCTCCCCCGCCAAGGCCTGGCTAATCGAGCATCGCAACGACTCGCAATACAAGTGGCACTTCGACTACGCCTTCGCCAAGCGCCCCGAAGAAGAGCTTTATGACATCCGCAAAGATCCTGACTCCACGATCAACGTCGCCAACGAGCCCGCCTATGCGGACGTGAAAGCGAAGATGGCCGCCGAGTTGCTGGAAAAACTCCAGGCCGTAGGCGATCCACGCGTGATGGCTGATCCCGTGCCGTTTGAGCACCCGCCTTACACGCTGGACGGCAAGGTCGCCAAACCGGGCAAGGGCAAGAAGGGCCAAGGGAAGGCGAAGGCGGAGTGAGGGGGGGAGTGGACTGTTGAAGTTCGCTGCCAGCATCCTTTGTCCCCCTATTGCTGTTGAAGCACCTGCGGAAAAAAATTTATCACGTAGTTTTCCCAATCAACCAGCCCCATGAAGACCACCGCTTGCTACCTTCTTCTTTGTGCGAGCGTTTAGGCCACAAGACGCGCCATGAACCTCTCCGAGGTCATTTCCCACAGTTCGTATGGCAAGACGGACGGTGACGATGATACAATTCACCTCATGTCAGCACCCGATTTCAAGTCAGCCTTTGACGCGGTCTGGTGCAACGCATCACCGAGCAATCATGGCGGCAAGCGATTCCCGTTGGCTGACGTTGTTCACGAAATTGGTATAGATTCATCACGACACGCGGAAGCCGACGGCACTCGAATAATACGTGGCCCATATATCCAGTACGCTTACAATTATGGCAGGAAGTCGTGGGGACGAAAGATTGTTGATTCTGAAAAAACAAACGAGTGGGAGGAGACCTTTCCAGAGTGACTGAAGCCCACGAATACTTTCTTCATCCCCTCTGCTCCTCCCAGAACTTGCGCAGTTCGCGGAGCTGTTTCTTGTCCGGCTTTGCGACCATTTCATGGGCGCGAAAAGCATACCTGACATGAATGGCACTCAGTTAAGGCGGGTTCTCGGCCATTGGCTGCCTTCCTTAATCACACTTCTTCAGCTCCAACGGAGCTGCGTCATACAGCCCAGGCGGTGCTGCGTCATACAGCCCAGGCGGTGCCGAGCCTTAGCGAGTGCTCCCCTGGGTTTTCGACATCACGATCGGGAAGCAAACCCAGCACTCCGCCGCCCACCATGCCCACCAGCAGCGACTTCAATGCCCCTCCCGCATCCAAAAATTACGATCAACGCCCTTAACTGAGTGCCATTCATACCTGGCATTATGCGCAGTCATCAAGACGTAAATAATTGTAAATCCAAGGCCCATTGAGGTAAACGCGCTGATCGATTAAGCGCGTGGGCTAACCCGAATCGAGGGGAAACGGACGTAAAACACTTGCTAAGGGCGTTCCTACTTGTCCGGAGCAGGCACAGGCACAGGCACCCCAGCCCCCTTCTCCGCCTTCCCAAAAAACATCAGGTGCTGCCAGGGCAGCCCATCAAACTCGCGCACCAGCTTGAACCCGTTCGCGTTCATCTCCTTGTTAATTTGAGCCTTGCTCATTTTGTGCTCGGGCTTGATCGGCACGGTTTCATCTTCAGCGCGGTATTCCACCAGCACGAGCTGCCCGTCCGGCTTCAATGCCGCACGCATCCCCGCCAGCATCTGCACCGGATGTGAGAACTCGTGATACACATCCACCATCAGAATCATGTCGCAGGTGTTCGGCGGCAGCTTGGGATCGTGGAAGAGGCTGACGATAGGCACGATGTTTTTCAGGCCTTTGCGCTCGATATTCTGCTTGAGCATCTCGATCATTTCCGGCTGCGCATCGACGGCATAGACCTTCCCCTTTTCGCCGACCATCTCGGCCAGCGGCAGGGTGTGATAGCCGCTGCCGCAGCCCATATCGCAGACCACCATGCCGGGCTTCACGTGGAGTTGCTCGCGCATCAGGGAGGGGCCTTCCTCCTCCTCCCGCACGCGGCGCATCAGCCACTCCGCGCCCTTCCAGTGCATGGTTTTGGCGATCACGCGCCCCTCATACTCCGTGAGCGGTGGCGGCACCTCCTGGGCAGGCAGGTGGAGTGCAGCGAGAAGGAGCAGAGGGATGAGCAGGCGCATGGTGAAAGCAATGAACGGTGGAAATCCTGCAAATGTAGCGAATTGCACGCTAAAGACTTTTCCAGACTCGCACTGGAAATCCCGGTGCGACTCCGTATCGTCCTCACCCATGACTCGTCGTTACATCGCCCGCCTGCTGCTGCCCCTGCTCGGAGCTGCCGGTATTGCCGTGCTCAGCGCCCAGGATGCGCCAGAACGCACGCCGGAAAAGAACCCCATCCCAGAGGATGTCGTTGGGGATGAGCATGTGAGGGAAGAATTCGGGGTGAACCAGTTCACCACGCCCTCCATCCGCAAGCTCTTCGACATGCTCAACAACGTCGGCAAGCTCCGCTTTGACGACCTCAAACGCCCCTTCACCGACAAAACGCCCGCCGACCGCGTCATCGTGGCCATGGGCCTTGGCACGCTGATCGCCGACGGCTTCCTCATCGTGCAATGCGAGCGCGTGGAGGAGATGGAGGCCGTGGGCCGCGCCATGATCAAGTACGGCAAGGCGCTCGGCGCCGGCAACCGCATGAACAAGCACACCGGCAGCCTGTTTGAGTACAGCCTGAAGGGCAACTGGCAGGACCTGCGTGTCGAGCTGGCCAAAACCCAGGCCGACGTGGAGGCGGAGATGGTGATGCTGCGTGATGTGGACATCGCGCATCTCATCAGCCTCGGCGGCTGGCTGCGTGCGCTGGAGATCGCCACCAAGAGCATCAGCGACAACTACGCGGAGGAAAAAACCCGCCAGCTCACCCGCCGTGACATTGCCGAGTATTACATGATGAGCCTGGACAGCCTGCACCCGAGCATCATGAAAAACCCTGCGCTACAGGAACTCCGCAAAGGCCTGGAGAGCATGCTCCCTCTGCTGGATGTGCCTGAAGGCAAGGCCCTGAGCGAGCAGGAAGTGAAAGCGCTGCATCAAAAAGCGTCCTCACTCTGCCACATCATCACTGACAAGATGAACGGCTGAACCCGTTCCCGCTACGTATCTCCTACCTCATGGCCAACCTCACTCCACAGCAGCTTCAACTCGTCGAACAATGGGCCGCTGAAGGCGCGAACCTCAATCAGATCCAGGACCGCCTCCGCAGCGAATGCGCCACCACTTTGACATACATGGAGACGCGCCTGCTCATCATGGAGCTGGGTGTCAAACTCCAGGACAAGCCGCGTGAAGTCCCGCCCGAGGAAAAGCCCGCTGCACCGCCGCCAGAACCCGCCGCCGATGGCACCATGCCTGTCGCCGATGAAGTCGTTTCCCCCGAGGCAACTGCGGGCGGCGACTTGAAAATCTCCGTGGATGAAGTCCCGCCTCCCGGTGCCATCATCAGCGGCAGAGTCACCTTCAGCGATGGCGTCACCGTCCAGTGGTTCATGGATCAGCAGGGCCGCTTTGGCATGCGCGGCCCGGCACCTGGCTACCAGCCACCGGCCGCCGACATCCCCGCCTTCCAGGCCGAACTCGACACCATCCTCCAACTCCGCGGCTTCTGACCCGCCCTGACTGACTGACGTTCCCCCATGCTTCTCATCATCGACAACTACGACTCCTTCACCTACAACCTCGTCCAATACTTCGGCGAAATGGGAGCCGTCATGGAAATCCGCCGCAACGACCAGGTCACGCTGGATGAGATCGAAAAGCTGAAGCCCGACCACATCTGCATCTCTCCCGGTCCCTGCACGCCCAAGGAAGCGGGCATCAGCTGCGCCGTGATCGAGCGCTTTGGCAAATCCACCCCCCTCCTCGGCGTCTGCCTCGGCCATCAGGCCATCGGCCACGTCTTTGGCGGCGACGTCGTTCGCGCCGGACGCCTCATGCATGGCAAGACCTCGATGATCAATCATCAGGGTGAATCTGTCTTCAAAGGCCTGCCGCAGCCCTTTGAGGCCACGCGCTACCATTCCCTCCTCGTCAAACGCGACACCCTGCCCGACTGCCTCGCCATCACCGCCACTGCTAGCGACGATGAATCCGAGATCATGGGCCTCCGCCACAAGGAACTCCCCATCCACGGCGTCCAATTCCATCCCGAATCCATCCTCACCCAGGAAGGCAAACGGCTGCTGAAAAATTTCCTGGAGATGTGAGACAGGCCTGATTCTACTTTGGCAAGTCATCGGGACATTCATGCGAGTTCATCGCTGCTGCTCGGCGGCTGAGGCATGAGGAAGCTGCCATCGCCAAAAGCATGTGTACTTCTTTCCAGATTCGAAGGGTATGCGCTCTGCCACGCCCATATCGCGTCTCGCAAAAACTCATCCCCCCCCTGGAAGATCACGACGCCAACCCTTTCCATACCGTGCGCTACCCGTCCATGCAGGCACTGGAGAGGTGAAGCCGTACGAGGGCGGCGGGTGCAAAAGGCAAGAACCTGTCAGCCAGCGGAAACCGCAGGTCGTGCTGCTGTACTCTCCCTTATTCGTCGTCCTCTTCCCATTCCTCCATCAGCCGGGCGAGCTTGCGCTTGATGCTGACTTTGGCGACGGCGTTCAGACGGTCGATGAAGAGGATGCCGTTCAAATGGTCGATCTCATGCTGGAAGGCACGGGCGAGCAGGCCGTCGGTCTCCACGGTCACGGTTTTGCCATCGAGGTCGGTGTAGGTGACCTTGATCTGGCTGGAGCGGCGGATGTCGCCACGGAGACGAGGAAAGCTGAGGCAGCCTTCTTCACCAAGCTCCTTGGTGCTGTCGAGTTCGAGCTGCGGATTGGTCAGCACGATGGGCATGTGCTGCATCATATCGACCTTCTCGCCGTTGATCTTCATGAAGGTGATGCAGTCGGGATTGTGGGAGACGTCGATGACGGCCAGTTGAACATCCACAGCGACCTGCGGGGCGGCGAGGCCGATGCCGTTGGCCTCGCGCATTGTTTCCAGCATGTCGGCGACTAGCGCACGGATTTAATATCACCGGGTTTTCACCGGCTCAAGCCGGGAGTGGTTTTGTCCTTGCCAAGATGTGGCGGTCTCCCTAGCCTCGCGGCCTCCCTATGACTGACACCGCAGCGCAATCATCCATCAAGATTAAATTGTTCCTCATGATGATCCTTGAGATCGCGATCTGGGGAGCCTGGCAGATCAAAATCTTCTCTTATATGACGATGCTGGGGTTTAATCCCGATCAGCAGTGGCTGGTGGGCAGCGCGTTTGGCATCGCGTCGATTGTGGGGATCTTTTTCAGCAACCAGTTCGCGGATCGCAACTTCTCCGCCGAGCGCTTCCTGGCCTTCAGCCATGTGGTGGGCGGCTTGGCCCTGATCGCGACGGCATTTCAAACATCCTTCTGGCCCTTCTTCTCCTGCTTCATTGTCTATTGCCTGCTGTATGTGCCGACGATCTCGGTGACGAACTCGCTGGCATTCGCGAACCTCAAAGACCCAGCGAAGGACTTTGGTTTCGTGCGTATGGGAGGCACGATTGGCTGGATTGTGGTCAGCTGGCCCTTCATTTTCCTGCTTAGCGAGAAGGCGGGGGCGGCGGAGACGCGGTGGGTCTTCATCGTGGCCGGAATCATCTCTCTCGTGCTGGCCGCGTTCAGCCTGACGCTGCCGCACACACCGCCGCGCAAGGATGTGGAGGGCATGGACAAAGTGGCATGGCTGAAGGCGCTCAAGCTACTGGGCAATCCATTCGTCCTGGTGCTGTTCATTGTCACGTTCATCGACTCGACGATCCACAACGGCTACTTCGTCGTGATCGACGGCTTCCTGCAAAAGGTGGGCATTTCGGCGAACATGAGCATGGTGGTCAGCAGCATCGGCCAGGTTGCGGAGATTGTGACGATGCTGGTTCTTGGCACGGTGCTCAAGAAACTCGGCTGGAAGACGACTTTGATCTTCGGGATCATCGGGCACGCTGCGCGCTTTAGCATTTTCGCCTTCTTCGGCACACCCGAAAACCAGTGGCTCATCATCGCAGTGCAGGTGCTCCACGGCATCTGCTACGCGTTCTTCTTTGTGACGGTTTACATCTTTGTGGATGCGGTGTTTCCGAAGGACATCCGATCCAGCGCGCAGGGCTTGTTTAATCTGCTGATTCTTGGCATTGGCATGGTGGTGGCGAGCAAGCTTTTCCCCGAACTGGTGGTGAGGTACACGGTGAATGGCGTGGTGGATTACCATCAGCTCTTCCTGGTGCCGACGGGCATGGCGCTGGCGGGCATCGTGCTGCTGGGGTTGTTCTTCCGGCCGCCGACGCATGGGCCGGTGGGCGAGGTGAAACATTGATCTCTTTTTCTTTTTAATCCGCGAATCTTATGAAACTCGCCCTGCTGTTGTGCCTCGCTTTGACCGCAACTCTGCACGCGGCGGATAAGAAGCCGAAGGCGATGCGCCTGAAGGGGGAGGTCATTCTCGCGGATGATTTCAAGGGGGAGAAGCTGGACGAGAAGTGGACCCATGCGAAAGGCGAACAGGTGGCGAAATTTGAGATCGTCGATGGCGTGCTGGCCATTGATCAGGCGGCGGCACCCAATGGGGCGGTGATCTGGCAGGCCTTTGAAAAACCGGTGCAAAATGCCTCCGTGCAACTGCTGGTGAAGCCGTGGGCCTGCAAGTGGATCGCTTTTGGTTTTTATGGTCCGGGGGCCCGGCCTGGGGCGCAACGCAAGATCAACATCGTCGTCTCACCGAGGGGGGCTGTGTCGGTGCACGCGATCGAGGGGCAGAAAACGCTGAAAGCGGCGAACACCCGAATCCCGGACACCGAGTGGCAGAGGATCTCTTTTGAATCCAAGGGAGACAAGGTCACTGTGCAGGTGAATGACCAGGCCATTATCGAACTCAAATCCGAGCTGACCGAAGGCGAGAAAGCCGGGCTGATGCTCA
>NCCR01000183.1 GCA_002279765.1 Verrucomicrobia bacterium 12-59-8 | reverse complement strand
ACTTCGAGCTGCTCGACCTTTTCACCCACGCCGAGGAATTTGACCGCACAGCCGGTGACCTGACGCATGGAGAGCAAAGCACCGCCACGGGCGTCGCCATCGAGCTTGGTCATGATCAAGCCCGTGATGCCGACGGCGGCATTGAATTTCTGCGCCACGCTCACCGCCTGCTGACCCGTGGCGGCGTCTGCCACGAGCAGGACTTCATTCGGCTCCACCACGGCACGCACGCGCTTGAGTTCAGCGAGCAGGTCTTCATCGAGATCCTGACGGCCGGCGGTGTCGAAAATGGCGACGCCGCTGCCTTGTTCCTTGAGCCAGACCATAGCCGCCTTGGCGGCCTTTACCGGATCGGTTTCACCTTCGGCAGGTGCAAACACGGGGACATTGAGCTGCTGGCCGAGCACCTGCAGCTGCTTGATGGCGGCTGGGCGGTACAAATCGAGTGCGAGCAGCAACGGGCGGCGGCCCTGCTTCTTGAGCCAGTTGGCCAGCTTGGCGGAGGTCGTCGTTTTACCGGCACCATTGAGGCCGGTCATCAGAATGCGCTGTGGTGGCTCAACATTCAGCGCGCTGGCATCACTGCCCAGCAGTTTGACCAGCTCATCATGGAAAATTTTGACGATCTGCTGTCCTGGCGAAACGGTGCGCAGTACTTCCGCGCCAATCGACTGCTTGCTGACCGTCTCGACGAGATCTTTGGCAACTTTGAAGTCCACATCCGCCTCCAGCAGGGCCATGCGGATTTCCTGCATGGCATCGCTGACGTTGGATTCGCTGATGCGGGCCTGGCCGCGCAATTTTTTAAAGGCGCTTTCGAGTTTTTCAGAGAGGGCGGAGAACATCGGGGGAAAGGAAGGGACGCAGGATAGTCGGCAGCAGCCATCGCATGGCAACTGCGAAGGCAGGACGAATCAGGGGCAGGAAAATGGGGGCTATGGCGCGGGCAGATACGCTGCTTCAAGGTCAATCTTGAAGCGCCAGCTCACGACTTCAGCAGGCTGGGAGGCATCCCGCTGGAAGCTGAGGTTGAGGGCGCAGTCCTCACGGCGCAACTTGTAGGGAAACTGGAAACTTACCACCATCGTGGCAGGATCGTAATCCACCGGCACGGTACCGAGACCGGCGATGCGGAGCTTGATGCTCTCCGGCAGGATGGTGCCTAGTTTTTTTAAATCCGCTTCGATGAGAGGGCGGCGCTCCGTGATGACGGAGTCCGGCCTGGGCTTGAGCTGGATGAGCTGCTCTCCCTTGTCATTCTTGGCATCGGCAACGAGGAATTTATTGGAACCAACATCGCCGCGTCCGCGAAAGCTGGTGGCGAGCTTGAAATTGATGTCGTTGTCCCCATGAACAATGTAGCGGCCCAGTTTGCCATTGGGTGTGTCCCAGGTGACTTTCTGGCCGTTGACGGTGACGAGAGACTCATAACCGATCTGCAGCCCGGTCTCCATGATGGCGTCGTCGAAGTTGCCATAGGGATAGGCGAAGGAGGGGCATTTGACGTGCAGGTTTTGCTCCAGAAAGTCGCGTGAGTCCTTGAGCTCGCTCACAATCCACTGCTGCACGTCAGCGTCGGTCTTGGCGTTTTTGGGGCGCTTCTTGAGGCTCTCATGGGAGACACTGTGGCTGCCGACCTCGCAGCCGTGCTGCATCATCTCCTTGATCTGCTCCCAGCTCATCGAACGGCCGGCACCACCGATATACTTCTTGTAGAGGTATATCGTGAAGGGAAATCCGAACTCGCGCAGCACCGGATAGGCGTAGGTGTACACGCCCTCCCAGCCATCATCCATGGTGATGACGATGGCTTCTTCAGGAATGTTTTTCTCTCCCCTTTTCCATGCCATCATTTCGCTCAATGGGATGACCGGAATCTTGGAGTCCTTGATGGCCTGCATCTGCTCGCGAAACTTCGGCAGTGCGATCAGCATGGGGCTGCCGCCACGATCACGAAAATCGTGGTAGCCGAGGATCGCGACGACGGAGGATTTGTTGAGTTCGAAGGCAGGTTCCGTCGGGACTTCCGGTGCCGGTGCGGCGGCTTCCAGCAGGGCGGTCTCCTGCAGTTTCTTCTCGATCGCCTGCTCTTCGGCGGTCAGCGCCGGTTCCTCGGGCTTCGGCGGTGGGGGTGGTTTCGGAGTGACACCGCTCTGCTCGGCCAGGCGGCGCAGTTTGGCCTCGATACGCTTGCAGGATGGCAGCGCGCCTAGGGCAAGGGCAATAATGAGGAGCGGATAGACAAAACGCATGGCGCTAGGGATTGAGAAGGGGCGGTCGCGGCCGGGTGATGAGCAGGCTTTTGACGATGAGTTTTGGGCTGGACTTGTCACCGGCGACAAGTCGCAGTGTTTCGCCGCGAAGGTCACTGGTCAAGGCAAGGCTGCCGAGGCGCAGGATGCGGAAAGTCTGGGCATCTTGGGTTGCACGCTCCACCTCCAGTTCTTTTTCGAGGGTCTGGCCGTTGCATTCGACCACGATCTTTAGCGGCGCCGCCAGTTCCGGACAGGAGTAATGCAGCAGGATGTCATAGGTGCCTGCGGCTATGAATTCGATGCGCCACGCGATCTCACCGACAGTCGCGCTTTGCTCATCCGTCGGAGGTGTAGGGACAACGTTCTGTGCCAGTGCAGGGGAGAGGGCGATGAGCGCCTGTTTTTGCTCGATGGGCACCGGGACCGGCATCGGTGCTGGCATGGGCATGGTGCCGGACTGTGCCTGCTGGGTGGCGATCAGGTCCAGCACACCGCCCGCGCTGATGATCTGCTGGATGCGTGCGATCTCAGCATCGTAGGCGGACTTGTCGGTGGCGGTGGCAGCCTGACGCTGCAATTCGAGGAGATACTTGCCCAGCAGAGGAATGTGGCGTGCGCTCAGACCTTTCTGATAGATGGTTTCCATCTGCTGCAGACGTGCAACCGCTGTAGGTGGCGGAGCTGGAGGTGCGGTCAGTTGGGCTGCGGCACTGCTAGCCAGACACAGCCATGCGGTGGTCATCAGGTGCGGACTCATGGTTGTTTCCCTCCGTTCGCATTTGCCGGGAGAGCCCAGGCTCCGGGCGGCGGGCGGCGGTTTCTGGCGGCATTTTCGAGCGCGCTCAGCGTGGCGAGGAAAGCCCGCTCCATGGCATTGCGCTGCTTCTCACGCGCCGGCGGCACCACGGCGGCCAGCCCATGATTGACGAGCACATTTTGGTACAGGCCCACATTGGGCAGAAACAGCAGCGCGGCCATCGTGCCGTCCTTGTCACGATCCGGGCGCATGAGCAGGCGCAGCGGTTTGTCACGCAGGTAGCTGGCGGTGAATTCACGGGCGGCGCGGCCCACAGCCACGACATCTTCATCCTCGATGTTAAAATGCTTGGCGAAACGTTTCACTCCAGGATCATCGTCCTCCACCGGAGCACAATCAATCCACAACAGACGCACCAGCAGCGTGCGACCTTCATAAACCACCTTGAAGCGTTCGCCGGAGAGCGGCTCCTCGTCAGAGAGCCGTGCATCACTGATGTCTTC
Source organism: Verrucomicrobia bacterium 12-59-8 (assembly GCA_002279765.1). Next base: position 4,899 of record NCCR01000183.1, on the reverse strand, counting down.
AAAGCCACTGAACCCGCCGCCGGTCGTGGTGATGGCGTGGATGCCTGTCTGGCCCTTTTTTTGAACTCCCAACCGCTGCACCCGGCGGGTTTCGGCATCGATCTGCTCTTTCAGAACGGGTTTGGTCACAGCGAGATCGTTCAATTCGTCGAGATACTTGGCGGTGGCCGCATTCCTGGCTGTGTCAATGGCGTCTTTCAAAGTCCCGCTGGCCTGTTGCATCGCGGTGGTGGAACTGGTCGGTGGCGGCGCTCCAGCATTGGCGGCGGCAGTGTCCGTGACAGGCACCAGCCGCAAGTTGCGAATACGGATGATGTTGGCGGGGTAACCAGCCGCAGCGGTGAAACGCAGGGTGGCAGGATTGCGGCTGAAATTCAGCGGTCCGACACGCACAGTGGCGAACGTGGTTTCATCCGTGCTTCGTGTGATTTCAAAGGTTCGATGGTTTTCCGCTGCGATGCCCAGCAGGGTGACCTCGTCGAATTCAAACAGGGCGGTCTGCTGCGGCTGGAACTTGGATGACGCATAGATGCTGCCTGCGACGGGAGCATCACTCATGTTGAATTCAAATTCGAGGTGGTAGCTGCCCGGCATGACGCGGAAATTGAGCCATTCCGCCCCGCTGCCGTTGGAGCGCCAGCCGCTGAGCGTTTCTCCTGATGCCTGGGCTGATCCCGTCATTCTTGCCTGGGTCAGGGGCAGGGGGGTGGCCAGGCTGGACACAGTGCCAGAATACAGCGCCTGTAATTGTTCGCGCCGCAGACGAATCGCGCGTGCTTCCTCATAATCACCGGCGGTGGCGACGTCCGTTTCCACCTTCGCCAGCGCACGCTCATACTGCTGGGTGAGCAGTTGAGAGTCCGCCATCACCTGGCGCAGAAATGCAGCTCGTGTGCTCGTGAGCGCAGTCGGCTCCTGCGCGGGTGTTTGCGCCTGTGCCTGCAACGCCGCCCAGGCATGCAGAACGAAAATCAAAGCTGGCAGACGGCGTTTCATCGGGAGGCTGGCACCAGTTCCACGGCCAGCAGTTGCATGAGATTGGCAGTGACCAGCGTCTGTGCGGAGAGGGTCAGCGTGCCCGAGCCGTCACTGATCTTGAGCGTGCCTGCGCTGCGCTCCTCCGGGCCTTTGAGCGTGGTTTCGATGGTCGTGGTCAGGGTGAAGCGTGCTTCTTTGATCAGCAGTTTGCCGCCCTCCGCAGCGCCGCATCGGTAACGCAGCATCACTTCATACCCCCCCGGCGGCAGCGTGGGCAGCTTCCAAGTCGCCGCGGCTCCTACCTTGGTCCATCCGCTGATGGCGCCGCCTTCGTGCCGCAGATCGCTCAAAGTGGCTGCGTCGAGCGGGAGCTTGATGCGGTCCGGCAGCAGCGAGGTCTTGAGCATCTGCTCGCGGGTTTGCAGCAGCAGCAGTTCTTTGTCCAGCCGGGACAGTTCGTTTTGTAAACGCTTGCGCTCATCGCGCGCGGTGATGGCGTCATCGTAGTTACGCTCGGCGGCGAACTGCTTTTCCAAGGCGCCCAGCGTGGTGATCTCCTCTTTGACCGGCGCGAGGCTGGCTTCGATCAGCTCGCGTTCATAGCCCAGGCGCAGCAGGGCGATGTCAGCACTCGCCCCAGGATCGTCCGTGCGCTTCTCCGCCATCGGGGCCGACATGGCAAGCCCCGCGCCAACGAGTGCGAAAGCGAGAACGAAACCGGGTTTCAAATGGATGAAAGAAGCGTGTGAAATAGGCAGCCCATGGTAGCCAGAGCCTAAGGTGAAACAAGCCCGAACTCAGCTGCCCGGCATAGGCGTTTTATTCAGCTTATCACGCATAGAAACCATGTGGAGGCACGCGGCGCTTCTGCCACCAATCCCCCGAATAAGGGCGGTGGGATCCTCTCGGCGTGCTATGACTGCCTCACCGTGCGCAAAAAATGAAGGGGATTCAGATTTGAAGCGCTCTCTTTCTGTGTCACAGAGGGCTACCCCCAAAACAACTGAATGCAGAGCTCGGAAGCAGTAACGATCAAGCCAGCCCAATCCCCTAAACAAACAATACCTCGTGCGGTCTTCTTGATTGCAGGGGTTTTGCTGGGGGCGTTGTTGATGAAATGGTACGATCAAGTGCAAGAGAAGGAAAACGTTGTCCTTGCCGCATTCGGCCATCCCTTGCGTCCCGGCCCCTGGGGTGAGCTTTACTCAACGCCATTCACCATCGCTGCGCCGGAGGAGGTGCTGCCGCTGCGCAAACTGGAGGAAACCGGCACATCCTGGGTTTTCCCGCATTCGCATTACAGCGACGTGGAGCGCCTGCTGGAATCCACCGGGATGCCGGCCTATCTTCAGGCGGAGTTGATGGAGCCGGAGGTGCTGGTGCAAAATCCCGAGGGCATGGAAATGCGGCCCGCTGCCAAGACCCTGCTCGCGCTGCCCGCCGGACCTCGCAAGAAGCTGTATCAAGCGCTGCTGCAGCATCCTGAGAATCGCGGGCAGATCACGTTCATCCATAAAGACACGCTGGGAGATCGTTTTGGCGGCACCCACAACGGTGAGCATACGCTGATGCTCTTCAAGCAGTTGTGCTGCGAACATGGCGACTACCTGGTCTTTAGCGGTCTCTCGGTGGTGCTGGCGCAACTGCCCACGTATGAGGAAAAGCGGGACTTCATGCGCGGGCTCACGAGCCAGCGCACCCTGACGCTGCGAGTCCGCATCCGGCCGGGAGCGGACACTACGGCGCTGGCGAATTACTGGGGCAAAGGCATCAAGTCCACCGATGTGCGCACGATTTTCGAGTCTATTGCCGCATCTCCCACCGGTGGGACATTGGCGCTCATCAACGTGCTGCCGCCACTGCCCTCCTCTCAAATGTTTGTTTATCCCGTGCCGGACAATCCTTTGAGCGGTCCCTCACCGGTGCGCGACTGTCACTGGACTTCGTTTAACTTTTTTCAAGATCAGCCGGACCAGCAGTTGAGTGATCCTGTTTATTTCATGCAGAAGCTGAAAGAAGACTACACGCCCGCAGCGGGTGATCCGCGCTATGGGGACATCGCCTTTTTTTCCAAACCCTCCGGCGGCGTGGTTCATTCGGCAGTATATATGGCGGATGACATTCTCTACACCAAGAATGGAGCGACGTTCACATACCCATGGATGCTCGAAACCCTGACGGACCTGTTGAAGCAGTACTCCTTTCAAGTGGAGCCAGGGGAAAAATTGGTGGTGAATTATTTCCGCCGCAAGAACATGTAGGCATGACATCCCTTGATCCATTGCGCAGCCTCCTCCAGCGTCGCCTCGACCTCATCGCCGACCATGCGTTTCGGGATCGTGATGCGGCTGCGCATCTGGAAGCATTAAAGCAGGTCTCAGAGGAACTCGGGGCCGAGCATCTCAAACTGCGAGCGCAACTGCCGCCACGGCTCAATCATTTCCTCACCCAGGCCAGTTTTTCGAAGGCCTTGGAATATCTCGATAGCTCGGAGGGCTGAGCACGTTGAAGTCGGTTCACCATGAACCGACTCCTTGTTCTCACGACCCTGTTGTGCCTCGCTTTCGCCGTCACGGCCAGCGCCGGCGACAAACCCAACATCATCTTCATCCTCTGTGATGATCTTGGCTATGGTGATGTGAAATGCCTCAATCCCGATGGTAAAATCGCCACGCCGAGTTTTGACCGTCTTGCCAAGGAGGGCATGATTTTCACGGATGCGCATTCCGGTTCCAGCGTCTGCACACCTACGCGCTATGGCGTGATGACGGGTCGCTACGCCTGGCGCTCGAAGTTGCAGAGCGGCGTGCTCGGAGGTCTCAGCCCGCGTTTGATCGAGCAGGGACGCCTGACCGTGGCCAGCATGCTCAAGGCCCAGGGCTACTCCACGCATTGTGTCGGCAAATGGCACATGGGCATGGACTGGGTGCGCACGGGCCCCACGGAGGAATTGAACATCGAAAAAGCCGATCAGGTCAACAACGTCGATTACACCAAGCCGATCACCAACGGCCCGAACAGCGTCGGCTTTGACACCTACTTTGGCATCAGCGCCTCGCTGGACATGGTGCCGTACTGCTTCATCCAAAACGACCACGTGGTGGCCAATCCCACGGAGACGATGAAACTCGTCATGAACAAAGGTGGTGCCGTAAGCTACACCCGCGAAGGCCCCGGCTCCCCCGGCTTCCGTGGCGAGGACGTGCTGCCCACCTTCACACGGGAGGCGAAGAAGGTCATCGAAGCGAAGGCGAAACAAGGCGCTCCATTCTTTCTCTACATGCCGCTGAACTCCCCCCACACTCCCATCCTGCCCAGCGAAAAATGGCAGGGTAAAAGCGGCATCAGCTCCTACGCTGACTTCGTCATGGAAACGGACGATGCCATCGGCCAGATCATGCGCGCCACCGAAGAAGCCGGCATTGCCAATGACACGCTCATCATCGTCACCAGCGACAACGGCTGCTCTCCCAGCGCCGACTACCCCAAGCTCCTCGCCGCAGGTCACAACCCCAGCTACAACATGCGCGGCCACAAGGCGGATATCTTCGACGGCGGTCACCGCGTGCCGTTCATCGCACGCTGGCCCGCGAAGGTCAAAGGCGGCCAGACCTCCGCGCAGATCGTGTGCCTCATCGACTTCATGGCCACGGCTGCCGATGCCGTCGGCGTGAAATTTTCCGAAACCGCCGCCGAGGACAGCTTCAGCATCCTGCCTGCGCTTCTGGGTGAATCCGACAAGCCGACCCGCCAGAGCGTGATCCATCATTCGATCAATGGTTCCTTCGCTTTGCGTGAAGGCGACTGGAAACTCGAACTCTGCGCCGGCTCCGGCGGCTGGAGCGATCCACGCCCCGGCAGCCCCGGCGAAAAAGGTCTGCCCGACACCCAGCTCTACAATCTGAAGACGGACATCGCCGA
>NCCR01000182.1 GCA_002279765.1 Verrucomicrobia bacterium 12-59-8 | reverse complement strand
GTTGTCGTTCACACCGCGCAGGAGGACGCTTTGATTGCCGAGGGGGACGCCGTGATTGGCGAGGAGGGCGAGGGCGTCGCGGACTTCGGTGGTGAGTTCGCGGGGGTGGTTGGTGTGGATGCTGAGCCAGAGGGGGTGGTGCTTTTGCAGCATTTCGCAAAGCTCTAGTGTGATGCGCTGGGGCACGAAGATGGGCACGCGGCTGCCGATGCGGATGAATTCGATGTGCTTGATGGCGCGCAGGCGGGTGAGCAGGGCGTCGAGCTTGGCGTCTGAGAAGAGCAGGGGATCGCCGCCGGAGAGCAGGACGTCGCGGACCTCGGTGTGGCGCTCCAGGTAGCGGAAGGCGGCTTCAAATTCGGTGTGCAGCTCCTGTTCGCCCACGCCGGAAACGACGCGGCTGCGGGTGCAGTAGCGGCAGTAGCTGGCGCAGCGGTCGGTTACCAGAAACAGCACGCGGTCGGGGTAGCGATGCACGAGGCCGGGAACGGGCATGTGGCTGTCTTCGCCACAGGGGTCGCTCATTTCATCGGGGTCTTCCCAGGTTTCTTCGATGCGTGGGATGACCTGACGGCGGATCGGGCAGCCTGAATCTTCGGCGTCGATGAGATTGAAATAATGCGGGGTGATGGCCATCGCCAGCTTGTTGCCGGAGAGCAGCACGCCTGCGCGTTCCTCCTCGGTCAGCGTCAGGTGCTCTTCGAGCTGTTTGAGGGTCGTGATCCGATTCTTGAGCTGCCATGTGGCGCTGTTCCAGTCGGTGGGGGAGATGTTCTTGGAGGACCAATAACCTGGAGCAGAGGAGCGGAACTCCTTCTCAGGCAGCGGTGTGGTGTCGTGCATGTACTGCGGGATCGGTGGGCGCGGAGGTTAGGCGCGGGTGTGTTGGAATGTCAAACGTCCCCTGCGGCAGTTTGGGTACATTCCTTGCATCGGGGCGCAGGCCTGCGCTGGATGGGTGTGGGCTCGAAAGTCCCCTTGTGAAGGTGCAAAGGCGTTTGCCGCCCACCCACAACTCGGCCACACTCGGGATGATGCCCGACATCGTCCTTGCCACTCTCAACGCCAAATACATCCACAGCTCGTTCGGGCTGCGCTACCTGCTGGCGAACCTGGGTGATTTGCGGGAGCGGGCCTGCATTGCGGAGTTTCAGATCAATCAGGCACCACTCGAAATCGTGGAGGCGGTGCTGGCGCTGGAGCCGCGCATTGTGGGCTTCGGTATTTACATCTGGAATGTCGTGGAGACGACGGAGGTACTGGGGATGCTGCGGCGGTTGCGGCCGGAGATCCGCATCGTGCTCGGCGGGCCGGAGGTGTCGTATGAATGGGACGGACAACCTCTCGTGGCGCTGGCAGACTATGTAATTACGGGAGAGGCGGATCTGAAATTTGCCGAAGTCTGTGGTGTTCTGCTGGGGGAAGATGCGGCTGCGCAGGCGGCGCTGCCGAAGGTGATGCCTGCCGGACTGCCGACGCTGGATAGGGTGGTCCTGCCGTACGACCTCTACACGGAGTCGGATCTGGCGCATCGCATCCTGTATGTGGAGGCCTCGCGCGGCTGCCCTTTCACCTGTGAGTTCTGCCTGTCCTCGCTCGATGTGCCGGTGCGTGCCTTTGCGATTGAGGCATTTTTGCAGGCGATGCAGGGGCTGCTGGATCGTGGGGCTCTGACGTTCAAGTTTGTGGACCGCACCTTCAATCTGCACCTGCCGACGAGCATGGCGATCCTGCGCTTTTTCCTGGACCGGTGGCGTGACGGGATGTTCCTGCACTTTGAGATGGTGCCGGACCGCCTGCCGGAGCAGTTGCGCGACATCATCCGCGAGTTTCCCGCAGGTGCGGTGCAGTTTGAGGTGGGTATCCAGACCTTTGATGAGGCGACGTCGAAGAACATCAGCCGGCGGCAGAACCTGACGCGGCTGGAGGACAACCTGCGTTTTCTGCGCGAACAAACGGGCATCCACGTGCATGCGGACCTCATCGTGGGGCTGCCGGGCGAGGACGTAGCGAGTTTTGGGCGTGGCTTTGACCGACTGGTGAAGATGGGGCCGCAGGAGATCCAGGTGGGCATCCTCAAGCGACTGCGTGGTACGCCGATCGTGCGGCATGATGCAGAGTTTCAGATGAAATACTCGCCGGTGCCGCCCTACGAGATGCTGGAGAATCGTGACATCCCGTTTGTCGAGATGCAGCGCATGCGGCGTTTTGCCCGCTACTGGGATCTGGTGGCAAACAGCGGGAACTTCACCGCTACCCTGGCGCTGCTCTGGCAGCAGGGCGACTCAGCCTTCGAGGCTTTCATGGCCTTTGCCGAGAGTCTCTATAAGAAGCTGCGCCGCACGCATCAGATAGCGCTGCCGGTGCTGGCGCAGTCGCTGTTTGATTACCTGGTAGGTGAGTGTGTTGTGCCGTCCGACACCGCAGCGGCAGCGATGATGCAGGACTGGAACCGTGTGCCGGGTCGCGAGTCTCTGCGCCTGAGCGGGGTGCCATCTTTGGAGCGTGAAACACCGAGGCGCAGCACGGCTGGAAGCCGGCAGTCGCGGCATTTGACACAGGCATGATCAAGCAGGTGGGCAGTTTTGAGGAGCTGGTCATGACACCTTTTGGAGGCGTCATCAATGCTTTGTGCTGGGAGCGCAGGCTGCCGGGCGATTTCGGCGAGATCGTGGAAAAACTGGGGTTAGGGAGGGGGATCACGAGCCTGGATGAGGAGTGTCTTCTGGCGCTTGATTTGAGCGACGCTGGCCGTGTGGCGCGCGAGATTCTGCGGCAGGACCAGGAACTGCTGCGCAGCCGCGAGCTGCAGCCGAGCCTTGATTGCATCAACGGGTATGTGAACGAGATCGAGAGCGAGCTGCTGCGGACCGATGTGCAGTCATGGCATGTGGACAGCGCCACCGTGGAGGCGGACACCTATCTGTGTACCTACTTCGGAACCACCTCTGAAGGGCTGCGTAATGAAGAGGCGATGCGGCGGGTGGATGTGCCTGAATTTCGCAAGGAACTGCTGAACCTTTATGGTGGAGAGGATGGCGAGGGCTTTCGTGACTACCTGAACGAAAATTATCTGGATCTGCATTACACGGCGCTGCCCCATTCCCGGCCGTTTTCTTTTGGTCTGGGCCATCTCTGGCGTATTGCCACCGAATATCCGGGCAGTCCAGTGCCCCCGTGCATTCACCGTGCTCCGGCGACCGTACCCGGACTGCCGCCGCGTCTGCTGCTGATCAGTTGAAGGCAGGACGCAGTATTGCGTCTGACGGGCAGCGGCGCTAGTTTGAGAGCCACCTACCATGCTGAACCTGCTCCGAGAAATGCTGCACTCGCCAGTGCTGGACATCGTCCAGCGCCTGAAGCATTCCACGGGCATGACGGTGACGGAGCTGTGTACGGCGATGAAGATGAGCTACATGGGGGTGAAGCAGCACTGTGTGGCCTTGGAAAAGACAGGTTTTCTGGACACCTGGCGCCGGCCCAAGGCTGCAGGGCGGCCCGAAAAACTGTACCGTCTTACATTCAAAGCGGACGCACTTTTCCTGGGCAGCGGGCCGAACCTGACGCTGGATCTGCTGACAACGGCTGAGCGGGTCTTTGGCGAAAGTGCGCCGCCGAAGCTGCTGTTCACCTATTTCCAGTCCAAGGGGGAGGCATTGGGTGCCAAACTGGCCAAAGCCACGACTTTGGAGGAGCGTGCCCGGCTACTGGCCCGGCTGCGCAGCGCGGATGGCTGCATGAGCGCCTGTGAGACGGATGCTCAAGGGCATCTCGTGCTGGTGGAGCATCACCGGCCGCTGCGGGAACTGGCGGCGCGTTACGGCATCGTGGATGAACTTGAATGTGAAATGATCGAGCGTCTGCTGGGCTGCGAGGTGCGCCGTTCGGTGGAAGAAGTGTCGGGTCTGGTGCGTGTTACTTTTCAAATCAAGATAACAGAGCATTCAGCATGACTTCAAGGAACGCAGGCAGATCAATGGCATGGATCAAAGTAGTGACAGCAGCAGGCACCGGACTGCTGGCATCGTGTGGAAGCAGCATCGCCACACTGCGGCCGGCCTGGCAGCAGGATGCGAATCTGTACCATCAGGGAGTTCCGGGCCGTGCTTCGCAAACGACGACGACGCCCCACATGGTGGCCCGCGTGGTGTATGCTGCGCCGGAGCAAGTCAGGCGCATGGTGGAACGTCAGGGCGACGTGCCGGAAACGCAGCGCGGGCTTGCACGCATGGGGGATGGCACGGTGGATCTCGGCGTGCAGGATGTGGCGTCGGGCAAGTGGCTGGAATCGCACCTCTGTGGCGGCATTCTGTTTGTGGCCGGACTGCCCAATCAGGCATATCGCATCGTGCTGAAAAACCGTACGCCGATGCCGCTGGAACTTGGCGTGGGCGTCGATGGTAAAGATGCCCAGACAGGACGCACTGCCTCACTCGGGCGTGGCAGCCTGCGCGTGGAGCCGCGTGGTACGCTGGTGCTGGATCATGCGGCACAGGGGGCGCTGCTGTTCAAGCAGGTGGACAGCGATGCGGTGTTGTTTGACACCAGCCCGCAGGGGCGTGCGGGTTTGATTCAACTGGCGGTGTTTCTGGCTGCAGATGCGCCGAGCATCGGGCCGGAAAAGTTGCGCGCCAGCCAGATTGCACCTCTGGGATTTTTTCCCGTCGGCAGGCCGGAGCAGTATCGCTGAGGGCTGCGTGGGGAGATGACGGTGGTTTACCGTTGTTGACGGTCGTTGACAGTTGTTTATCCAGAGCTTGTGAGTTCGGGGGGCTTGGGTAACTTGGAGCGTTCATGCTCCGTTTCCTGCGCCGTCTATTGCTGTTTGTGGTCGCCAGTTTTGTGCTGGCGGGCGGCGTGTATTTCAACACGAGAGCCTTCCATGAGAGCTGGCATGGATTTGTCACCGGTGAACTGGCGCAGCATGGTGTGCATCTGAATTTCGAGCACCTGACGGTGAATCCGTTTGGCGGGCTGGTGGCACGCGGTGTGAAGGTGTTCAATGACGCGAGCAAACAGAATATCGTGGCGTCGGTGGACCGATTGAATCTGGATGTGGATTTTGGCAGCTTGGTGGAGGGCAGGGTCAAAATTGACGGACTGGAGCTGCTGCATGCAAGCATGGCGCTGCCGGTGGACCCGGAACGGCCCGAGCTGACGGTGATCGAGCTGAAGGATCTCAGTGCGCGGGCCTTGCTGGAAGAGCGGCGGCTGGACATCCGGCATGCAGAGGGATTGCTGTCCGACGGACTGCATATATTGATCAGCGGCGTGCTGGAACTGCCGCAGTCAAAGTCAGACCAGCCGGGCCCGAGTGCGCAGGAGCGGCTGAGCGCCATGCGTGAGCACCGAGTGCAGATCCAGCATGGGCTGGACTGGCTGGCACGGTTTCGAGCGCCGCATGTGCCCACTCTGAGTGTGAAGGTGTCCGGTGCGCTGGACCGGCCACAGGAGCTGAAGGCGGAGCTTTTGTTCCAGGCGGACGGGCTGGAGTTTGAGGATTATGTCTGGAAGGAACTCGTGGCGGAGGCGGAGTACGACGGCGGGTTTGTTGATCTGAAGCGGCTGCATCTGCGCGATCATCTGGGCATGCTGGAGGCCACCGCCACCTGGCGTATCGGCGCGGAGCACTTGCGTTTCCGGCTGACTTCGAGCGCCGACCTGCCGGGTCTAGCGCGGGCGTTTTTCAGCAGCGAGCAACTGCGCGAGGTGGTGTTTTATGAAGCACCGCAACTGGCGCTGGAAGGCAGCATCTTTTTGACAAAACCCAAGCCGGAGGATTTTCTGCCCGCCGAGGTGACGGGCAGGCTGGACTGCGGTCGGTTTGGCAGCCGCGGGGAGGTATTCAATTCACTCAGCCTGACTCTTGGGGCCAATACTGAGGGCATCTTTGTGCGTGATGCGCTGCTGAAGCACAAGACCGGCACCTTGGCGCTGGATGCAATGCATCACCGGACGCAGGGCTTTAAAGCTAATCTGGTGCTCCGCATGGACCCGAATGTGTTTCTGCCTTTCGTGCTGCTGCCGAAAACGCGTGAGATCATCCAACGCTTTGCCTTCGATGACACCTCGCAGATCGATGTTCAACTGGCCTGTGCCGGTCCGACACTCAAACTGCACGACTGTCCCAGCTCCGGCCACGGTGTTCTGCGCAACTTTCGCTACAAGGATGTGCCGTTTGATTCCGCCGAGATGGATCTGGCACTGTTCGGGGACATTCAAAATTATGCCAATGTGCGAGTGCAGCGTCCGGATGGCCCAGCGGAGGCTGAGCTGGTGTTCGTGAATGATCATGACGACGAAAAGTGGCTGCGGCTCGTCAATGTGCATACGGTTGCGGATGCGGCGGGCATCGTGCGTGCGTTTGCGCCGAAGGTGGCGGATCAGATCGCCCAGTACCGCTTTTCCCCCGGCACGGACGTGACCGCCGACGGCACGATCGGCTACAAGAACAATCCACAGTTCAACAACTACAAGGTCGATTTCAAAAATCCGGTGGGTGGCGCGCATTACGTGCTGTGGAACGAGGACTATCCGGTCAATGCGCCCTATGGAGACGTTCACATCCTCGGCAACATGTTGAACTTTGATTTCAACGGGCGCCTGTTTGGCGACACCCTGCATGCGAAAGGCATGGTGAATCTAACGCCCGGGGTGAGGAGTTATGACGTGGAGGTGCGGGCCGGACGCTTCCCCTACAGCGTGTTTGGCCGCATGCTGCCATTTGAGGAGGTGCGGGCGGATGTCCATAACCGGGAGGGGATCGCGCGCATCGACATCGCGGGGGATGTGCTCGGCGGGGGCATGACTTTGAAATGTACTTTGAACGACAACCGTGATCCGAGCACCTATGACGGCGAACTGCGCATGAATGCCCTGAGCTTCCAGCGCTTTGCGCAGGTGTACTCTCCGGGCAATGAAAGTGTGGGCGACATCAGCGGCCACTTTAAATTCACGGGGCGCATGAATGACTGGAAGGCGCTGAAGGGCGGCGGCGCGCTGATCATCGTCAATGGCAACCTCCTTGCTCTGCCGGTGCTCGGGCCGCTGACGCCCATCATCGGGGCGTTCCTTCCTGCTCCGATCAAGGGCTACAACGTGGCGAAGAAAGCGGACTGCACCTTTGAGGTGTCCGATGGTTTCATCGTCACGGAGAACGTTGAGGCCGAGTCCAGCGCCTTTCGCATCTTCAGCCGTGGCAATGTGGACTTCATCCGCGATGACATCGATTTCAACGCCGAGGTGCGCATGCGCGGCCTGGGCATCCTGCTGTTTCCGGTGACCCAGCTGCTGGCCTACAAGGGCTCGGGTACGCTGAATGACACCAAATGGTCTCCGCGCATCTTTGGTGGTGGCAACAAGGATGAACGCAAGCCTCCCACGGAGAAGCAACTGCTCGAAGCGCAGCGGATTGGCGGAAGTCCGGCGAAAGCGAAGGTGAATCCGCCTCCGCCGAAGCCGCGGGCGTTGTTTGGAAACTGAATGAGGTTGTGTGAAGATTCGCTGTCTTCAGAGGATGGAGTGTGGCAGGGAGGTCGCATGAAAGTGGAACGACTCAAAATAGGTGCGCCGTTGTAGGAGTGCCGCCGGATCTGCCTGTGCGTGGCGCAGTCCCTACAAGCAGTAAGGCCGCTGATAAGCTGCCATTTTCCAAAGGGGAGGCGGCTGAACCAAGTGCTGATCCGCTGACAATCACGCGCCAAATACGGACGGCGTTAGGAGAGTAGTTATTGATTGATTGTCAGTGACTTGCTTTACTGATATGCGCCCATCATGCCCGGTATCAATTTCTCACAGATCATCCAGCGGGCTGGTGATCTCCCCGCGCATCGCTTTGGCGAGTGCAGTGTAAATCTCCGTCGTACGCACGTCGGAGTGGCCGAGGAGCTGCTGCACGCTGCGGATGTCGATCCCCCGAAGCACGAGATGGGTCGCGAACGAATGCCGCAGCACATGAGCGGTGACACGCTTGCTCAGTCCTGCTAGCTTCACCGCACGTTCCAGCTCCCGTGTGACCGCGATCTCATGTAGGTGATGCCGCCCACGCCCGTAAGCACGTGCGCCAGAGCGCGGGCTGCCATCCCGCTCCAGGTCATCCCATACTTTGGCGGAGGGGAGAAACCAAAACCATGGCCAGCTCTCTGCGGCTTTTGGGTTCTTCACATCATAGGCCTTCGGCATCGCCACGCCCGGCACCCCGTCTCGGCGGTCGGCATCAAAGACGGCCCGCACCTGCTTCAAATGCTCTTCGATCGAGTGTAGCAGGCTTTTCGGCAGCGTGATCACCCGGTCTTTATCCCCTTTGCCACCCCGCACCTCAATCTTGCCACCGCTGACATCCACATCCTTGACCCGCAGTGCCAGCACCTCCGCTACCCGTAACCCACAGCCATAGAGCAGTTTCACCGCCAGCCCAGCCGCACCCTTCACGCCCGCCAGCAGCAGCTTCACCTCA
>NCCR01000181.1 GCA_002279765.1 Verrucomicrobia bacterium 12-59-8 | reverse complement strand
TTTCAATACAAATTCGGTTTTCTGGTCCATTGGGGTGCTTGTTTGCCACGGCATGTGACCATTTTAGCTCCTGACGGAGCCCAAATGTGTTACCCTTCTACTGAACCTTTTGTGTTACCTATGTCCTGAACCTGCACCACCTTTTGACCACATTGATGATGCTTGACTGCGTCTTGACCTTTTCCGCCTCTTGACCTCAGCCGCCTTTTCCAGTTAATTTCCAGTGTTTACAAGTTATCAGTCTCGGCATAAAACATGCTTGGTATTCTGCGTCTCCCGAACTGGCGTGTGGTGCCAGGCTTTACCCATCACTTTCTGATTTTCGGCTCATGATAGATCTTATCTCCAAAGGCGGACCGCTCGTATGGCTCCTGATCGGGTGCCTGTGCTTCGCTGGAGCGATCTTTATGGAGCGGCTGGCCTACTTCCACCGGGCGAGCATGAACGTCGGTGAATTCCTGGCCGGGCTTGCCAGCCTGATCCGCCGCAAAAACTTCGCCGAAGCGCTGCAGGAATGCGTGGCGACGCGGGTGCCCGCCGGGCGGGTGATCCACGCGGCACTGCTGAGGCACCATGCGCCTCGCGAGCAGCTCAAGGAAATCGTGCAGGAGGCGGGTCAACTTGAGGTGCCCCGGCTGGAGCGCTTTCTCGGTATTCTGAATGCCATTGCGCACGCGGCGCCGCTGATCGGTCTGCTGGGTACCGTGATCGGCCTGCTGGACAGCTTTACCAGTCTCTCCTCCGCCAATGGCGTCGCGACGCAGGCGGATGTGGCGCGCGGTGTGTATCAGAGCCTGATCACGTCGGCGCTTGGTCTGGTGGTGGCGATTCCTGCCTATCTCTCCTTTGCCTTTCTCAGCGCCCGCGCCCGCTCCCTGATGCATGATCTTGAACGCGCCGGCATTGAGATCGTGAATCTGATCGAAGACGCCAACAGCACTGACAACATCGTGGAGTTCCGCCCTGTGGAAGCCGCGCCGCCGCTGGCGAAATCGCGTAGTCGTGGGATGAAAGGATAAGCGCCCGCAGCGCATTTTCGGCTGGCCCAACCACTGCACGCCGCCGATACTGCGCCCATCGCCGGATCAACCATGAAGCTCGAGAGTCATCTGCCCAAGCAAAGCCCCTGGCTGTACACGGTGCCGCTGCTGAACACGATCCTGCTGCTGCTGGTGTATTTCCTGCTCACCAGTAACTTTGTCGTTCAGTCGGGGATCAAGGTCGAGCAGCCGCAGTCGAACTCGCGGCTGACGGGTTTTGACCGCGCCCACATCATCACCGTGCCCGCCGGGCTGGAAAATGCGCTGTATTTTGACGGGGCGCGCATCTCCATGGCTGAACTGCGCGAGAAGCTCAGGGCGAACCGCGAAGGCGAACGCCGCGCCATCATTCACGCCGCCAAACAGGCGCAGCATGGCCGCGTGATCGAGATTGGTAACATCGCGCTCGAACTCGGTTACGAAGTCGCGTATTCCACCGTGCCGCCTAAGTCGTAAAGCAGCCTTGTTGACGATGTCCACGAAACCGCATCCAACCGCACACGGGCTGATCTTCGCCTGGGATGTGCGCGATCATTCACTGTGGCGACTGGTTGGAGCGCTGGTGCTGCTGATGGCGGCGATGTCCGGCTTCTTTTTCATCTTTAGCATAGTGCATCCGGTGACGCAGCGGCTGCCGGTCACGCCGCAGCATGTGATCTCGCTGGACCCCCGCAATCCGGCGGAGCTGGCGCTCATTCACCGGGCGCAGGACCGGAGTTTTGCGCTGTTGAGCGACGACGACTCCGCTTCTCTGGTTGAAAGCCCTCTGCTGGCATTTCATCCCTCCTTTGATGGTCATGAGATCAAGCTGCGCGAGCTGGAGCCCGCCGCCACCGCCATCCACCAGCCACGATTGTTCACTGCTGCTGCTGATGTGCTGCCCCCGGTGCCGCGCCGTGCCGTGGATCCTGTGGTTGCGCCACCCGCTGCAAATCTGCATGCCATCATCAGCCCTGCACTGTCGAAGCGCAGCCCCGCGAGTGTGGAACTTGGCGGCATCAAGCTCACGCAGCCCACCCGAGTGCAGTTCCGCGTGGCCATTGGCAGTGCCGGGCAGATCATCACTGCGCTGCCGCTGAGCAGTGTCGAAGACGCCGATGTCATGCGGCAACTGCATGCAGCGGTCGTAGCGCTGCGGTTCGCGCCTTCTGCGGTGCAGCCTGTCGAGTGGGGCGAAATCTCCTTCCGCTGGGAGGTGGCCGCAGCACCATGATTCCCATTCCGCTCGGTGGTTTGATCATTCTGTTCATGGCGGTCGGGGTCACGACGGTCTGCGTGCTGTGGTTTCACAGCTTCTGGCGCGACCGCAAGCGGGAGGTCTATCGGCGGCGCATTGCCATTCAGTGTCGCATCTGCGGCACGGCTTATGCGTGCGAGGCCAAGCGCAAGATTGCCGTTACCATCTGCCCCGTCTGCCACACGCCGAACGAGCGGAATAAACTGCAGCAGATTTAGAGCGCATTTTGTCAGTTCAGATGAATGCAGACTTGCTTTCCAGCCGGCTAATCGACGACACTTGTAGACCTAATCCCTCCACTCGTGTCTTCACGCGCTTTTCATTCACCTGCCGACGCCATGCTGCCCGCCGCTACCGCTTTGCAAGCGTCCCAACAAATCGCCACCATCATTGAGCGCGTATCGCAGATCATTCTGGGCAAGGAGAATGTCGTACGCCTCGCGGTGACCTGCCTCTTGGCACGCGGGCACTTGTTGTTTGAAGATCAGCCGGGCGTTGGCAAAACGATGCTCTCCCAGGCGCTGGCGCAGGCCCTGGGGCTAGGTTTCCGCCGCGTTCAGTTCACCAGCGATCTCCTGCCTGCGGACATTCTTGGTGCCTCGGTGTATGACCGTGACACAGCGGTGTTTCATTTTCATCGCGGCCCGGTCTTCACGCAGGTGCTGCTGGCGGATGAAATCAACCGCGCCACCCCCAAGACCCAGTCGGCGCTGCTCGAAGCGATGGAGGAAGGGAAGGTGACCGCTGACGGCAGCACGCACGCGCTGCCGGAGCCGTTCTTTGTCATCGCCACGCAGAATCCCTCTTCGCAAATAGGCACCTATATGCTGCCGGAGTCGCAGATGGACCGCTTCCTCATGCGCCTCGCGCTTGGCGTGCCAGACCGCAGCGCTGAACGCGCCCTGCTGGAGGGGCAGGAGCGCCGCGAGCTCCTACGTGTGATGCAGCCGGCGATGTCCTTTCTTGAACTGCAGCAGTTGCAGACTTGGGCACGCGCGGTGTACGCGGCACCAGCCCTGCTCGATTACCTACAGGACCTGCTGGCCGCCAGTCGCGTGCAGGGGCGCGGGCTCTCGCCGCGCGCCGGTCTGGCCGTGCTGGCCGCCGCACGTGCTTCGGCCCTGCTCAATGGCCGGGTGATGGTGCTGCCGGAAGACATTCAGGCCGTCGCCGTGGTTGTCATGGGACACCGTCTCGAACATGCCGCCGATGGCATGAGCGGCAATGATCTGGCGCGGCAGTTGATCGCTGAAACCCCGGTACCGTGATGCCATGAAAGTGCGCGTGCGCTGGAACCGACACACGCTGGCTCTGCTGGCCATCGTGACGGGCATGTGGTATGCGGCAGAGGCGCAGTCCAATGGTGCGGCGCATTTGATCGCGCTGCTCACCGCGATGATGGGGCTGCTCTCCTGGCTGCATGCGCGGGCCAATTTACACGGCCTGAACGTCCGGCTGGCCGGTGCCAGGCCTGCGGCACAGGATGCCGCCAGGGGCATTCCTGTGGAACTGCGTGCCACAGGGGCTCTGCCGGTCTGCGGCCTCGAAGTGTTCGTTATCGGTGCCACTAAACCTGTATTTGTGGAGCGCGTTCCGGCAGGTGGGACCGTGCTCGTTGAGCTGCCGCCCCCCGTGCGCCATGCTGGCGGTGCGCTGCAACTGCTCGTGCGCAGTGTGTACCCGCTGGGCCTGTTCGCGGCAGAGTGCGTGGTCGAAACTTCATGGGTGCGTCGGGTACACCCCAAAGCTGAGGGCGATCTGCCGCTGCCTGCGCCAGACACTTCAAGGCAGGGCGATGCCGTCGCGGTTTCCTCCTACCACCAGCATGCCGGCGGTGGGGATGACTTTGCCGGTCTGCGCGAATGGCGCGCGGGGGATTCCCCACGCCACATCGACTGGCGTGCAGCGGCGCGTGGTGGTCCGCTGATGGTCAAATTGTGGAGCAGCGGTGTGCAAGGTGCTGTGGTGCTCGACTGGAACGCACTGACACTCGATGAACCTGCCCGTGCGGCGCAGCTCGCCCGCTGGATGGAGATTTGTGAGAGCGAAGGCAGGCCCTACGAGCTGCGCATGCCCGGCTGCATCATTCGCGCTGGTCACGGTCCGGCCCACCAGCGGCGCTGCCTGGATGCCCTCTCCACGCAATCGGGCACGGATAGCGGTTCCGCGCATTCGAGTGAGTTGCAGGCGGGGAAGGCGGACAGCGTGATGAGCCTGGAGCAGTCCACCTTCCTGCCCAAACGGCCGTTGCTGTTTCTGAGCGTGGCGCTGCTGCTCGCCATCCTGCCGCTGCGTGGCTACATCGCCACCTCGGGTCTGGTGGTGTGTGCTTTGTGCCTGATCTGGCGCGGAATGCTGCGCATGGCCGTGCCTCACCTGCTCGTGCGCGTGGGCGTCATCATTGCCGGTGCCACGGCGGTCTATCTCGATTACGGTGAACTGGGTGGCATGGAGCCGGGCATTGCGCTGCTGCTCGTGCTCGCCGGAGCCAAGATGCTGGAAAGCCGCACGCCACGTGAATTTCAAGTGCTCGCTCTCATCGGCTGGTTTCTTGCCTTCTGCGCGGTGCTGCTGGAAAATCACCTCTCCCGTTCCGTGTGGACGGTGGTGGTGGTGCTGAGCATCACCGCCTGCATGGTGCGTTTTCGCCGCAGCATTCCCGGGGTGCGTGAGCCGCTGCGCGTGACTGCCACGCTGTTTGCCCAGGCGCTGCCCCTGGCTGTGCTGCTGTTCTTTGTGTTTCCGCGCGGGTTGCTTGATCTCGGTTCCGCCCTCGGACGCAGCCGCTTTGGCGAAACGGGCCTCGACAACGTGCTTGATCCCGGCAACATCGCCAAAGTGGCCCAGCGTTCGGACGTGTCTTTCCGCGTACGCTTTCCAGACGGCGGCATGCCTTCGAACGAGCTGCGCTACTGGCGATGCCTCACGCTCTGGCATTGCGAAGGCATGCGCTGGACGCGTGGCGATCGTCTGAGCTATTCACCCCAGCTGCTAGGTCCAAAACGTGACGTGAATGTGCGCCAGATCATTGATCTGGAGGCGCATGGCAAACGCTGGCTGCCCGCGCTGGATCTGCCGCTCATGGCCAAATTGCGTGGCGAGGAGCTGGCTCCCGAATTTGATCAATCGCTCGTTTCCCCCTTCTCTGTGCAGAGTTCAGAGCGCTTCGAGGTCGTCTCGCGCATGGAGCTGCCACCAGTGCGTGAGCTGCTGGAAAGTCATCGGAAAGCCGCGCTGCAACTCCCGGCAACCATCTCCCCCAAGCTCCGGCAGCTCACCGACTACTGGGAATCGGTGACACAAAATGACGAGCAGTTGGTGCAGATCGCGCTCAACTACGTGAGAACACAGGGGTTCAGCTACACGCTGGAGCCGGGCGAGTATCAGGGGCCGCAGGCGCTCGAAGACTTCGTTCTGCGCCGCCGCGTCGGTTTCTGCGAGCACTTCAGCGCCAGCTTTGCCACGCTCATGCGCATGGCTGGCGTCCCATCACGCATCGTCGTCGGTTATCTCGGCGGTGAATTCTCCGACCACAACGGCGGCTACCTCATCGTGAAGCAAAGTGATGTGCATGCCTGGACGGAGGTGTGGCTGGAAAAGTATGGCTGGCTGCGCATCGACCCCACCGCTGCGCTCGCGCCTGACCGAGTGAACATCGACCTGCGTGCCTTTCTGGCCGGTGGTGCCGAGGAGGCGGAGCGCCAGCGCCGCTCTCTCTGGGGGCGCAGTTGGCAGCGCATGCGCCTGTGGTGGGACAGCGTCAACTACGACTGGCAGAACCAGGTCATCGACTACAACCAGGAATCCCAGCGCAGTCTGCTGGAGCGGGTCGGTCTGCGGCAGAGCAAACTGGTGCTGCTCATCCCGAGCGCCGCCTTAGTGCTGGTGGGGGCACTGCTCGTGACCTGGTGGCTGCGACGCCCCGCCCGCCATGCCGATCCCTGGCGGCGGATCTGGCAGCGGCTGTGCCGACGCCTGGCCAGGGCTGGCGTGCCGCCCTACGCTGCCAGCGAGGGGCCGCTCGCCTTTGCAGAGCGTGTGGCGCTGGCGCGTCCCGATCTTGCCCTGCAGATGGGGCGGCTAGCTGAGATGTATGTGAGCGGCAGATATGGCGGAGCAGACCTCTTCGAGGCCTTCAGACAAGGGGTGAATGCCTGGCGCATCAAGCCGCGTGAGGTGTCCGGAAAAAGGGCTGTTGCTGACAGCTGATCCTCAAGGCGGCTCGGTTACCGTCGGCGCCGCAATCCTAGGCCGAGCAGGCCGCAGAGCAGCAGCAGGGCGCGGCTGGGCTCCGGCACGATGGCGATGACGCCGGTGCTGCCGAACTGGCTCACATCCCAGAACCATCTGCTGTCGTAAGCCGTGAGATCGGGCAGATCGAGCGCGTAAGCCGCGTTGTCGGTGCTGCCTCCCACGCGCATGCCGGTGCCTGAGTCATAATAGGCCAGCGAAATATTGGAGCCGGTCCAATCCACCAGATCAAACACCGCTTGATAGCTTGGCGTGAAACTGGTTCCGAGGGTGACATTGATGGTGGATGCCGCGTCGAGGGACAGGGTGCCATTCACGATGATGCGGTCGTTGCCCCCATCAGTGGCGGTACCGCTGATACTGGTCAGACGGCTGGTAATGGGATCAAAGGTGGCGGTCAAGCCACTGTCGCCGCTGTTCAATTGCAGAGCCACCATGGCGGAGGCACCGACGGTGAGATTGCCACCGACCAGCACCGTGCCGATGTCTGTGCTCAATCCAGTCGTGCTTGCGGCGATGGTCGCGGCATTACCACCCGGTGCCAGAGTCGCATTCGCAACAAGATTGACGGAGCCGGCAATATTTCCCGTGCCGCCAAGAGTCGCGTTTGCATTGACCTGCACCGTATTGGTGCCGGTGGCGGAATCAGGGCCAGCGTATGAATTGTTCACCAGTAGGCTGCCGGAACTGGCCGTGGTCTGTCCAGTGTAGGCATTGGCACCGCTAAGCACGGTAGTGCCGGTGCCGGTTTGATTTACCACACCTGAGCCGCTGATATTGTTGGCCACCGTCAGGAGATCACTGCGGTTGAAGGCCAGCGTGGCGTTATCGATCACATCGCCGGAACCCAGCGTTCCAGAGGTGCCGCCATTGCCCGCCTGCAGGGTGCCTGCGCTGATCGTTGTCGCCCCGGTGTAGGTGTTGGTGCCGAGGAGCACGAGGGTGCCCGAGGTGCTTTTGGTGACCGCCCCACCGCCGTTGATTTCCTGTACATCTTTGAGTGTGCCGGAAGCGAGTGTCAGAGTGTTGATGGTGTTGGTGGAGTCCCCAATGCTGTGCCCGGTCATGTCCAGTGTGCCACCGCTGAGAGTGATGGTGCTGACTGTATTTGTGGGGGTGGCACCCGCGCCGCCGCCTTCGACGATGTTCACATTCGAGATCAGGGTGCCACCGCTGATGGTGAGCGTGGCCGTGGCGATGCCAAAGGTGTTGGTGTTCGCATAAGTGGCTAGGACGAAACTGCCGCCGCTGTTCACAGTGAAGGTGCCGCCGCTGATGATCAACTGGCCGCTGGCCGTCGGCCCCGGTGCGCTGGTGCCCGCGTTGCCGCTCATGGTGCCGATTTCGACAGTGTTGGCGGAGAAGGTGCCGCCATCAAAATACACCGTGCCAGCCGTCCCGCCGCTGCCGCCGCTGCTGCGCTTGCCGATGATCAGCGCACCCGCTGTGACCGTGGCGTTGTGCCCCCGCAGATCAAGCGTTCCAGTGGGGAAGGCTCCGGTGGCCGTGGTCAAAGAACTGCCCACGGTGATGTTGGTGGTGGCTCCAGTTTTGCCACCAATCACAACTGTGCCAGCGCTGCCTGCGGTCTGGGAGGCAAATTTGATCGTGCCCACCCCCTTCGAGACACCGATGTTGATGGCATCCGTGATGAATGTGTTGACCCCGGCACCGAGCACCAGCGTGCTGGTGCCGGAATTGAACGTGTTGCTGTTTGAGATCTGCACCACATTGGCCGTGATGCTGTTGCTGGTGTCAGAGAGTGTCAGCGTGCTGTTGACGTTTATGCCGTATCCCAGACGAAATTCGTTCACGTTCGCACTGAAAGATCCGAGTCCGGAAAAATCGGAGATCACATTGTTGGCATTCGCACCATTATCAAACGGGGTACTAGCATTGGGTAGCAAATCGGCGGCGGCCTGTGAAGCGAC
>NCCR01000180.1 GCA_002279765.1 Verrucomicrobia bacterium 12-59-8 | reverse complement strand
GGCCTCGGTGCGTTTTTGTTCCGCCACCTGCTGGGCAGCCGTGGCTTTCTCCGCACGTTTCTCGTCGTCCAACGCTTTGGCCTCGTTCGTTTTCACGGCCTTGGTCAGTTCCGCCAGCTTCGCATTCTCGGTCTTCAGCGAAGCATCCAGCGCGGCACATTCCTTTTTCAGCTTGTCCTGGTTGCGGGCCAGTTCCGCCAGCGCCTTGTCTTCCGCCTGCCGCTGCGCTTCGGTTTCTTTGAGCGTCTTGGTGGCCGTGGCGATGCGTGCATCCACCTCGGCCAGTTCGGCCAACCGCTTCTCGGCGATGGCAATGCGCTCCTGCACCCCCTTGAGCCGTGTTTCGGCGGCGTTGGCCTCGGCGAGTTTCGCCTTCGTTTCGGCTTCGAGGTTGGTGCGTTTGTCGCTGAGGATTTTGTCGAGATTGATCGACTCGAGGCGCTGTGCTTCCACGGCGGCATCGGATTCCTTGCGCTGGGCAATGGAATCCTTCAGCACGATGGCGGCAGCGTCACGATCTTTAATGAGTCCCGCAAGCTCGGCCTTCAGATTGTCCGCTTCGGCGCGTGTTTGCGTCACGTTGCCACGCAGATCCGGCAGCACGGCTTCCAGTTCGGCGCGCTCTTTGGTGAGGCGCTGCGTCTCGGCCAGCAGCTTGTCGCGCTGCTGCGTGGCCACGGTGATGGCACCGTTCAGCTCGGCGTTCTGCTTGGTCGCGGCGGCGAGTTCCTTCACACGATCGTCCAGGCCTGCGGTCTGCTGCGTTAGCTCGGCCACACGTGCTTCCGCAGTGGCGATTTCCTTCTGCCGCTCGACAAGACGATCCTGCAAATTCTGATGATCTGACTCCGCTGCGGAGAGCTTCTGCTGCGTGCTCGCATGCGTCGTCGTGAGTGTGGCGATGACCGCCTCCAGACCGCTGATTTTTTCCGCCAGCGTGAGCTGCTGCTGCGAGCTTTTCTCGGCGGCGGCGGCCGCAGTGGCGGCTTCTTTCTTCTTCTCCGTCGCAGCAGCAATGGACTGCTCCAAGTCGGCCTTGGCCAGCGCAAGCTGCTCCGTGACCTTCTTGTGCTCCGTCTGCAAAGTCTTAAACTGCTGATCGGCGCTGGCGGCGAGTTCTTCGAGATTCTTGGTGCGCTGCTCGGCGGCGGCGACCTGCCCCTCGCGTTCCTTGAGCTCGGCTTCCGCCACGCGCACCTGCTCGCGCAGCTTGCCCATGGCCTGGGAAAGCTCCGTCTGCTGCTCCTCGATGTGGTGCACGTCTTTCTCCAAAGCCTCGCGGCGCTGCGTGAGCGTCTGCGTCAGCAGGGTTTGCGCACGGCCATGCTCGGTGGCGGCGAGCAGTTCGCGCGTGCGTTCATCGCGATCCTTCACCAAAGCGGCCACCGCAGCCAGCACTTCGGCCTTGTGGGATTCGACGGCCTTCAGCGCATCCGTGGTGTCCTTGAGTTTTGAATCGGTCGAAGCCAGATCATCCAGCTTGTTGGTGAGATCGGCGGCCTTGTCATCAAGCTCTTTCAC
The DNA here is from genome assembly GCA_002279765.1 of Verrucomicrobia bacterium 12-59-8. The sequence continues at coordinate 6,955 of NCCR01000180.1, read as the reverse complement.
CTGCGCCTGCACCTCGGCAAGGCGTGTGCCGCTTGCAGCGATCTGCGCTTCGAGGAGCGCATGACGCTTCTCAGCATCCAGCCGTTCTTCTTCGTCCAGCTTGCGCGTGTCCTTGGCCTGCCTGTCGATGTCCGCCAGCCTGGCCAGCGCTTCCTTCTCCTGCGTGGCGAAGGCCGCTTCGGAATCTGCCTTCTGCGTGTTCAATGCCGCGATCTGCTCCGCGGCGGCGAGATGCTGCTGCTCCAGCTCCGTCAACTGCGCACGGATGGCTTTCATGCGCTGCTCGGCGGCGCCAGTGTCCGCCTCATGCGTCTGCTGCCTGCCAATCAGGGCACCGATGGCGGCATCGAGCATGCCACGTTGATTTTCCATCTGCCCGAGCGTCTGCGTCACTGCGGCAAGGCGGTCTTCATTGCCGCGCAGTTCGTCCACACGCTGCATGATGGCTTTTTCCTCGCCTCCCAGTTGCGCGATCTGCGTCTGCGCGTGCTGCACCTGCTCCTGCGCTTTGGCCAGCGAGGCGTTGACGGCTTCAAGTTCGTTCTGCTTCGTTTCGCGCTGCGCGTCCAGCTTCGCCAGCTCCGCACGGCGGGCATCGAGCTGCTTGTCGAGATCCTGCAAATCAGCGCTGCGTTTCGCGCGATGCTCGGCGTCGGATTTCTGCGCGTCTGCCTGCAGCGCAGCGAGACGTTTCACTTCCGCATCGGCCTCCGTGATCTGCTTCTGCAAACCAGCAAGCTTCTGTGCGGTGGCAGCTTCGTCTGCCGTGAGCTTGGCCACGGCCGCCTCGCGTGTCCTGGCTTCCTCCGTCGTCCTTTTGAGTGATTCGCTTTGGGTGGCGAAATCGCTCTGCGCCTTCGCCAGCTCTGCCTGCGTCTTCTTCAGTGCGGCGCTTTGCGTTTCAAACTGCAGATCCAGCTTCTGCAGCTCCGCACTGCGTTTGGTGCGCTGCTCTGTTTCCGACTTCTGTGCATCTGCCTGCAACGTGACGAGGCGCTGCACCACCGCCTCCGCGCTGGTGACCTGCTGCTGCAAATCGGCGAATTTCTTCGCGGTAGCCGCTTCATCGGCGGTGAGTTTGGCAACAGCAGCTTCACGCGTGGACGCTTCCGCCGTGGTCTTTTGCAGCGCCTCGCTGCGAGTGGCCAGATCGGCCTGCGCTTTCGCCAGTTCACTCTGCGTCTTCGTCAGGTCGGCGCGGCGTGTTTCAAGCTGGCTGTCGAGATCCTGAAGTTCGCCACTGCGTTTCGTGCGCTGCTCGGCCTCGGATTTCTGCGCGTCCGTCTGCAGCGCGGTGAGGCGCTTCACCTCGGCATCTGCGCTGGCGGACTGCTGCTGCAAGGTGGCCAGCTTCTGCGCGGTCGCGGCTTCGTCGGCTGCCAGTTTGGCCAGTGCGGCTTCCCGGGATTTGGCTTCTTCGGTGGTTTTGCCCAGCGTTGCCTGCTGCGCCGTGAGGTCGCCCTGCACTTTCGCCAGTTCAGCCTGTGACTTGGCCAGCTCGGAAGTTTTGGCGGAAAGCTGCGCATCCAGCGCCTGGAGTTCGCCGCTGCGCTGGGATTTAAGCTCGGCTTCCGACTTTTGCGCGGTGGCAAGGAGCTGGTTGATGGCGGCGACCTTCTCCTTCGCAGCGTTTTCTTCAGCCACCAGCTTGGCAATCGCCGCCTCACGTTCCTTGCGCTGCTTGTCGGCCTCGGCGTGCAAGGTTTGCAGGCTTTTCTGCGCGGTGCTCAGGTCTTCCTCGGCCTTGGTGGCGAGGGTGCGGGTGGAGTCGAGCTTGCTTTCTAGGTTGCCCAGCTCGCGTCGTTTGGCGTCGAGTTTGCCGGCATCCGTCTTGGCGTTCTCCACATCGGCCCGGGCGTTTTGCACCTGGCCGCGCAGTTTTTCCAGCTCACTCTTGAACCCGGCGATCTCGGTCTGCGCCTGATTGAGCTCCTTCTTGCGAACATCAAGCGTGGCATCCAGCGAGCGGATCTCGTCACGCCGCTTTTGCTCCACATCGTTTTCAGCCCGCAGGGCATCACGCTGCTGGCGGAGTTTTTCAGTCTCCTCTCGCAGCTCCGCCGCCTGCTTGATCGCGGCCGGGTCTGGTTTTTGCGCGGGCGCAGGTGCAGCAGCAGCTATGGCGCTAGGCTTGGGAATCAGCGAAACCGGCGGGGTGCTGCCGCCCGGCGGCCTCGGCGCATCCGCCGGCGCACGTTGCACGACCGGCTTGGTCACCTCGATCTTGCCCGTTTCGGGCGTGGTCTTGGGCAGGTCCTCCTTGTCCTTGTCTCGTGCCGGGATGCTTTCGGTATCGCCTTTTTTGCCGTCTTCACGGCTGGGCTGTCCCTTGGGCACGGACACCGATTTGGAGCCTCCGTCAGCCGCCATGCCCTTGGGTGCGCGCTCGCGGAACCGGCTCTCCAGTTGACCGAACATGATGCGGTCCCCCCCTTTGACCCGGAAGCGCTCCACGCGCCTGCCGTTGACAAAGGTGCCATTGGACGACTTTAGATCGACGATTTCGTAGCCACCATCGGGCTGTCTTAAGAACTCCGCGTGGAAGCTGGAGATGAAGCTGTTGTCGATGACAATATCATTGCTGGCTTCACGCCCGATAGACAGCCGTTCTTCGAGGATATCGAAGACGAACTCATTTCCATCATTAAGATTGAAGGCCAGATATGGCATGCCGAACGCGCAGAGACTAAAGGGTCGAAAGAATAAGGGTGGAAAATCAGTGAATCAAACTTAATGAAATCAGTCGATAGGGAAGATGGGTGAAGAATCTATTGTTACAAAAACCACTTCGATTGCACAGCATCATTTAAGATTTCTAAAATATGAAGGTCCTGCAATTCATCAAATATTTCGGCATCCTAACGCTGGTTTTGAGCAGTTTGAACGGCTGTGCCGCTGCTCCCAGCCCCACCGGGGGCGGCGGAACGCGTTTGTCTGCGGCCCAAATGGACCGCGTCGGCAGGCGCATCTGGCAGAATGAGTGCGCTGGAACCGTCGCGGGCCTGACCAGTTGGAACGCAGGAGAAGATTTCGCTTCCCTGGGCATCGGCCATTTCATCTGGTATCCGCAGGGGCGCAGCGGCCCCTTTGCCGAAAGCTTCCCTCCGCTGATGGCTTTCCTGGCTGCACGCGGCATTCCAACGCCGGATTGGACGCGTGGTGCCTGCCCCTGGCCGACCAAGGCCAGCTTTGAGGCGGACAAGAACGGCGAGCGGCAGCAGCAACTGCGGGCACTGCTCAGCCGCACCGTGCAGCAGCAGACGGAATTCATCATGGCGCGCATGGAAGCCGCACTGCCCAAGATGCTGGCGCAATCGAAGAATCCTGCCGAGGTACAAAGGGCCTTCGCTGGACTGAAACAAACTCCGGAGGGCACCTTCTGCCTGATCGACTACGTGAACTTCAAAGGCGAGGGAACCAGTCCGACGGAACGCTACCGCGGCGAGGGCTGGGGGTTGCTGCAGGTGTTGGAAGACATGCCGCACTCAAAAACGCCCGCTGAGTTTGCCGCAGCCGCCAAGCGCGTGCTGAGCCGCCGGGTGGCCAATGCCCCTTCCGAGCGCAAAGAGCAGCGCTGGCTGGCAGGCTGGCACAGCCGCTGTGACAGCTACAGGCGTGCGCTTTAGCCTAGGCCCGCAGTGTTCGACATTGAGCGCTGCCGCCTGAGGTGATCGGCAGCAAGAATTCCGCCGAAGGCTAGCAGAACGCAAACGCCCACCAGCTTGTTGAGGGCTGCGGCCTGTTCGTGCCTCATATCAGCCATCACCTCTGCGATCATCACCACTTCGCCATGAAACAGCGGGCTTATAGCCTCAAGGACGACCAGGTCCGCTGCGGTGAAACGGCTCGCATCGGAACCGGTGCGCCGCAGGATGTCGGGCAAATTTTTGGAATTTTCGTCTAAAACGATCAAGCCATGGCTGCCGATTTCAGGCAGGCCTTCGTCCTCGTTGAGCAATGCAACCACCCTCTGTCCCGCCTTGAGGTGGCGGTAGGTGCCCCAATCCGGCTCCAGTTGCTGATATTTATCATGCTCATAGCTGGTGTCGAATCTGGCGGTCGTGGCACCCGCCACATCAGCCATCCTGCCATACATGGCTTCGATGCGCAGGGTGCAGGTCTCTTGCAGCAGGATCTCAGCAGGAGATTGGAGGACTTGGGATGTTGACGAAGTCACCACTCCAATCAATATCGCATCTGTAGTCGTGAAGCGTGCTTCGATATGGGACTCTGTGTAAACCGCCACTTCCTTGGGCGAAGTGCCGAGCGGAATGACCGGTGGCGGAGTGGACTGCTGCGCCATGCAGCAGGTCGTCAATCCAAGCAGCAAAAGCCACCGCATGGCACTCACCCCCGCATCGCCCGCTGACGCAGGAAGTGATCCGCGAGCACGAGATGCACCATCGCCTCGATCATCGGCACCGCGCGCGGCAACACGCAGGCATCATGGCGGCCGCGTGCGGAAAGGGTCGTGTCTTCACCGGTGTTGGTCACGGTCTTCTGCTCACGCAGCACTGTGGCCGTGGGCTTGAAGGCGACGCGGAAGACGATCTCTTCGCCATTGCTGATGCCGCCCTGAATGCCGCCGCTGCGGTTGGTGCGGGTGCGGACGTTGCTGCCGTCCATGTAGAATTCGTCGTTGTGCTCCAGTCCGGTCATGGTGGTGCCTGCGAAGCCGCTGCCGATTTCAAAGCCTTTGGTGGCAGGCAGGCTCATCATCGCCTTGGCCAGATCAGCCTCCAGCTTGTCGAACACCGGCTCGCCCAGACCCGCCGGCACACCGCGCACGACGCATTCGATCACACCGCCGACGCTGTTGCCCTCGCTGCGGATGTTCTCGATGAGCTCGATCATCTTCTCCGCCGCGACGGGATCGCAGGTGCGGACGATGTTCGATTCAATGAGCGCTGTAGTGAGTTCAGCACCCGTGGGTACTTTCGCTTCAATGTGCTGCACCGTTTTGACATACGCGAGGCATTCGTAACCGCTGAGCGAATGCTGCAGCACCTTGCGTGCAATGGCACCTGCAGCCACGCGGCCAATCGTTTCGCGTGCGCTTGAGCGGCCACCACCCGACACGGCGCGGATGCCGTACTTGGCATCGTAGGTGTAATCGGCGTGGCTGGGGCGATAGGCCTGCTGCATTTCCGTGTAGGCCGAAGGGCGCTGATCCGTGTTGCGCACCAGAATGCCGATGGGCGTGCCGAGCGTGAGTCCATCGAGCACGCCGGAAAGGATCTCCGCTTTGTCGTCCTCTTTGCGCGGTGTGACGATCTTGCTCTGGCCGGGACGCCGGCGGTCCAGCTCGGCCTGGATGTCCTCCACCGTGAGCGGGATGCGTGGCGGGCAGCCGTCAATGACGACGCCGACGCCGATGCCGTGGGATTCACCCCAGGTGCTGATACGAAAAAGTGTGCCGAGACTGCTGGACATGTGGATTCATCATGCGGCAATCCGTTGCGGGTTCAAGACGGTTGTGTGATGACGTGACGCCAAAGCCAAAGTACTGATGAGCTTTAGCTCGTTCTGGAAAGCGCACCGATTCTCCCAGAATCCAGAATGAGCTAAACCTCATGAGTACTTTGGTGCTCCGCTTTCGCGGGTTGTGCAATAGCGTGAAGTCAGCAACTTCCCGCATGACCTTTCCCCGCTGGCTTCTCACGCTGTTCGGCTGCGCCACACTCACCTCCCACCTGCACGGCGCTGAGACCATGGATTACGAAGGCGGGCGCTACCACCTCTACCGGGTGGACAAGGCCGGCTGGTCCCGCCTGCAACTCGCCTGGCTGGGCGAAAACGGCAGGCCGCTGGGAGATTTCAACGGCCTGCGCCAGCAGCTCGCCTCCCGCAACAAGCGCATCGTCTTCGCCACCAACGCCGGCATTTACGAGCGGGGCCCTAAACCCTGCGGCCTGACCATCTGCGCCAGCAAGGAGCTGGTGCCGCTGAATCTGCGTGCCGGTGACGGCAATTTCTTCCTCAAGCCCAACGGTGTTTTCTACCTCGACGAGCAAACCGGCCCGGGTGTGATGGAGGCGGCGGAATTTGGCAAGAGCGGACTCAAACCACGCCTCGCCACGCAATCCGGCCCGCTGATGCTGCGCAAGGGCGTGATCCACCCCGTCTTCCAGGTAAACTCACCCAACAAGCGCCTGCGCAATGCCGTGGGTGTGCGCAAGAAAGACGGCCAGATCATCTTCGCGATGAGCGACCGTGAAGACGGCGTGAAAGGTCGCGTGACCTTCCATCAGTTCAGCCGCTTCTACCAGCACCTCGGCTGCGAAGACGCCCTCTACCTTGATGGCGACATCTCCAGCATGCTCGTCAATCCGCAGCCCGACGCCCAGTTCACTCCGAACACTTTCGCCGCGATGTTTTTCATCGCGGAGTGACCTCAGCCCCCGCCGTTTGGGAGTGCTGTCAGCAAGTTGATTCTTATCTCCGACAATGACCGCTGATCACAGTTTTCCAGTGGGCGCGGGGGTGTTGCTGGGCGCTGGCGGCGGGGAGTCTTGCGGCCCGGACTTTGCGGTGACTGCAATCTTTTCTTTGATCTGCGTGATCTGGCGATCTGTAATGAACAATTCGGCCGAAAAATTGGCTCCTGGCTTCATGATCATGACGCCAAAATCTGCCGTGTGGATTTGTCCTCCTGTGATCGAACGTGGGGCGGGCTGAATGGTTAGCTTTCCTCCGGCCGGTGTCGTGAATGTGATGCTGTTGATCTCGCCTTCCATTTTTTTTCCACCGTCAGTCAGCGATGCCTGGGCAATGGACATCTGGGCAGCCAGTCCGTCTTCTGCTTTCAACTGCCGGTAGTCTTTTTCAGGCACTTCAATGGGTTGAGGTTCCCCGTTCGGCGCTGGATTTTCCACTTTCTTCCCGGGCTCTTCCTTGGCTGCAACGGCAGGCATGGCCGGAGCCGCAGCCGCAGCCGGGTCTGGTGTAGGAGTGG
>NCCR01000024.1 GCA_002279765.1 Verrucomicrobia bacterium 12-59-8 | reverse complement strand
ACTCGGCACCTGGGCCGCTGGACCGAATCCGCTGCTGCCGCCGCTCACGGAGAACGCCGTGCCATCCAGCATTCGCGACTCCATGCAGCGTGCCGCCGAGGCCGAAATGCTACACCAGAAAACGCGCGAACTCTACGGCCCAGCGGATGCTCCCCCGGCAACGCCGACACCCGCTCAGCCTGAAAAAGAAGCGGACAAACCCAAGTCCCCTCCGCCACCGACGACCACCAAGAAACCAATCGTGGAAATCCGTCGCGCCATCCCCAACAAGCCCTCCTTCTGGAGCCGCTTCAGGACTGACAAGAGCCGCGCCTGATCTAAGCAGTCGGGAATGTAGCCCATTTGGACTGCGGCCGCGCAGCGAGGCACGAGCAAAGGCTACGCAGCCGCACTCCAAATCCAATCACCCCACAATCGCCTGCGGGACCCGCCCGTTTACATCCGTCAGGCGGTAATCACGTCCCGCATAGCGATACGTCAGCCTCTCGTGGTCCATGCCCAGCAGGTGCAAGATCGTCGCATGCACGTCATGCACGTGCATCTTGTCCACCGCCGCCTTGAAGCCAAACTCATCGCTCTCCCCATAGGCCGTGCCACCACGCACACCACCACCGGCAAAGAACATCGAGAACCCATGCGGATTGTGATCCCGCCCATTGCCGTTCTCACTCACCGGCGTGCGCCCAAACTCCCCGCCCCACACAATCAGCGTGTCCTCCAGCATCCCGCGCTGTTTCAGATCACCAATAAGCGCCGCGATAGGCCGGTCGATGTCTGCTCCCAGCTTCCGCGTCTGCTCATCATGCTTCGAGTGCGTATCCCACGGCTGACCATTGCCATAGTACAACTGCACAAAGCGCACGCCGCGTTCCACCAACCGCCGCGCCATCAGACAGCCATTGGAGAAATGGCTCGTGCCATACATCTCACGCACTTTGGGTGACTCCAGATTCACATCAAAAGCATCCGTCGCCGCCGACTGCATGCGGTACGCCGTCTCCATCGCCTGAATACGACCATTCAGCGCCACATCCGCACCACCGCGTGCCGCCAGATGTTCCGCATTCAGCGCCTGCATCAGGTCGATCTGCTTGCGCTGATCCGCCTTCCCCAGCTTCTCATTCGTCAGCCACGGAATCATCCTTTGCGGCTCCAGGTTGGAGTGATTGATGTACACCCCCTGATGCTGCGCCGGCAGAAACGCGCTCGTCCACAGCACCGAATACCGCACCGGTTTGCCCGGACACAGCACCACAAACGACGGCAGATTCGCATTCTCATTGCCCAGGCCGTAGCTCAGCCACGAGCCCATGCTCGGCACACGCTCCGTCATCGTGCCATTGTTCATGAGCAACAGCGCCGGGCCATGATTCGGATTGTCCGTGTGGCATGAGCGCAGCACGCACAGCTCATCCGCATGCTGCGCCAGATTCGGCAGCAGCTCGCTGATTTCCAGCCCGCTCTGCCCATGCTTGGAAAACGCATACGGAGACGCCAGCAGCCCGCCCGTCGGCCGTTCGGTGCGCAGGTCCGCTCCTTCCGGCTTCTGCCCCGCATACTTCGTCAGCCCAGGCTTCGGGTCAAAAAAATCTGGCCCAAACGGCCCGCCATTCATGAACAGCTGAATCACCCGCTTCGCCTTCGGCACAAAGTTCGTCCTCGCTGCCCCCTGCAACGTCGAAGCCAGCCCCAACGCACCCATTCCACCGCCCATGCGGGCCAGCAGCTCACGGCGCGAGAGTGCGGAGAAATCAGACATGCCCAACACTACGCACACAAAGCGCACCCACTTGCGTGGGTTTGAAACTTGGACAATCAAAAATCGATTGTCGATTGTCGAAGTTCAAGGCACCTCACCATACCTCAATCTGAAACGGCGACAGCATCCCCAGTGCCTCACCCTCCCCACACTCAAACGGATACACCATCACATTCGGCACCACGCAGTTCAGGTGAAACGCAAAAAACTCCCGCATGTACTCCGCATCAAACGCCGCCTCCGGGTGCAACTGCCGCCACAGGATCGCCTTGATCACATACGCATGGCAAACCACCGCGATGCGCTGCTCTGCACGCTCCCGCAGCGCCACCAGCGATGCATCAATGCGCTCACAAAAATGCCGAAACGTCTCCGCCCCCTCGCCATCGCAATAGTCCGGATCGCAGCGCTCCCAGAACTGCCGCGCCGGCTCCCGCCGCAGATCCTCCGTCGTCCCCACATAGCGTCCCGGAGCCAAGAAAGTCAGCTCATGCAGCGGCAGCTCAATAACCGGCACCTGCGGATGCCGCCTGCACAGCGGTGCCGCCGTGTACGCCGTGCGCGAGTAGCGCGAAACCACGATCAGATCCAGCTCCGTCCGCCACTGCGCGCCCAGCGCCTCCGCCTGCGCCAGCCCCTTCTCGCTCAGCCCGATCGCATGCGGCGTGTCCGTGGGAAACCCCGCGTTGCTCAGACTTTCCGCATGACGAATAAACCAGATCGTTTTCATATTTCACCCCCGCCATAGGCCCTCTCAGACGCAGTAGCAAACGCAGGTGAGACCATGCACAAAAATGGCTCATGCCATCCTTGGGAGTGCCGCTGACTTGCCAAGGTAAAATTAATATCACCAGCGCCATCGCACCGAACCGCGCTATGGCTTCTTCGACACCACCGTCAGCCAAGGATGTGTGTCTGACATCATGAGCAGATCACCGCGCGGCTCGGTAAAAGGAATCGCATATGTCGCCGTCACTGTTTCCACCGCATCTGGCGTGCTGGTGACAAGTTCTACCGCAAACGGTGCCTGATTCGCAGCCACCTCTGCCGTCGCCTTCAGCGTGAGTTTCACCTCACCACCCTTGGCCGCCACATCCACGCTTTCCGCCGTGACACCCGCAGGCAGTTGCATCGCCTGCGCTTTGATCTTGCCGGCAAACGTCCCGCTCGTCTTCACCGTGAGTTTCACTTCGACCGTCTTGCCAGCCTCTAGCCGATAGGCATGTGTGTCGAGCGTGGCCGTGAGCGAAGGCGCAAAGGGTTTCACTGTCAGTTCATACAAATGCTCCACGCTGCCATGTTGAAACCGGTCAGCGATGATCAGTTTAAACTCGCCATCCTTCGGTGCTTTCCAGCGCAGCGCGGGATCCAGACTGTCCTTGTCGCCATCATCCGCCTGCTGCAAGACTTTGCCCGCCTCATCCTCGATCCGCAGCGTAGCATCCAAGGGACTGTGCAGGCGCTGCGCACGCACGCTGATCTGCAAATCATCCCCTTTCTTGGCAGTAAAGGTGTACCGATCCTCTTCAGCCGCGTGGCTGATGCAGCCATTCACCACCGCAGGCAGACTGAGATTCCCCGGCTCGTCTAAGGCCGGCGCAGCCTTCGCCTCATTCGTCACCGTGAGCCGATACACATGATTCGCACTGCCTTTAAAGGCGACATCTGCTGCAGGAGGATGCGTAAACGCGAAAAGCTGCACAAACAAGGTGCCGTCCGCCGTGGGCATGTGCTCAATGCGCGGATCGAGGTTGTGCGAGTCATGACCTGCGGCGATTTCAATACCCCGGTCATTCAGCAGCCGCATCGCCGGGTCCATCGGTGATCCTAGAGCATAGCCATGTAGATCCAGCGTGACGCGTTTGCCCTTCTGCGCCCGAATGGCGAAGGAATCCACATCTCCCGCCTTCTCCAGCACGCCATTGATCGTCACATTCATCTGGGCTTCGGCCTGCTTCGCATCAGCAAGCGTGTCATTGGGCTCATTTTCGAGCACTTCCTCAAACTTGCCAACCTCAACGATGCGCGGCGGCGAGGCATCCGTTTCGCTATAAAGCCGTATCAGACACGGGCCAGGCACTGCATCCTTGGCGATGTTAAGAAAGAACTTCTTCGGCTTGTCGCCACCTAGAACTACGACACGCGAATCACTGCTCCAGGCCAGAAACGTCTCTTTCTCCAACCCCTTGCCGCTCACCTGCGTTTCGACCCGGCTGCCGATCTGCCCACCGGCAGGAAAGAGACTGTCAAAGGCAGGCGGCGCTGCGAGCCCAGAAGTGACCTGCGATAAAAACAAAATGGCCAATGCCAATGCACTTCTGCAAGTAGTCATTCCAAAACACATCACGCAAACAACTCGCGGATGGGCCTGCCGCCATTGATCAACTGCACAGGACGACCGCTGCCGGTGTGCAGCACCTGATGCGGATCAATGCCGAGCTTGTTGTACAGCGTCACGGCAAAATCTTCGGGCGAGTAGATGTTGTCGCTGGCGTAGTAGCCCTTCGGATCCGTGGCACCGACGATGCCACCGCGTGGGACTCCCGCGCCTGCGAAGAGAATGTTCATCGCGCCAGGCCAGTGGTCGCGGCCCGAATCCTTGTTGATCTTCGGCGTGCGACCAAACTCTCCCAGTGCAACGACCAGCGTGCTTTCCAGCAGGCCACGACGATCAAGATCAGTAATCAGTCCGGCCATGCCCTGATCAAACTTCTGCATGAAGTCGCCTTTGCAGGTCTTGAAAAGATCGCGGTGATGATCCCAGCCGCCGTAATTCACAGTGACAAAGGGCACACCGACTTCCACGAGACGACGCGCCAGCAGCATGCGCTGGCCCAAATCGTTGCGACCGTAGAGATCGCGCGTCTTGTCATCTTCGAGGGAAATATCAAAGGCCTCTTGCGCAGGCTTCGAGGCGATCAAATCCACCGCCTGACCATAGAACGTGTCAAAACTCACTGCCGGATCTTCCGCCACAGCATCATTCAGACGCTTCATGCGGTCCAGCGAGTGACGCAGTTCGCGGCGGGCAAGCCCACGAGCATCAGTAATCTCGGAGGGCAGCACCACATCACGCACCTTGAAGCCCTTCGCGTTCGGGTCCCCCCCGGCGACAAACGGCGCATGCTCCGCGCCGAGGAAATTGGGACCGCCGCTGCGGGTGATGCTGGGCAGCGTCATGTAGGCGGGCAGGCCGTTTTTCACACCGCGCTTGTAGCTCACCACGCTGCCGAAGGACGGATGAAAAGTCACAAAGGCACCGCAGCCCACCGGCACCGGTGTCGGCGCGCCCGTCATCATGTAATGATTGCCGCCGCCGTGGTTCGGATCCTTGTGCGTCACGCTGCGCACCACGGTGAACTTGTCCGCCGCTTTCGCCAGATGCGGCACGCTTTCGGAAAACCACACTCCAGGAACGCTCGTCGGGATCGTGCCGAATTCGCCCCGGATCTCGCTCGGCGCATCCGGCTTCGGATCAAACATCTCGTAATGCGACGGCCCACCATCCAGCCACACCAGAATGCAGTTCACCGGACGTGATAGCGAAGGCTGCGGAGCCTGCGCCGCCATAGCCCGTGCTCGCAGCAAATCCGTGAAGCCCATGCCACCACCCGCAGCGGTGAGACCGAGCTTCAAGAAATCACGCCGCATGTGACCGGCGCAGTTGTGGGTAATACGTGACATTTGTGGACTTGGAAACTACGTTCCTCACAAGGGCTTCTTGCGAAAGCGAACAAAAGTACCAGCTTCAGTGATTAAACACAAACTCCGCCGAGTTCAGCAAACTCCACAGCACATCCTCAATCGCCGCCTGCCGGTTCGCAACGCCCACATCAAGCGCCTTGCCAACAATCGCGGCTTCTTCGGCAGTGGGCAGGCGTGAGTAGCATGCTAGGTAGAGTTCTTCCATGATCTGCTCCGGCTTGAGATCGCTTTTGGCCAACCGTGTGACACGGCCTTTGCTGCTGATGAGCATCTCCTGTAGCTTGGTGGAATTCATCAGGTGCAGTGCTTGGACCACACTCGGCTTGGCATCACGCTCGCAGGGGCATTCGGAGCTGGCGTTGGGGCGGCCAAAGGCGTCCATGAACTGGCTTTCGAGCTTGTGATTCCACGTCTGTTTCGCCAGCGCCTCAGCCGGCATGCCGGAGAAAGTCTCCTGGACTTCGGTGACTTCGCAGACGGCATCCAGCAGCGTTTCCGCAGGCAAACGGCGGCGGTAGCTGCGGCTGTAGTTCTTCAAATCCGCGAGGTTTGTTTCATTCGGCAGACTGCTCAGGCGATAAGTCTGCGACAGCATGAGGGCGCGCATGAGGTGCTTCAAATCGTAGCCATGCTTCACGAAATCCTGCGCCAGCCAGTCGAGCAGCGGGGCGTTGGTGGGCGGGTTCGAGGCTCGGAAGTCATCCACAGGATCGACGATGCCACGGCCCATAAAACTGGACCACACGCGGTTCACGATGGCAGGCGCAAAGTAGGGATTGTGCGGGTTGGTCATCCAGTCGGCCAGCACGGAGCGCGGGTCCTGCGTTTCAGCGATGGTGATTTCCTTGTCCGCAGGCGGGCGCGGTTTGAGCTTGGCCTTAGTGACTGGATGCTCGATGCCCGCATTCCCCGGCGCGAACCACATCTGCTCAGGCTCGCCGCTGATCGGTGCGGAGATCCCCTGCCCTTTGCGCTTCATCTGCGTGAAGAACGCGGCCATCTGATAGTAGTCAGTGAGGTCCCATTTCTCCGTCGGGTGGTGGTGGCACTTCGCGCATTCCAGACGCACACCAAGAAAGATCTGCCCAACGAATGTCGCTGCATCCACAGGGTCGCGTTTGTCGCGCCAGATCGCCACCGGACCGTCCTGATGCGTGTTGCCTTGAGCAGTGATGAGTTCGCGCACAAAGCGATCCCAGGGCTTGTTCTCGCGAAAACTCTGACGTATCCACTGATCCAGCAGATAAACCGGCTTCACCCCGACACGCGAGGGATTGGGGCGAATCAGGTCGCCCCATTTGATGGCCCAGTGATCGGCCCACTCGGGGCGCTGCAGCAGCGCATCGACCCACTTCTCGTACTTCTTGGGATCGTTGTTCAAGGCAAAGGCACGGGCCTCGGCCACAGTGGGCAGCATACCGATGGCATCCAGCGTACTCCGGCGCAGGAACTCCGCATCCGTGCAGGTGTCGCTGGGCAGATGGCCGAGCTTTTGCAGGCGCGCATACACGAGCTTGTCGATCTCATTGCGCACAGTCAGCTTCGCGTAGCTTGCCGGCGGCAGCAGTTTGTCCGCAGGCACCGCCACTCGCGAGATGGCCACCTGCCCCATGTAACGCGCCACGATGACAGTCTCGCCGCTCTCGTTCGTGGTTTTCATGTGCCCGTCCTCATCCACAGCGGCGATGGACTTCTCGGAGGAAATGTAGTCGGTCAGACCCGTCACATCGCGCGTAGTGCCGTTGCTGTATTTCGCCGTAACCTTCAAAACTCCTGCCTCATTCTTACGATAGGTTTTCTCCGTCGGCACCACCTCGATGCCCGTGAGCGCAGGCTGACCGGGCGTCTCGTACGGCATGCCTTGGCGAATCCACTCAGCGATGGTCTTCGCCGACTCAGAGTCAGCCTCAAACCGCTGCCCGCCTTCATGCTGCACGCGCACCACGGACTTTTGCAGCAGCAGGCTGTCTTCCGGCAAAGCCGGAAACACACGCCGTCCGCGCGAGTCCTTCACCAGTTCCATGTAGTCGCCCTTCGGATCGAAAGCGAAGATGGAGAGCTTGAAGCCCGCCTGTCCGGACGACTTCGCATGACAGCTACCGAGATTGCAACCCGCCTTGCTCAGCACAGGCAGAATGTCCTGCGTAAAAGACAGCGCCTTGGGATTGGGCGTGGCGGGCGCAGCCGCAGGCCCGTTCAGCCTCGTAATCTTCTGCTTCTCATCGATATGGAAAACATCTCCCGCATCAGTGGCGGCGAAGACATTTTTTCCATCGGCCGTCATCACCACAGCGTTCGGCACGGCTTCGAGCGTGCCGATCCTCTTGTCTGTCCCCGAGGTGAAAGCGAGCCGCACCCCATCATGCGCCTTCAATTCCGTGACGCCATGCACGCTGCCGTTGTCATTGAAGTAAGTGAGGCTGGTGGAATCCGGCGACCACAGCAGCGCATTGACTGGTGAAGTTTTGTCCCCCAGCAGCATGATCATCTCCTTGCTGGCGATGTCCCAGACTTTCAGATCCTTGTCCGCACTACCCGTGGCCAGCCATTTGCCATCCGTGCTGAAGCCGAGCGCCACGATGTGCCCCACATGCCCCTCGATCTTGGCGATCTCCTTCAGCGTCGCCGCATCCCACACCTTGGCCAGATTGTCCGCGCCCCCGGTGGCGATCTGCTTGCCATCCCGGCTCAAAGCAAGACTCAGCACATTGTCAGCATGCGCCTCCACCGTCTGCGACGGCTTCGGCTCGCCAAGTTTCCAGCGATGCAGCACGCCCTTCAAACTCGTGGCACCATCCGCAAGAATCAGAGTGCCATTGTCCGGCAGAAAAACGAGCCCCGTTACTCGCCCCTCCAATGGCTCTGCCAGCGTATGCGCCTGCTCCCAGACCTGTTTTGTAGTACCGGCTTTAGCCGGCTCCGGCACCTTCCACACCCGCACCGTCCGGTAACCACCCGCCGCCAGCAGCGAGCCATCCGCATTCCACGCCAGCGACTGCACCACATCCTTGTGACCTTCGAGCGTGGCAACGATTGGAGAATCCTTTGCCGCCACATCGCGAATCAGCACCCGATTGCCATGCCCCACCGCCAGAAGTTTGCCATCCCCTCTTAACGCCATCGCACCCGCAGGTGTATGGCCAGCAGGCAGCGTCACCAGTTTGTCCACAGGCGTCAGTTCACCGAATTTCTTCAGCGCCGCATCATCCCAGGGCGCACCCGCATTCACCCAAGCTTTCAGCAGATTGACCTGCTTCTCCGGCATCTGCTTCTTCGGCGGCATATGCGCATCGCCCGGATCATTCAGCGCATTGATCAGCGCGCTGTGATCCGCATCCCCCGCATTCAGTGCGGCACCATTCTCGCCACCCTTCAGCGCCAATTCACGCGTCTCCAGAGAGAGCCCACCTTTCTTCTTCTCCGCATTGTGACACCCCAGGCACTGCGTCTTGAGGAGCCCCATCGCCTGCGCCGGATGCACCTTCGCCACCTCCGCAGTGAGCGAGGAGGTGAGCAGAACGAATGCAAGAGCTTGGCGGCAGGAAATCATGAAGGGGCAGGACTACGGCATGATACGCAGCGCTCTTGCCTCACGTTCCGCCAAAGTACTAGCGAGCACTTTTCGCCAGCCCAGCCTCCGGGAAGTGGTACGAGCTGCGAGCCCCTTCAGTGGCCTCCGGGCCTTTCCAAACCACCGGCTGGCAGCCGGTAACACGTTGCTGCTTTTACTTTTGTTCGCAGCCATATGAACCCAACCAGCGGCGCATGGGCCTTCCTGCTAGCCTCATTAAAAGGCTTCGAGCAATAGCAAGCTAAAGTTCAACCTGCACCTGCCCGTTGATTGCGATGCTCAAAGCGTTAGTCTCTTCCAAATGAAACTCGATTCCAGAGCCACCAAGAAAACCCAAAAGCAGGAGGGCGCGCATTATACGCCCGCCGGGCTAGCGGAGTTCGTGGCCCGGCATCTGGCGGCAGTCTGTGATTTGCCCCGTCCCCAGGTGCTGGACCCGGCAGTGGGCGATGGCGAGCTTCTCATGCCTTTTGGCAAAGCCTTCGATCGAGATTGCACCTTGAATGGATTCGACCTCGACGAAGTGGCTGTTGAGAATGCTGAAACACGGCTGCGTGTAGAGCTTCCAGCGCGCATCGGAGAATTGCGTCGGCAGGACTTCCTAGACTTTGCGTTGGAGCACCGTGAGGATTCGTTGTTTTCAACTCCTTCCTGCTACGATGTGGTGATCGCCAACCCACCGTACGTGCGCACCCAGGTCATGGGGGCCGCACGTTCGCAACGTCTGGCACAGCAGTTCGATCTTGGTGGACGGGTGGATTTGAGCTTTGCCTTCATCGAGGGCATTGCTGACGTGCTACGCGAGGGGGGGTAGCCGGGATCATCGTCTCAAATCGCTTTATGACTACCAAAGCGGGATCGCAGGTGCGGGAACGCATCTTGTCCCGGTTTGAGGTGCTGCACGTCTGGGACTTTGGCGACACGAAGCTGTTTGAAGCGGCAGTGTTGCCTGCAGTACTGCTGGTGCGAAAGCGACGTAATGTGGACCAGTCCAGTCCTCGTTTCACCTCCATCTATTCGACTGCTAAGCCGCCGGTTCATCACGCCATCAATGTCTATGAGGCATTGTCGAACGGAAGCGGGGCCGTCGCAGTTTCCGGCACGACATTTCTTGTCCAGCACGGTCTGCTGGACCTCAACGGCACCTGGCGCATTGCTACTGCGAGTGGTGATGCCTGGCTCGACACGGTCCTACAGCACACATTCTGCACGTTCGGCGAAATCGGCAAGATTCGTGTCGGTGTGAAGACCACGGCAGACAAAGTCTTCGTGCGCAAAGACTGGAATGCGCTGCCGGAGGATATGCGTCCCGAACTTCTGCGCCCACTGATTACGCATCATGTGGCAAGGAGGTTCAAATCACTGCCTGCCGACCGCCAGATCCTCTACACGCATGAGGATCGCGCCGGTAAAAAGGCGGTCATTGACCTTGCTACCCATCCTCGCAGCCGCAGCTATTTGGAAAGCCATCGCGCTATACTTGAGGCGAGGACATATGTGATCGAGTCCGGGCGTCAGTGGTATGAGATTTGGGTGCCGCAGCTCCCCGCGCTCTGGCCGGTGCCCAAACTGGTGTTTCCAGACATCTCAGAGAGCCCCACATTCTGGATGAGCTTGGATGGCGAGGTGATCAATGGCGACTGCTATTGGCTGGCTGCGCAAGATCGCACAGACAACGACCTGCTCTGGCTGGCCCTCGCGGTGGGCAACTCCCGCTTCATCGAGAGCTTCTACGATCACGCCTTCAACAACAAGCTTTACGCAGGCAGGCGCCGCTTCATGACCCAGTATGTGGAGAAGTTTCCACTGCCATCACCAGAACTGCCGGTCTCGCGCGAGATCGTGTCGCTGACCCGCCGCATCCATGAACTCACGCCAGGTGCCGAAGCAGACGCTCTCGCCGCAATGATCGACCGCCTGGTCGAGTCAGCTTTTGGCCTTGCCGAAAAAACCCTAGGGTAGCGGGATTTGAAGTTTTTTGTTCAATATCCTTCCCTCGAAGCGAGGGAATAGGCGGAAAAACTTTTCCCCCGTCGTAAGCACCAGGCGCGATAGCTTTACCCGGTCGCCGATATGCTCTGCTCCAAACACAGCATAACGCACATCACAGTGACGAACTGTGCCTTCGGGAAAATCATTCAAATCCAGCGTTTCGTTGCTGGCTGGCTCAACCAAACCAAGATCAATTGTGGGCGAATTCTGAAGTTTCACCTCTAGCAATTGATTGCGCACGTCAGGAAACTGGCCGTCATCTGCATAGCTCTGATATCCGAGTGCCTTGCACACCATGCGATGGAGTTCAGCACCACGATTGCGCTCTTGATCAAATCCAGCGTTCGCAAACGAACAACCAACGAGAGTTCTCAGGCGGTCAAAGACTGACTGAATGGGGATGACCAAACCACGTATGGGTTCATCTGTGGGTCTCCCTCTGGGTGTGCAGTCTGCTGAACCGATCAACGGCATGAGTTGTTCTGTGTCCGTGCTCGAAATGAGCTCCCAAGCCGTTTCACCGGGAACGAATCTCGCCTGGTACTTCTGCGTCAGGGTGCCGGTTGTATCGAGCTTCGCCAGCATGGCACCAGTGATGACTTTCACCCTTTTCACGCATCCGTCAGGGCCCACAGCAATCAGCACATAACGTCGGCGTGGTTGCAACTCCTCGTTCCAAACCTGGAGATTGTTCGATGCCTAGACGTAGGTGTCAAAGTTCTGCCCCGGAAAGCGAGCATAAAGCTTGCTCTTGCGGAATGATTTCGGAATGGGATAGCCCAGGATCCTGCACACCTCGCTCTTGACGACCTTTGAGCGGGTCCGCAGTGGCATGCCTGCCGTGGAGAAGCCACGAAGACCCGCATCCAAGATTCGCTCCAATTCCTTAGTGGGAATGTGGAGGAGCGAATCTTTTGCCAGCAGGTCGAAGATGCTCAATCCGCTCGCACGAATCGCCTCCACATGCTTTGAGATATATCCATCATCCGCACTCACGCCACACCATCCTTGGTGAGCAGTTGTGGGACACTAATGTGCATCGCCATGGCAAAAAGCTCCAGCGTAGCCAGTGTCACATTGCGCTCACGTCGCTCAACCTGTCCGACGTAAGTCCGGTGGACGCCGCACTCGATGGCAAAGTTATCTTGGGAGATGCCGACACATGCACGATACCGACGGACGTTGTCCGCAAGGATTTGACGGAGATTGGATTTTGGCATCCCCAACTCTTGAGCGGGTGATGACCATGAGGCGACCGACTCTAAGTAGCATTTAAGTCTCAGCTAAGATCGAGTGCATTACGGTGCATTTGCGATGCGAAAATCGGTACTGCCACTGGAAAGCATTCACGAACTTAACTCACTCAGGAAAGCGCGCACGTCACGCCCAGAATCCAGAGTGAGCTAAAGCTCACGAGTGCTTTTTCCGCCCCTTCCGCCTTTCATTCCTCCACCCCAGCGCCAGCGAAACGGCAAACAACGCCACGAAAATCAAGAACACGACCCACAGCGGCTGGGTCATGCCAATGAGAAACTGCAGTGTCTGCCGAGGCAGCGGCACGGCGTGAATCAGCATCAAATGCACCACATACAGCAGCAATGACTCACGGCCCGCGAGCCGCAGCCAGGCGGTGGCTGCGCTGAGGCGCTCCGCCACACAGGCCACCAGCACGGCGGCCATCATCACCCAGCCGAGACGTTCCAGAAAGAACTCCGGCGGCCCACCGGGCCACGGAGAATACGGCTGCACAAAGGCCAGTAGCGCCCCCAGTACAAAGACCAGTGCCGCTTTGCCATCCACCTTCCCACTCCAAAGCCCGCGAGTCAAAAAGCCCGCAAGCCCGAAACCCACCCACGGGAACAGCGCAAACAGCGAGCCCTGGCTTCGATTGAAATACTGATCAATGAACAGCACCCCCGTGTACCAGTTCTCCGCCGACTTTTGCAGACCCACAAACAGGACCAATAGCACGGCCACCACCGCATGCCGCCATTTACCCGCACGCTCCGCCAGCAACATCAGCATGCCGCTGATGGCGAGGCAGTGCAGTACATTGACCGTACACGCCGCACGCCAGGCCTGCGCATGGAACGGATCATTCCACGGAACATACATCAGGTAGGCGATGAGCAGCACCATCAGCAGTCGTTTCAAGGCGGGCAGCGCAGGCCGGGCCTTCCCCGCCGTCACATGTTCCCGCACAAATCCAGCGATCCAGAAAAACGCGGGGGCGATCAGTCCATGGTAGTAGCTCAGGTTGTGATACCACGCAGTGTCCTGCAACCGGGCATCCAGAAACGTATTTGCCGAGTGCGTCCAGACCATGCCCAGCACGGCCAGACCACGGAAGAGATCGAGCCAGAGGAGTCGCTTGGTAGTAGGGGGCACGCGATGAGACTAACTAAATTGTTTCCAATCACAAGATGTCACTCTGGTGGGCGTTTGTTACAGCTTTCATTTTCAACCATGAAGTCTGCCATCCTGCTCTCCCTCCTCATTGCAAGCTCCATGCCTGCCGCCGAAGTTTTTGAAGCCGCGCTCGGCCGCGAAACGGAACTTCCCAAGGGCAAGGAGGCGGACGGCATCCTGGGCGACTTCGTTCTCCGCAGCGACAAGGTGGAGGCTGTGATCTCTCAGAACTCGACCGGTCGCAAAGCCAACATGAGCACCTTTTACGGCGAAGACGGCGTCACGCCGGGCTGCCTGTATGACCTCACCCTGCGCGGCGCGAGCAACGACCAGCTCGTGGTTTATGCCCCCTGCGGCCACGGCCCCGTGAGCTACGTGAAAATCCTCGACTCAAAGGAAAAGAGCGAAGCCGCCGTTGAATCCGTCACCACCGCCGCGAAAAACGGCGGCGTCTTCAAGCGCCATGAATACCGCGTCCAAGACGGCGTGCAGGGCATCTTCATCACCACCACCCTGCGCAACGAGACCGACCAGCCGCAGAAGACTTTCACCAAGTCCGACTTCACCCGCTTTGATTCCACCGGCACGACCACGGACGGCATTTTCTGGGCCGATGCCATCAACCCCTCGCATAAATGCGGCTACGCCGTAGGCACACTCAACCTCACAGGCATCGAAAAGCTGGAGGACACCCTCGAATTGAAGCCCGGTCAGGAAGTCGTCATCTCACGCTTCTTCGCCGTCGGCACCTCGCCTGCGCAGGCCGTGGGAGAGTTCCGATCCGTCAAAGGTAACAAGCTAGGCACCATTTCCGGGCAGATCATTGAGCAAGGTGGCAATGGCGTTTCCTCGGCAACGATCTTTGTGCCGGATAGCGATAAAAAGTCTATTCCCGCCTATCCCGATAATGAAGGTAAGTTCAGTCTCAAACTGCCTGTGGGCGAGACCGAACTCACGGTGGAAGACTTGGGTCGCGATTCAAGCAAACTCGCCTTCGCGGTGGCCGATGGCGGTGTGGTGACTCCGAAGTTCCACATCCTTTCCGCCTCCCGCATCCGCTTCGACATCACCGACGAATCCGGCAAATCCATCCCCTGCAAGGCGCACTTTGCCCCCCTCGATCAAGACGCGCCGAAACTGGATCTCGGCCCCAAATGGCGAGCCCATGGCTGCGTGGATCAGTACATGAGCGAAAACGGCCAGTTCACCCAGCAGCTGCCACCGGGCAAATACCGCGTCGTGGTGGTGCGCGGCCCGGAGCACTCGCATCTGGAGCAGGAAGTGACCGTCGAGGCTGGCAAGGAGACCGTCTTTAAGGGAACTCTGAAACACCTGGTTGATACCAAGGGCTGGATCAGCGCCGACTTCCACAATCACAGCACGCCCAGCGGCGACAATGTCTGCGACACCGACGGTCGCCTGATCAACATCGCCGCAGAAAATGTGGAGTTCGCTCCCACCACCGAGCACAACCGTTTCTACGACTGGGAACCCACGATCAAAGCTCTCGGCCTTGCAGACTACATCAAGACCGTCAAAGGCATCGAACTCACCGGCAGCCGCCAGCACGTCAATGCCTTCCCGTTCGAGCCCGAGCCGCTCAAGCAAAACGGCGGTGCGCCTGATTGGAATGACGATCCACGTGTCACCGTCCTGACTCTGCGCCGTTGGCAGACCGAGCGTGCGGACCGCTGGATTCAGTTCAACCACCCCGATCTCTCCAACATGTTCGTGGACCGCGACAACGACGGCATTGAAGACGGCGGATTCGTCGGCGTTGGCAGCATGATTGATGGTGCCGAGTCTCAGAATGGCGCAGGCACAGACATCCTCGCAGACGCGCCGTTTCGCCTGAGTCGCCCGAAGGGTTCCCTGGCCATGAAGGTTTCCGCAGTACGTGAATTCGTCTGGCGTCAGCTCTTGAATCAAGGCCTGCGCATCACCGCCGTCGGTGTGGCGGATGCCCACTCAGTCTATGGCAATGGTGTCGGCTGCTGGCGCTGCTACCTCCCCAGCAGCACGGATGAGCCCGCAAAGATCGACTGGGCCGAACTCGCCCCGCATGCCAAAGCCGGCCACCTCGTGCTCAGCACCGGCCCCTTCCTCGAAGTCACCACGCAGAACGGCAAGATCGCCGGAGACGATGACCGCTCCGCCGGTGGCATCGATCTGAACGTGCGCGTGCAATGCACCGACTGGATGGACATCGACCGCGTGCAGGTCCTCGTAAACAGCCGCCCTGACCCCAAGCTCAATTTCACCCGCGCAACTCACCCGCAGATGTTCAAAGACAGCATCGTGAAATTTGACGAGAAGATCCACGTGCCGCTGCAGCACGACGCCCATCTCATCGTCGTCGCCATCGACGAAGACGGCGATCAAAAAACCTGCTACGGCACCAGTGACTACGCGAAGCTACGCCCCTGCGCTTACAACAACCCCATCTACGTCGATGCAGACGGCAACGGCTTCAAACCCAATGGCGACACGCTCGATTTCGAACTCCCCACCGGCGGCCTCAAGGTAGATGCCGCAAAGGAAAAACTCATGAAAGCCGGACTCATCCAAGATGTGCCGCAACCTGCAACCCCACCGACCGCAGCCGAGCCGAAAAAGAAAAAAAGCAGTCATGACTGGCCCCTGGCAGCCCGGCTTCTTGGTAGAGGGCCGGGTGGCGTTCTCCACGCTTCCATCTTCGAGATAACCGTGAGCATAGGCCACATCGTCCGCTTGGAATCGATGGCCTAGCACAAGGCATTTTGGGCAGATGAAGACTCCGTTGAGCCGTGTGTGGCATGTGCGCAAACGAGGGCTGGTGTTCAAGAACAAGACCGGGTGTTTGATCGAACCGCCGCCGGATCACTTCTCAAAGATCGACCGCTCTTCGCGGTCTGCGACTTTGAGGTAACGGAAATAAACTTCGAGCTGCAAGGTACATAAGCACTGACGGTAAATCGCGTCCGCAGCATCGCCTGCGGGCCAGTTGGGGCGACCACGTTTGAAGGAACCATCGGGCTGCTGCGCGCCGAGCACCTGCGGCAGAAACTGGGCGTTGTAGAACTTCCAGTCATCAGCACCCGCCTGAAAGAAGGCCTGGGTGTAGTAGTACCAGCAGTAAAGGTTGCAGTTGCGCTCCCAGTCGAGGGGTTCGCTGGTGAGAAACTCGCGCAAGAAGCGAATCCCCTTCTTCACCGGAGTCACTTTGTGGTGCGCCAGCGTCTGCAACCCCAGCACACCACAACCCGTGAGGCTCCATTGGTTGTAATGATCATCACGGTTCGTTTTGCCAAAGCCGCCGTCCTTCGTCTGCTTGGACTCCAGATAATCGCAGCAGCGTTTGATGGCAGCATCGAGCCCCTCAATCTTCAAACCCGAATGCTTCGCCGCTTTGAGCGCCTGAAACTGCCAGCCACTGACGGAAAGATCCTCACCTCGGCTGTCCTTGTTATACGCATGCGGCATGCCTGCATCTTTTCCGCCGTAGGTCCACGAACCCTGCTGGTTCTGCTGCTCGATGATAATCTTCACGCCTTTTTCAAAAGTCTCGCGCAAACCGGGCAGGCTGCGGCTCCCTAGGCGATAAAACGAATACATTTCGCCAAGCGCACACGTCGCGATTCCATGCTCATAAATTGCGGAATTCGACACAAGATTGTCCGCCAATATCCCATATGGATTCTTCCTCGCGAGCTCCACCAGATAGAGCATCCCATCGCGTACATTGTCGCCGTAGAACGCAGAATCAGGCGTCTCGCAACGCCCCAGGTAACAAAGCAGCGTCAAACCCGTCATCGCCGCCTTGTTCGTCCACCCCCAAGAACCATCCGCGTTCTGCTGTGCCTTCAACCACGCCAAGGAGCGCGAAACTGCCATCTCACACTCCGGCGTGCCACCATTCTCCCTCAATTTCTCAAGCCGGTTCTGCATCGAACAGCGGCCACCAAACATGTTGGGCAAATGCGCCAGCATCGTGGAGGGCGCGGAGCCTTCCATACCCGGACCGCGAATGCTGCTGCCAATGAACGCATGGCTCAACCTGCCACCTGCCGCACTCAACACCTACCCAGCTTCCGGCAACTCCATCACTTCAGCCTCTGGCAGCACAGTTTGCTTCGGACCAGCCACCGCAAGACGCGTCTGCGGCGTCTTTCTCGCCATTTCATTCATATGCTTCATGCTAACCCGATGTTCCAAATCTCGCGAAGCATTGACACTTGCCTGAGTTTGGCCCGCCGGAATAAAAATCCACCACAGGCTTTGCCATCTGCGTGCCCACGATGATCATGCCAGCCACAAGCAGCAATCCCACATGCACCGCAATGCTGAGCATGAGCGAACCACCCCCTATTTGCCTCCAGAAGCGCAGCCACGCCGAATTGCGCGTCTGCGTTAGTGGTGATGCATCCTCCACGATGACCGCCTGCATGACGGGTTCCGCCATGGGCGGTGGCTGAAACATCTCCCAACCGGGTGGCACTTGATATGCTGGCGGCTGATGAGGATCGTTCGTGTTCATGGCGGCGTGGAGTCACACCGCATGACGCTGCACTGAATATCCTCTTGGGGTGTATTTTACCGGGCGAGCTGCAAGTGCCGGTACGGCAGCATCTGCAAGTTACTGCGGCAAGGGCCGGGGGTGTCCACCCACAGCATGCGGGTGGCGATTTTGTCATAGGCGCGGCGGTGGGCCACGGCGGCTTTGACGGCGACGACGGAAAGCTGCTCCACCGCGATTCCCTGGCTGTGCCATTGACCGAGATCGAAGGGCGGTGTCTTGACACTGGTGATGAGGATGGTGAGGCCCGCATGCCGGACCACGGCGCAGCGCCCCATGTCGAACACATCTCCGCACATGCTGGCGAGATGGCTGTTCTTGTCTTCGAGTTCAAAACGCCCCTCATTCAAGGCGATGAGTTCGACTTCGAGTTCGAGCGGGCCTTCATCCAGACGGCTGCCTTTGCCGCCCAGCCTGATGGTTCGCGCACCTGCTTCGATCTCGCTGACGGACTGCGGATCGCTGATACAAATGGCGGCGTTAGGAATGCCATGGCGAATCAGCGCACGCAGCAGGCCTGTGCCATCTCCGGGTGCCCCGCCGCCGATGTTGTCTGAGGGCTCCACGAGGACAGTCAGGCCCTCAGGCAGCGGTTTGAGCTGATCGAGAACTTCGTCCGCCGGTGGATCGGTGATCTGGCCGAGGTGGTTGAGTTCGTGCGCACGCTTTCCGAGATCTTCCAACTGCGGTGTGGCATCTGCCGTGGTGCAGGCGACGAAGCTGACACCCGTGTCCGGAGTATCCGCAAAGCTGAAACCAGCGACAATGTTCATCACCCAGAGAGAATCGCTTTCAAACTGCCGCGCCATCGACTCTAGACTAAGCATGGGATCATTCGCCGTGCCGGTGCCGGTCGGCGGCCAGATGATGCCGGGCTGCTGGAGTTGCATGCGCGGGCGCTGGCCGGTGGTGAGGCAACGTTGGAGTAGGCGTGCCGCGATCAATCCGGCCTCGCGTGCATCGGTGTGCGGGTTTTCGCGATAACCAACCAAACAGTCAGCTAGCGCTGCCATTTGCGGTGAGAAATTGGCGTGGAGATCGAAGACACCAAAGATGGGCACGGTGGTGAGAGTGCGAAGTCGGCGCAGGATCTCGCCTTCGACATCGAGGATCGTTTGCGAGACCATCGCGCCATGGAGCACGAGGTAGATGGCGTCGTAGTCGGCTTTGGCAGCAGACGGGGCGATGTCGTTCCAAAACTGCTCAATGACCTCATCCGTCACGGTGGCAGACGGCTGCGCGCGGTAGTCGGCGGTCAGGAGCATGTGCCAGCCGAATTCGTCGGCCAGTTCCAGCACACCACCAAGCGGTGAGGAGTCTCCTTTGCTGGCCCAGAGTTCCTCCCCTCGCCGGATTTGGAAATCAGAGAGAGGGGTGAGGCCGTCGAGAAAAGTGTGCGTCTCGTGGAAGAGACTGGCGATGAGAATGCGCATGGTCAGAGATTAACGCACGATGACGCGCGTTCCTGGCCGGATGAGTTGCGGTAGGCGGATAGCGTCCCAATTGGCAAAGCGCACACAGCCCGCGCTGCGCGTGCGGCCAATGGTGCGCGGCATGGCCGTGCCATGCAGGCCGATGCCAGACTTGCTCAGGCCGCACCAGATGACGCCAATGGGACTGTTTGGCCCGGGCGGAATCTGGAAGGCTTCTTCTCCCCGCACGCCTTCTTCGAGGAACTGCTTGTCATAACGAAACGTGGGCGTCGCCATCATGGTCACCACTTTCCAGGTGCCCACGGGGATGAACTGCGGTTTGCCGGGGGTGATGGGAAAAGCGGCCAGCATCATCTCCTTGTCACTGTAAACCGCCGCCATCCGCTCCGTGGTGTCCACCACGATGGTGTGACTGCTGAGGGTCGCATCCGTTTTGAAGCTCTGCATGGGCTTGATTTCCTCGATGCGAAAGGATTTTACGTTGGGCACCACGATAATGTCGCCGGGCTTGAGCGAGGCCATGTTCTTCTTGGGATTGATGACGGCCAGGAAGGACTCATCCGTATGAAAGCGCTCGGCGATGAGCTCCACCATGCTGCGGTAGGCCATGAAGGGATAGACCGATGCCTTCTCGTAGTCTTCGGGCAGATCGACGGTCACATAGCGAGTCAGAATGGGCTGGATCTTGAATGCGGCGAAGATCACGGGCACCTCGGCCTCCGCTGCCGCCTGGATTCGCGCCCAGTTGTACAGATCGCGATGACCGTGTGCGTAATTGTAGTTTACCACGGCCTTGTAGGTGAACTCGCCGACGGCACCATCCAGCTTGCCAGGACCAAAGAGGTTTTTGTCGAGGAAGATCTGAATGCGCAGGATGGTATCGCGGTCCTTGGGCACGGAGGGATCGTCTTTGGCCGGACCCAGATCCTGGGCGCGGACCGCCAGTGTGAAAAGGCAGAGCAGAAGAAGGTGTTTCAGCATCGGCCCCATGCTAATTCGCCTTCGGCAATGAGCAAGGAAGTGCGAGTCCTTGCCTGAAACGGATCTGACGCTTAGCTTTTGGGCACACATGCCCGTCACCGTCACCGATTCCCGCACCCCGGAACAACTCCAGCAGCACTACGAAGTGGAACGCGAACTCGCCGACCGGCTGCGGAATGCGACCAAAGAGCAGCGCCGCACGCTTTATTCAGAGGTCTATGATGAGCTTTTCAAACGCGTGCCGGAGCACCCGCAGCATACGAACAAGGCCTCCCCCGAACGACTTGCCGCTGATGTGGCGGAAAAAATGGAGATCCTGACGCCTTTCTTAACTCCGAAAACGGTCTTTCTCGAAGTCGGGCCGGGAGATTGTGAGCTGGCCAAAACCGTGGCGGCCGTAGTCTCCCAGGTGCTGGCGGTGGATGTCTCCGATGAAATCACCCGTAAACGCACGCTGCCGGACAATCTGCGGCTGGTGCTGTCTGATGGCAGCACGATTCCCGTGGAACCGGGCAGCGTGAATGTGGCGTACAGCAACCAGTTGATGGAGCACCTGCATCCAGACGATGCCGTGGAGCAACTGCATCATCTGCATGCCGCGCTCGCACCCGGTGGCGTCTATCTGTGCATCACCCCCAGCCGCCTCACCGGCCCCCATGACATCAGCTGCATCATTGATCGTGAGGCGACCGGCTTTCATCTCAAGGAGTACACCGTGGGCGATTTGTCCGCGCTCTTCCGGCAGGTCGGTTTCGCCAAGACGCGCATCATCTTTGGCGGACGCGGCAAATTCATGCTACTGCCCACCTGGCCTGCGGTCATATGCGAGAAGCTGCTTGAACTGCTTCCGCACGGCCTGCGCAAAGCGCTCGCTCTGAAGCCGCCGTTCCGCTGGCTGTTCGGAGTGCGGCTGGCGGGTTTCAAGGGCTAGCCCACACGACTATTCTCTCAGCGACTGCAGCCAGCGGTCGAGCTGCTGTATGAGTTCCGGCGGTCCATCGGTGGGAAAGTTTTCGATCAGCCAAGTCACGTCTTCACGGGCACCTGCCTTCTCTCCAAGACGCTGGCGCATCTGTGCCCGGGTGAGGCGTTCAGGGGCGGACTGGGGATCAATGGCGAGCACGAGATTCAAATACGGAAGGGACTCGCGGAGGGAACGGCTGTCATCAAAGACGCTGCTCATCAGATTGCGCAGCATGCGCAGCAGAATGGCCTGTTTGGTCGTGGGAGAAAGCGCGCCTTCCGGGAAATGACCTTCCTCGGTGAGATCCAGCGCCGCCTGCTCTACGGTGACTAGTTTTCCATGTTCGAAGACATCGACGAGGTGGAGCTCGCCTTCAGGGCCATCACGATAGCCGACCATGAATTTGCCGGGCAGCGGCACACCAAACACCCCCTGCACACCCAGGGCGGAAGCGAGCTCGACATACAGCACGCTCAGCGTGATGGGCAGTCCTTCACGATCATCAATGACTTCGTTGAGGTAGCTGTTGGAGCGGCTGCCGTAGTCGCCACGGCTGCCATGAAAGCCGTTCTCCTCAAAGAGATAGCGGTTGATGCGCTTCACAGCAGGGATGGTGCCTTGGCTGATCTCGGGATCGTCTTTGAGATCGAGCACCATGGCCTTGAAGCTGTTCATGTAGGTGGCGATGTCGATCTCCGGGTTGTCGTGCCGTGCCAGCAGCAGGGCGCAGCGCAGCAGATTGATCTCCGGCTCGGGCTTGGCGAGTTCGGCGAGGATTTCCTTCGTCAAGGCGCGGCGGTGCAGCTCGCGCTCGAGGTCGCGCAGCTTTGCCGCTTCTTCTTCGAGCTTGCGGCGCTGCTCCACGAGCACACGCCGGGCAGCGGCAGGGTTTTCCAGCAAGCCGTCCAGGGTTTTGTCGGCGGTGGCTGAGTCGGCGATGTATTCCTCCACCTTGGAGCGGAGCTGGGAGGCGACTTCGGGTTGCAGCGGCTTTTCAGCGAGGTCAGTACCGATGCGGAAATTGCGGAACTGGGCCACCGTCGTTCTAAATTTGCACAGCCCGGCGGAGCCGCCGCGCAGACCGGTGTCATCGCTTTCAATGACCTGCTGGCTATTCACAAAGCAGACAATGCGCACAGGCTCGATCCGGACTCGCAGTGTGTTCCATTCACCGGCTTTGTAGGCATCGCTCGGGACATCGGCGAGGATGGTCCAGGAATAGACGTCGGGGCCGTCAAAGCGGGTGAGGCGCAGCTTGCCACCCGAGGCATAGAAACCGTAGTGCTTGTCCGCACCATCCGAGGAGAACGTGAGGCCGGCGGCACCGGATTCATCATCGAGACGTACCGTCACGGCGATCTCAAAAGTACCTTCGAGCACCTTCTGCGTCGAGAGGCAGAGGGCACGCCCGCCAAAGCCTGCGCCGGGAAATTCGGAACGAATGACGCCGGCGTGCTGCGTCCACTGCGCGCCCAGATGGGTCTGCCATTGTTTGGGATTCAATGCACCGATGGTCAGCCAGCGTGACATGGGCACGGGATTCGGTTTTTCGATGAGCGTTTTGAGTTCGTTCACCGGCATGGCAAAGCCGAGATTGTCAGTCTTGAGCGACTTCAGCGTCAGTAGGCCCAGCACTTTGCCCTGCATGTCGAGCAAAGGGCCACCGCTGTTGCCTTGCTCAATAGGCACGGCGACTTGCAGCATTTCCTGACCATCCACATCGCGCGTGGCGGATAGCACGCCCTGCACGATGCTGAAGGCAAGACCTTCCGGCGCGCCCATGGCGACGATGGGATCGCCCTGGCGAACTTTGCTGGAATCTCCCAGGGGCAGCGGCTTGAGCCCCTTGGCGTCAATCTTGAGCAGGGCGAGGTCGTGATGGCTGTCGCTGGCCTGGACGACAGTGACATCGTGCGTTTTTCCATCGTGCATCTCCACTTGCAGGCGGCGCGCCTCGCCGATGACGTGCAGATTGGTGGCAATCAGGCCGTCCTCGCTTACGATGAAGCCGGAGCCGATGCCGTCAGTGCCTTCGCGGCCGATTTGAGTAATTTTGACCAGCGACGGGCGGATGGTGGCGGCCAGTTCGGCGGCGGTGTGGGCGGGTGCCGCAGGCTTGGGCGTAGCCTTTGATTTCGAGGCCGCGTCCGCCTGACAAATCAGCAGGCTGGTGAGGAGAAGGAGGCAAACCGTTCGCATGGCGTAAGTCTGATGCAGGAAACGCGCCACGCGAGCATTTCTATACATCAGAGATCAGCGCCGCTCATGGCCACATGAACGCCCGGAATCTCCAGGAAATGGTGATCGTGCGTGAGAATGGTGGCCCCCAGTCGCATGGCGCAGCAGGCGATGACGATGTCCGTCAGCGGCAGTATCTTGCCGCTACGGTCGAGTTTCCAAGCGAGGTCTTCCGCCTGCAGCCAGAGCTTGTTGTCGGTCTGGACGTTGATCATCACATCCCAGAAGCCGTGGAATGCCTCTCGCACCTTGGGCAGACGAATGCCACGCCCGACCTCGGCCCGGATCACGCCGCAGATCGCCAGATCTCGGTCCACGGCAAGGTAGGTGAGCAGCGGAAGCGGATTCTTCCCCTGCCGCGTCATGCCGATGTAGAAGCTGCTATCGACGAGAACGGGGCTTTTTTGCATAGGTCACAGGTTTGGGTTCTGGGAGCTTGGGGCCGGTACCGGGAGTCTCGGCGGCACGCAACTCGATGACGTTGTATGAATCATCAAAAGCAGTGAGGATTTCTTTTTCGGTCAAACCGAGGTTGGTCTCAGCCAACCGCTTCAAGGTGGCCCGCCGGTCCACTTCCCGCAAAGCGAAGTCCACGGCCTTGGTCTTGCTGGTGATGTCGTGGGCCTTCATCACCCTTTCCAACAAGTCATCGTCGATGTGCATGGTTAATTTCATACCATCAATTGTATGGCATTGATGCCAGCTTCCAAGTGCTTTTTTAACTTTCTTTTGCCAGCATACGTCTTCCCGTTTGCGATTTGCTCTGGTCCGATTCAAAGAACACGCATGCGCTCGACCACGCTTCTCTCCTGCCTCGCCCTCTTCACGTCTGTGTACGCAGACGAGTTCCCGAAGCCCTTCAACACCGAGAAGGGCGATCCGATGCCTGCGGAGGAGGTGGCGCGGACAATGGAACTGCCCAAGGGTTTCAAGTGCGTGGTGTTTGCCGCCGAGCCAGACGTGCAGCAGCCGATCGCGATGAGCTGGGACAGCAAGGGCCGGCTGTGGGTGGCGGAAAACTACACCTATGCGGAGAACCCCATGCGCTGGGATACCAAGCTGCGGGACCGCATCATCATCCTGGAAGACAAGGACGGCGACGGCAAGCACGACGGGCGCAAGGTGTTCTGGGAAGGCGGCAGCTACCTGACGAGCGTTGAGATCGGCTACGGCGGCGTGTGGGTGCTGAACAACGGCACGCTGAGCTTCATCGCCGATAAAAACGGCGACGACGTGCCGGATGGCGAGCCCGAGGTGCTGCTGGATGGCTTCAATGTGAAGACCATCGGCCACAACATCGTCAACGGTCTGCGCTGGGGGCCGGACGGCTGGCTGTATGGCCGCCACGGCATTACCGACACCTCAAGCGTTGGCGCACCGGGCACACCGGCAGACCAGCGCGTGCGGATGAACTGCGCCATCTGGCGCTACCACCCCACGCTGAAGATCCTGGAAACCGTGGCACATGGCGGCACGAACTCCTGGGGCCATGATTGGAACGCCAATGGCGACTTGTTCATGATCAACACCGTCATCGGCCACCTGTGGCATGTGATCCCCGGTGCGTACTACCGCCGCATGTTTGGCACGCATTTGAACCCGCATGTGTATGAGATCATCGAGCAGACGGCGGATCACTTCCATTGGGACACCGGCTCGGAGAAATGGGACACCATCCGCAAAGGCATCAGCAACAAGACGGCCGAACTCGGCGGCGGCCACGCGCATGTGGGCATGCTCATTTATCAAGGCGGCCTCTGGCCCAAGAAATACGAGGGAGCATTGCTAACCTGCAACCTGCACGGGAACCGCATCAACATGGATAGGCTGGAGCGCCAGGGCTGCGGCTACGTGGGCAAGCACGCGCCCGACTTCATGCAGGCCAAGGACAAATGGTTCCGCGGCATCGACCTCCTCACCTGCCCGGATGGCAACGTGGTCGTCTCCGACTGGAGCGACAGCGGTGAGTGCCATGACAACGACGGCGTACACCGGACGAGCGGGCGGATTTACAAGATTGTGTATGGGGAGTCGAAGAAGGCGGAGCGTTCGGCAGCCAACAACTGGTGGGCCCGCATGGACCTACAGCAGCAGTTTGAAAAAGGCACCGGACCTGAACCGCGTTCGCTGCGCGGACTTGCCGACGCCAGCAGCAAAGACGGGCTCGTCAGACTTCAAACCGCATCTGATATGCAGCGCCTTCCCCTCGAATCTCGCTGGCCCATCGCCACGGCACTGGCCAACCACGAGGAAGACGCGAATGACCGCCAACAACCGCTCATGATCTGGTATGGCATCGAGCCTGCCGTGGCGGCTGATCCCATGAAGGGCGTGGAATTGATCCGCGAGGCGAAGATCCCCACCGTGCGGCGTCTCGTGGCGCGCCGTATCGCGGAGATGATCGAGGCGAATCCGGTGACGGTGGATGCGCTGGTGGCGCTAATGACGGAGCGTGCAGATGTACGGGACGATGTTCTCGCGGGCATTGCCGCAGGGCTTGATGGCTTTAGTTCCGCGAAGAAGCCGAAGGGCTGGGATGAGTTTCTGCGTATTACCGCACCGCCTTCAGGCGGAACAGAACCGGCTAAAGCCGGGACTACCATACAAAGCCTCTCCGTCGTCTTCGGCAGCGGTCGTGCTTCGGACGACCTGATCGTGATCGTGAAGAACAACGAGGGCGATGCGAATGCTCGGCT
Source organism: Verrucomicrobia bacterium 12-59-8 (assembly GCA_002279765.1). The sequence goes on along the minus strand of NCCR01000024.1, from coordinate 7,682 downwards.
CAATGCCTTCAAGAGCCTCACGCGCAGTGCGAAGCCGGAGCTGCTGCCGGTCATTCGTGGACTGATCAACGACAAGGTGCTGGGTACCGTCTCCCGCAGTGCACTGGCAGCATATGATGATCCGAACATCCCCAAGGCGATGCTCAATCCCTGGCCCGGACGCAGCGAGGAGCAGCAAGCCGCGACGGTGGCGACGCTGACATCGCGCCCGAGCTACGCGAAGGCGCTGCTGGAAGCGATCAAGGCCAAGAAGGTGCCTTCGACGGCGATTTCCCCTTTCCAGGCGCGGCAGATTCGAAGCCTCGGTGATGAATCGGTGAACACGCTGCTCACCGAAGTCTGGGGTGAGATTCGTGACACGCCGGAGGCTAAGAAGGCTGAGTTTGCCAAGTGGGAAGGCCTGCTGACGCCAGGCGTGGTGGCGAAGGCGGATCCGGCGAAGGGTCGTATGATCTTCATGGCGGCGTGCAGCGCCTGCCACAAGCTCTACGGCCAGGGCGGTGCCATCGGCCCCGAACTGACGGGCAGTGACCGTCACAACCTGAAGTACCTTCTTGAAAACATCCTGGACCCCAGCGCCGTGGTGCCTGCGGATTTCCGCGTGAGCGTGCTCAATCTCAAGGACGGCCGCACCATCACCGGCGTTATCCCCGAGCAGACCGAGCGCACGCTGACGGTGCAGACTCCGGCTGAGCGGCTGACCATCGAGCGCACGCAGATCGTGAAGCAGGAACAGCTTCCCATGTCGCTGATGCCTGAAGGACTGCTGGCTGCACTGGGAGATGAGAATGTGAAAAATCTCATCGCCTACCTCATGTCGAACGGGCAGGTGGAGATGCCGAAATGACGAAGAGTTTGCGATAACGCAGCCATTCGTCATTCTTAACTCATGCCTCACCTTTTCGACTGGATCGCCGCTGCACGCCCAAAAACCCTCGGGGCGGCCATCGCGCCGGTCATCGTGGGTTGTGCGCTGGCGGCGAAGATTTCTGGGAAGTTCGACTGGATGCTGGCGGCATGCACGCTGGGAAGCTGCGGTGCCTTGCAGATCGCGACGAACTTTTTCAATGACGCGCTGGATTCGATCCAAGGCGCGGACACGCAGGCACGCATCGGCCCTCGGCGCATCACGGCCAGTGGTGTGGCCACGCCGGGAGCGGTGAAGTTTGCCGCGTGGCTGATGCTGGCCGTGGCGACGCTGCTGGCGGTGCCGTTGTTTGAGGCGCGGGGGCTGCCCATTGTTTTCATCGGCATTCCCTCGCTGTACTTCTGCTTTGGCTACACCGGCGGGCCGTTGCCGCTGGCGTATCGCGGACTGGGGGAGCTATTTGTGATTTTGTTCTTCGGCCTCGTGGCGGTGACTGGCTCGGCCTTTGTGCAAACGGGCGAGTGGTATGAAGCGGCGGTGGTGGCAGGCTTTCAAATCGGCTGCTTGAGCACCGTCCTGATCGCCATCAACAACCTGCGCGATGTCGCGGAAGACGCGCAGACCGGCAAGAAAACGCTGGCTGTGCGCTTCGGCGTGGGGTTTGCGCGGGCGGAGATTGTGTTGCTCATCGTCGCGGCGCACGTAGCGGGGATTTACTGGTTCCAGCAGGGCTGGCCTCGTGCCTTCACGCTGCCGCTGATCACGCTACCCATCGGCTTCTTCGTGGCCTGGCGGGTGATCGCCGAACCGCCGAGCCGGGGGCACAACCGCCTGCTGGCGATGAGCGGGGTGCAACTTCTGACCTTCTCGGGGCTGATGTGCTGGGCCATCGTCAAGGCACGCGACGTGATGCCCTGAGAAACCATCTGGAACAGACCCCATAGGTCGTCTATGACGTATAGGATCTGTACCCGAGTACCCGAATGACCGACGCTCCCATTTACGTCCACGAATACCTTCTGCGCAGCGGGGTGGCGCTGAACGCGGTGTCGATGCGGCGGGTGTTTGCGGGAGCACTGATCTGTGTGAATGGCGGCTACGGCTGCGTGCATCCGTGGCCGGAGTTTGGCGATGCGCCGGTGGAGGAGCAACTGCGCCTGCTCGGCCAGGGTGTTACCACTCCGGTGACGGCGATGGCTCTGCGCTGCGCCGAGATCGACGGCGCGGCACGACGTGCGGGGGTGAGTTTGTTTGAGGGGCTGGAGATTCCGCGCAGCCATTACTCATGGAGTTTTGCCACGGACACCGAGGCGCAGATGGAGCGTGTGCTGGCGGAAGGGTGGCCCGCAATCAAGGCGAAAGGGTTTGCGAACTACGGTGAAACAACGCGCTTCCTCGAAGGCTGCGCGAAGCGGTTTGAAGCGCAGGGCGTACGGCTGCGCGTAGATTTCAACGGCGTGCTGGACCGGCTGGCGTTCGGAAAGTTCATCGAGTTCATGCCGCTGCGGGTGTACCGTGCGCTGGATTTCGTGGAGGATCCCTTTCCATATGATGCGGACGCATGGGAGGCCATGCGGCAGAAGTGGGGCGTGAAGCTGGCACTCGACAAAGGCTGGAGAGACGGCACACAGGGCTTTGATGCGGTGGTAGTCAAACCAGCGCGGCGTGACTGGCGCTCCGTGGCGCAAACCCACCCGCAGCACCCGCTGGTGCTCACTTCGGCGATGGATCATGCGCTGGGCCAGATGTTTGCGGCGTATGAAGCAGCGGTGGCGCTCTCCGAGGGACAGGGTCTGGATTTTTGTGGGTTGTGTACGGAGCATCTGTTTAAGAGGGACGCGTTCTTTGAACGTGTGACATCCCACGGCGGCTATTTGTTGGCGGACCGCAGCGGTGGCGGATTGGGATTTGGCGAAGTTCTGGAGGGGCTGCCATGGCGACGGCTCTAAAAATCGAACCCGAGTTCTGGACGGATGGCAGCGTGTGGGTCGGCCTCTCCGAGCATACACCGGAGGGCGCGGGTCTGGCCGAGATGGCTCTGCACGAACTGAAGGTGAAAGACTGGTGCTTTTTTCAAACCAGCGGAACGGAAGGTGCCCGTAAGTGGGTGGGTCTCACGAAGCAGGCGCTGCTCACCTCCGCACGTGCCGTGAATGAGCACTTCGGCATTACAGCGCAGGATCACTGGCTGCTGGCGCTGCCCACGCATCATGTGGGCGGCTTCGGCATCCTGGCGCGCGCGCATCTCAGCGGCAGCCCCGTCACACGGCTGACGGGCAAATGGAACGCAGCCGCATTTGTGCAGAATTGTAAAGAGGCGGGGGCCACACTCGCCTCGCTGGTGCCCACGCAGGTTTTTGATCTGGTGGCGGCCAAACTGAGTGCGCCCAAATCCATGCGAGTCGTTTTGGTGGGCGGTGGTGCGCTGAACCGCGAACTGGAAGCCGCAGCGCGGCGCTTAGGCTGGCCCATCCACCGCACGTATGGGATGACTGAGACGGCCTCAAGCGTGGCCGCCCAATCGAGTCCCGGCGCAGAAATGGCTGTGCTGCCCATCTGGCAGGTGAGCACCGATGTGGGTGGAGTGCTCAGTGTGCGCGGAGAGGCGCTGGCCAAAGGGTATGCCATCTGTACCGCAGGTGTGTGGCACTGGGAGGTTATTCCCGCCGGTACGGGACTGAAAACACGCGACCGCGTGGAAGTCCTGGAGGCTGAAGGCAGACGCTGCATCTGCTTCCTGGGCCGTGAATCTGGCACCGTCAAAATCCTCGGTGAGCTGGTTGCGCTAGGTCCGATCCAAGATCAAATCGAAGCTTTGAAACTCACGCTCGGACTGCACGGGGCGGATGCGGTGGTGTGTGACGTCCCCGACCTGCGCAAAGAGAGCCGCCTAGTGCTGGCAGTAAGCGGGATGGAAGAGGAGGATGCCGCGCGGCTGCAAAGAGGCCTCAACGAAACGTTGAGGCCCTTGGAGCACATTCTGGAGATGCGCCTTCTTCAGGCCATTCCCCGCAGCGAACTCGGCAAAGTGCGGCTGGCGGACCTGCGCACGCTGCTGTGAAACTTACTTATCTTCCTTCGGAGCCGAGCCATCCAGCGGCGTGATGACAGGACGATCTTTCATCTCGGGCGAGATGAGGTAGTTTTTCGGATTGGCTGGATCGGTGATGAAGGAGATGAGAAAGAGTTCCTCAATCTTGTCGGTGAGCGTTTCCTGTGAAGTGCGCACTGTGGCGTGGACGTAGCCCTTGTCCTTTTCTTCGACGAGTCCGAGCACGATGACTTTGAGCGTCTCCTGCTTCCGCTTCGTGGCTTCAGGGGTGAGCTTGAGCTTTTTGTGCCAGGCTTCGCGATCCACCTGATAAAACTCCTGTGGCGACATCTTCTCCAGATCGCCTACGCCCTTCACATTGTAACCAGCGAGCATGCTCTCCTCGTCGGACATCGTTGGAGCGGATTTGATGATGTTGACCGTTTCACGCTGACGGCGCTCCAGAGAGGCGGGCACCAGCATCTGCGAGGCCGTTTTCCAGTCCTGCTGCACAACAGCAGTGAGGTATTTTTTCACCAAGATGGCGCAAGGATGATCAAGCGGCAGCTGATCCGCATGCAAGGGCAATACGGTGAGGCTAAAAAGTGAAACGGCAAACAGACAGCGAAGGAAGAAACGCACTTGCATAAAAAATGTTGGAGTCGGGGGCGGTACGTTTAGTAGCCGCTGGCAGAATGCGCGTCAAATAAAGAAACCCACACAGGAATCGAGCTGCAGCACTCCGTCAGTTCCAGTGCAAGAACTTGCAGACGCATGTGGAAATTTTCTTTTCTTTATGAACAATTTGAGCGTAGTTGACGACAAAGCTAACTGCTTGGTCACAATAATCACAATATTATGAAACACCTCATCCTCTCCCTCATCACTGCTGTCTCCATCTCATCCTGCGCCACTGGCCCTGCTGCCCAACAAGGAGCTGTCATTGGCGGCCTCGGCGGCGCTGCCGTCGGCGGCATCATCGGATCGCAAAGCGGTCGTGGCCTCGAAGGTGCCCTCATCGGTGGGGCGCTTGGAGCCGCAGGCGGCAATGCCATTGGCAATTCCAAAGACCGCCGTCGCGGTTACTACTATTAAAAATCAATCGGTCTCATTCAGATCGTTCCCCAAAAAACCATGAAAAACACCCTCCTGACCATTATCTCTGCACTTTCACTGGTTTCATGTGCCACCGGTCCTGATGCACAGACTGGATCTGTGATTGGAGCACTCGGCGGTGCTGCCGTTGGCGGCATCATCGGCAATCAAAGTGGCCGTGGCCTAGAAGGAGCCGCCATCGGTGCCGGTCTCGGAGCCCTGGGAGGCAACGCCCTCGGTAATGCCCGTGACCAGAACAATGGATACGGAAACTCAGGGCGTCAGCAGCAGGGCTACTACGACAACCAGGGCCGCTGGCACCCCTCCGGCCCGCCACAGCAGCAGCAACAGGGCTACTACGACAACAACGGCAACTACCGTTACTACTAAACGCATCATTTGCTTGCAGAGCAACGATCCCCGGAGAGCCTCACCTGATGATAGTAAAAATCGGTGAGGCTCTTCAATTTTTTCGCGAGAACAGCTGGCGCTCCATTCTTGCGCGTTTAAACACGCGTGACACACATCCCCTCATCCAGTTCATCAAATACGGCATATGCGGGGTAGGGTCGCTGATATTCACCACACTGATCTTCGTGGCGCTATCCGAGTGGGGGATGTTTCCAGCGCTGGACAGCAGCCTGCCCGATGAGGTGCGTGCAATGAACAGCACCTACAACAACCTCATCTCTTTTTTCTTTGGCAATACCTTTGCCTATGTCAGCAACTCCTTGTGGGTGTTCACCCCCGGACGGCATAACCGGACGCTGGAGTTTATTTATTTCACGGCAGTCAGCGCGACGGGTTTTGCCATCGGCCTGCTCTCAGGCCCGCTGCTCATCAAGATGTACGGTATCAGCACGCTAAGCGCGCAACTACTGCTGATCGTTTCTTCAACGATGGTGAATTTCGTGTGCCGGAAGTTTTTTGTGTTCAAAAGCTGATGCCCGATGCTGAATGTCGTGCTGTTTCAGCCTGAGATTCCGCACAACACGGGTGCCATCGGGCGGCTGTGTCTCGCCACACAGGCCCGGCTGCATCTGATCAAGCCGCTCGGCTTCAGCCTGGAGGACAAGCATCTCAAACGCGCCGGTCTGGATTACTGGCGGGAGGTGGACGTGCGGGTCTGGGAAAACTGGGAGGAACTGCGGGCGGAGATGCCTGCGGGGGCGGCCTGCCACTTCATCGAATGCCAGGGCGCGCATATCTACTGGGAAGCCTGCCTCACAGATGTGGAAATTTACCTCGTCTTTGGGCCTGAGACGCGGGGCATTCCTGCTTCGGTGATGCAGCCGGAGCATTGCCTGCGCATACCAATGCAGGGCACGCGGAGCCTGAATCTGGCCACAGCAGCCGGCATTGTAATGTACGAGGCGCTCAGGCAGCGCACACTGGCAGGCATCATGCCTTGACGCCGCGTGGCATCGGCGGAGTGTACAGCCCAACTATTCATGAGCCAGGAAGCCGCCCCACTCGCCGCACACGATGTGCATCGTACCTACCACCTCGCCGGGCATGATCTGCCCGTGCTGCGCGGCGTCAATGTCGAAGTCGCCGCCGGTGAAAAGGTGTTTCTCTGCGGCCAGTCCGGCGCAGGGAAAACCACTTTGCTCTACGTCCTCGGCGGGCTGGAGCAGCCCACCTCGGGGGATGTGCTGGTGCATGGCCGCTCGCTGTATCAGGCGGCGGCGGCGGAGCGTGCCCGCACGCGCAATGAGGTCATGGGTTTTGTCTTCCAGCATTACTTCCTGCTGCCGGAACTCACGGCGCTGGAGAATGTGGTTCTGCCCGCCATGATCGGGGGCAAACAATCTGAGGCACGCGCGCGTGAACTGCTGGACAAGGTCGGCCTCAGCGCACGTCTCCAACACCTACCCACCGAGCTTTCCGGCGGCGAGCAGCAGCGCGTCGCCATCGCACGCGCGCTCATCAACAACCCCGGCATCATTTACGCCGACGAACCCACCGGCAACCTTGACGCTAGCACTGGCAGCGGCGTCATCGATATGCTGATGCAGGTGGTCGATGAAGCCAAAAAAACGCTCATCGTCGTCACGCATGATCAAACCCTGGCCAAACGCGGTGACCGCCGCCTGATTCTCAAGGAAGGCCGGCTGGAAGAAGGATGATGTGCTCGCCATGGTGTTGAAACGTGGTTAAACTCCCTGTACGCGTATGTCTTCGGAACCTCCCATGCCCGCCACGGGCAACCCTCCCCGTTTAGAACCGCAGCGTCCGAAGCGTGGCTGCTTCGGTTCTCTCATCCGCATGCTGTTCCTGCTCACCCTCCTGACCGGACTGCTGCTGCCATTCACCCCCTTTGCCGGCAAGATCAAAAAAGGCATCCAGGAGATCGTCGCCTCCGCACGCAGCACGAAGGAACGCATCGTCACGCGTGATGTGATGCGCGATGTGATCAAGGAAGTGCCTGTCGTGAAAGAAGTGACCAAGGAGGTCATCCGCGAAATCCAGCCGCCGCTTCCAGAGAAATTCATCCCGCGCAAAGACATCGACGTGGCCACGCTCTTCAATGGCATCACAGTCAAAACGAACCTGCTCACCGAACAGGGCGGCTTTGCCAGCCTGGAGCGGCTTGATCCCGAAGCCTACAAGGCGGAGTTTCAGCTCAGTATCCGCGTGCCCAAGGCAAACCAGACCCTAGACGAGCTGTCCCGCATCAACCGAAAC
>NCCR01000179.1:16852-19278 GCA_002279765.1 Verrucomicrobia bacterium 12-59-8 | reverse complement strand
CCGCTTGGAACAAGACACCCAAGGACCGCAACAAGTCCGACTATATCTCTATCTCGATCGACTTCCGCCAAGAGGGTTCCGGACAGAGCCGTGGCCCTGTCGGTGGTCGCGATGACAATCGGCGCGACCCGCCACGGCGTGACGATCGCGGAGACAATCGACCGCGCGACGACAACCGCTCCCGCGATGACAATCGCCGGACGCCGGACTTTGACGACGAAATCCCGTTTTAGTGAGAACGATTATCAACTAGCAAACTACGAAAGCCGGTAGCCGCGCAACCTGAGGGTTGATTTCGGGCCTAGGCTTGACTGCTGGAGAGACAGCACAATTTTCACGCTCAGAACAGGAGACGGAAATGAGCGCACAAGAAGACCTTCAGAAGGTGCCGGAAGGCGGAACAATTCCTAGCACGGAATACGTTGACGCTGCGATTGAAGATAAGCGAATCCTCATCATCGCCATGAGCACGGTCGAGGTTGCGCAAGTCATTGCGCAACATCTTGTTGAGCAGGGTCTGCTTTCGGCGGAAGCCATGAGCAATACTTCTGGCTCTCAGATTGCTATCGCGCAGGGCGAATTCATGATTGCCCTTCACGGTAGGGAGCCCTACAATGACAACGCCGCCAAGTTCTCGGATCGCGAGACTGCGGATGACTCGGGTTCCACGGAAACCGTCTAATGCCGGAAGAGCGCTACGTCTTTGAAGCTGTAAAGATGCAAATGAGTCAGTCGAAGGATGGCTGGGCCTTGGCCCTCCGCCTTCACCCTAACGACCTGACTCTTGATCTCATGCAGCTTCCCGTGGGAACGCGGGTTGGCGTAGCGCTAGTTCCTATTGCAGACGATGACGGAGCTTTCGAGAACCGAGAGCTCATGTCTCGCGTCGCAAAGGAAGAAAAAGAAGAAGCTGCTCACAAGCGGAAATACGCCACGGTCAGGGATGGCATTCTCAACTCTCCATATCTTCATATGTGGGCTGAGGAACGCGGACTCGCGGGCAGCGAGAAACAAGAGATTGACAACATGTGCGGAAGTGGCACATGGAAAGAACGCAGCGAAGAAATCTTGAAAATAGCAAAGGAAATTCAGAGCTATGTCCAAGGATAATCAGTCAGAAATCCTGTCGATTGACAGCCCGATCCATCAAATCCGCGCGATCGAAGAGGCCGTTCTCGATACCGGCGCTGCGATAGTTGTTCCGGTCGGCATTGAAGAGTTTGCTGACGCGGTTCTTGGCGCGAGCCGCGAAGAAATCATCTCGATAATCGAAGGGATGAACACCCTCCCTGAGATGATCATGAATGGTCGCGACCTTGACGCGCCCCCTGTTGTTGCTCTGATTGTTTTCATTGACCAGAGCCTTGCCAACCTTCTCGATCCGGTGCAGAAAGACAAGACGGAAGAAGAGCAAGACGAGGAATAGACCGGATGGAACACACAACCCGAACCGAACCAAACAATCGCCCTCTTACAGTCCTTCAATTCAAGCACGTTCTCGAAATCTATAATCGAGACAGCGATAAAGCTGCAGCGAAGGTCCATCCGTTCTTCGAAGACTTGGCGTTTAACACCGTCAAGAATTACAAGCATGGGTCAAAGGTCTTGCTTGAGTCCATGAACGAGGTCTGTCCGCTGGAATTCGGCGGGCAGAATGATCAACTGTCTCCCGCTCATGCACAGGCAGTTGTGGATAGCTTGATCGCGGAGCGCGGGCCGGGCGCGGCCCGCTGCGCAGTAGCGTCCATGGGCTCGATCCTCTCCTACATGATCCTCTACACGAACGTATCGACGTCCACCTATAACGCATTCGATTACGTCAGGATTCCCAAGGGGGAGATGATCGGAGCGTGGACCAAGGAGCAGATTGACCAGCATCTGAGCGCCGATCCGCGAGCTCCAAACCTTCTTAGAACGCTGACGCTTCTGCTTTACGAGACGGGACAAAGACTTTCCGATGTTGTCTGGTTGTCGCACGGCAACTCCCGTAAAATCATTATCAACGAGAAAGAGACCGCAGCCCTTTTCCTTAAACAGCAGAAGACGGGCAAAGACATCGTCATCCCGGTTTCCAATGTTCTGGCAAATGAACTAGGACTCGCCTTGAGGTTTGGAAACCCTCCATTCCTCGGGCGCTTCGTTGAGAATCTTTCTGAAAACAACGTCCGGTATTTCTACCAGAAAGAGTGCCGAAGACTAGGAATTGAACCGCTCCCCCTTCATGGCTTGCGCAAGAGCGCGGTGATCCGCATGATTGAAGCCGGAGCCACTGTGTTCGAAGTCATGGCCGTGACGGGACACAAGAGCGTGTCCAGCCTCAAGCATTACATGGATGGCTATAGCCAGATGGAGTCAGCCCGCCGCGCGTTTGAAAAAGCTGGAATGGTGTGATCAGTGGTGTCGAAAAACGTAAAAACCAAGCGTCA
>NCCR01000179.1:14264-16755 GCA_002279765.1 Verrucomicrobia bacterium 12-59-8 | reverse complement strand
TCAGCTTGATGCGATTGTCGTTATTCATTTTGTAGATGGAAATGGGCATCCAAAGTTCGTGAAAGAGTTGCCGCCCCGCGCGGCGTACAGAACGATAACTCATCCCGGCGAAGAGTTTGTGATTGTCACAGTAGACAATCGTGATTATAGGGTGTTCGTGATACTCGGGGATTGGAAGGCCGGGAGAGCGTACCGTGGGGTCGCGAGAATTAAAGACGGCCAGCCCCGCGATAGCGTCAAAATCAAAACATCAGTCTGTATTGACAAGCTCACCAATGAACAGATAAAAGAAATCAGCAGGCGAGACAGCATCACTTACGCTGAGGCGTTGAGACAAGTGATTGAATGGGGCCTTGAGGCAGCAGGAGAAGATTATGAACTATAGCTCGATTGGAAATATCACCGATCGTGGATTCAACATGCATACCTACAATGGTAAGCGTGTTTATCCGCTCGATTTGAAAGAAGAAGATATCGATATCAATGTGATTGCGCATTCTCTCGCGCTTCAGAACCGGTATCTTGGTCACACAATTTTCCCGTATTCAGTGGCTCAGCATAGCTGGCTCATGAGCTACGAGGTTCCTGAAGAGTACGCTTTCGAAGCGCTCATGCACGATGTTGCCGAAGTGTACTGCGGGGATATGATCCGCCCTATCAAGTATCACCCGAAAATGGCGGCATTCAAAGATATTGAACGCAACATTGATGTTGTTTTCCGTAAGCGCTTTGGCCTTCCGGAAGAAATGTCTCAGGTCATCAAGGAGGCTGATACGCGCATGGCTTGGACGGAGCGCCGCGACGTCTTATTCCCCAGCCATGCTGATTGGGGGCCTGCGATTGAGCCATACAGCACAAAAATAAAACCTCTTGACTGGATGGGCGCAAAGATAAAGTTCCTCAACAGGTTTAATCAGCTCACCTTGCCAGCCTAGCGCTTCGAAACCTCGTCAATAGCCTGACGTTTGATCCCGCGAATCTGATCCCTGATTTCATTCAGGCGGTTGCGATCGTTCTCATTGGGCTGAGCTGAGCTCTCCCTGTATTTGTTTTCGATCGCGCGGCGCGAGCTCTGGAGCCTGTCAATCTTGCGCTCAGCCGATCTGAAGACCGGGATCAGCGAAGTCTCATAGGCATACTGGCGCTCAAGGTTCTGGATCATGTTGTAGTTTCCAGCCGCTTGAGCGTCAGCAATGCTGCGCTCAACGCGCTTGACCTTGTTCTGCAAGCTGGCGTAATCGGACGAAACCGATACCTCCCCGCCCGTCGATCCGGCGAACGAGCGAACAATCGGGATATCGCTGACGTCTTGCGCCTTGCCTGTGACAAGCGACACGTTCTGGTTGACGAACTTTCCGAGGCCGCCGAATGCAAATTCGGTGACATACTCCAAAGCATTGGGGCTGATTTCAATCAGGCCGTCAATGCGGTTGTGGCCTCCAGTCATACCAGAGAGAACGTCAGAGATTCCAGTATAGATCGGAGCGGTGTTAGACCAATAGAGCTGAGACTGGCGATCGTAATCGCGCATGCCCGGCTCAGGCATGATCGGTCTGCCGGTCCAGTCTTTGTTCATGGCCAGCTCAAGCACGGGATCGGCTAGCGTGGGCGCTACAAGCGTCAGGACGTCAGACGATGTTCCGGTAGGGGAGAAGTTGTTCATCAGTCCGTCAACGCTACGCAGGGCCAGCCATTGCGCCGCGCCGCCCGGTCCATAGAGCGGGTCTTGCGCCTTGTAAGCCGACTCGGATGCGTTCATGCCAGCGGTCAGGAACCAGCTGTAACCGTAGGGGAGCGGGACGGTGAAGAAGTTTCCGCCGCCAGTCGGGATGATGAAGTTACGATCCTTCACCCAATCCGGAATCTTCTCCCAATCATCGCCCATCAGGGCGCGCATGATGAAGGGCAGGGCGAAGCCGACGCCAACGATCGTCATGAGCTGAGCGCGAACCTTCGGATTGCTGGACGCGGCGCGGAGGATTTGCGCCGTCCCGCCGACTGAGGCGTTCCAGAACATGTACAAGTTGTTCATGCCCTTGCCGAGCGAACCATGCTTGTTGAAGTTCACGGTAAGGTTGCGGCCAATGTAGACCGCTCTCTTGATAGCCTCACGCTCGCTCATGCCTTCGCCCATGTAGCGCTCTTTGGCGATCGAGTAGGCAGCAACACGAGACACAAGTTCCGCCGCGTTGTTGGCCTTCTCAAGGAAGTCACCAAGCGCGACGATGGAGTTCTTGGCCTTCTCCGTGACGGAGGTTTCGCCGTGGTTGATCTTCTGCAACTTGTCCGCAATCTGCTTCGCGAGGCGGTCATAATCGTCAATCACGTACAAGTTCTGGTTGCCGCCGTTGTCGATGAATTCCTGAGCAAGCGAACCATATTTGGTTGTCGGCTTGCCGCCATTCATGATGTCCTTCATAACTTGCATGAGGACGGCGGGAGTTCTCTTGAGGAATTCGCCCTGCGAATTTGGAATATACATTTCGATATT
>NCCR01000179.1:0-14201 GCA_002279765.1 Verrucomicrobia bacterium 12-59-8 | reverse complement strand
GAATACGCCCGTACCGATATCGCGGACAAGGTTGACCGGAAGGAAGGCCGGGTTCTTAGACGTGCGAACCGCTCGCAGGAAGTTCATGGCCGGTTCGATCACGCGGGTAGATTGAAGAAGGTTTTCAATCTTGCCCTTGTTGAACATGGACGGCATGAAATGTTTCGCGATATTCGAGAATTCGGGAGACAGTTCGATATAGAACAGGTCGGCGCTATCGCCCACGGACTGGTCATTCTCGCCCTTGATCACGCGACCACGCAGCCAGAGCGGCTCATTGTTCAGGTCGAGGCTCTTGGGCTTCTCGTAGTGAACGGCAGCAACGAACTTACCCTTGCCCTCAAACAGGCCCGCATTGTTCTCCACGAGCCTCCTGAGAGAGTTCAGCGTCTCGTTGACATTCTTCCTCATGACGGCAACCTGCATCATCTGGGCGAGGCTGGTGAGAGGATCGTCAGGGAGGCTGAGTCGGCCACGGGTTGACGGGTCTTGACGTACCGGGGTGCGGCCACGCGAGCCGGGGTTGATCGTGGCGGAGCGCGACTCATCTTCACCGTCTCTTTCGGCAAAGCCGCGAGCCGGGACATAGAACGGAATGCTCGTCAGGCCGGTCGGGATAAGGCCGCCCTCTTCACGAATGCTGGTCAGTCTTTTTGTTGCATTTGCAGCAAGCTCAGAGAACTTGGTCATCACGTCCTGACCAAATTTCTCATCAAAGTATTTAACGATCTTGCCAGCGTCTTCCAGCTGGATACCCACGCCAAGCGAGCCTTCACCGCCCATCAGCTCCGCGCTCTGCTTGCGCTTGCTCTTGATGAACGCCTCGCGATAAGGGGCATGCTTGGCCAGAAGGTACAGGCCGACAGAGTTGTAACTCAGGTCTTCCCTGCCGTTTTCTTTCTGCGCCTCGAACCAACGAGCCGCCGTATCGACTTGCTTGCTGAGCTCGTCCACAACGGACTGCTCAACATTGAGCGTGCCGATCGCCTCAAGGATCGGCTTGAACGCCTCGTCAATCACGCGCTCAATCTCAGGGCGCGTTTTGCCCCGGCTCTCATCCTCTTGGAAGACGGGGTTGGAGTCGGCGTCGATCTTGCCGCCAGCCTGTCTGTATTTCTGCAAGATGCGCTCAAGGCCCTCAGCCGTGTTGATCTGTTCGAAGATTAGCTTCTCAGGGTCCGAGACAAAGCGGCCAAACAGCTTGTGAAGGGCCGTCATCTGGTCGAGGACGGCATCGCCTTCAACCTTGAGGACGTATTCAGCAAGGTTCTTCTGGACGCCTGCGCTGTTTTTCTTCAACGCTTCGCGGGCCAGCTCGCCAGCCTTGGTGATCTTGAGGTCGGCGCGTTGGCCCGCGAGCTCCGCGTTCCTACGGCGCTTGCGCTCTTGAGAGTAAATAGAATTGACAGTGTTCGAAGCGCGGAGCCTCGCCTGCTCATAGTCCATGTGTTTCGGGCGATCAGCGATTTCCTTGGCATAAAGGTCGGCAGCGATATCAACAGACCGCTCGCCTGCATCCTTGCGGCGAATGATTTCGTTCACGCGATCCTTTTGCTCCTGAGCAATCGCGATAGTGAAGCCTTTCTGACGCATCCTGTTCACAAGGTGGGACACTGTGTTGACGTCGATGAACTTTTCTTCCTCGCGGTCTTTGATTGATTTCATCAAGAACTTCGCGCGTCAGCATGCCGTTCTCATTGGCCATGTCATTGATCGTGGAGTAGACGTCAAATTCGTCTTTGCTCAGCATGCGCCTCGCGTCGTTCCATTCCTTGCTATCAACCTTGGACGCAATCCATTTGCGCTCGCGGCCCGGCGTAGCGATCTGGTTCCGTCCGGCGCGCATGTCCGCGCGGTTGCCGCCGACAGGCTCGTTCGGGCTGTACTTATTAGCAACCCACTCGAAAAACTGGATCATGTTTTGGAGCTTCGCGCTACCAGCGCGATTGTCCTGTTCGCCTTCGATGAGATTCTTGTAGTTATCAACGCGGCGCATGGTGCGCTCGCGGAAACCTTCCGGCCCGGCGAGAGCAATGTTCTTGACTTGGCGGGACAGAGTTTTCACAAGCTCTTCGCCGCCGTCATTCAGCTTTTTCCAGAGGAACGGGACGTCCTTCTTGAGGTCAGCGAATACCTTCTTCTGGATGATGTCTATGTCAGTTGTCGGGACGCCAAGCAGCTCCCCCATTTGCTCGCGCTGCCTGTCACCCATCTTGACTCGCTCAGCCTCAAGGCGAGCGATATCCCTGTCTGTGATGCGCTGGTTCAGGCTGACAACCTTGCCGTCATCATCGGTCGGTCCGGAAGCCATGTTGGCGCGGTTGCCAGATATCGGACCAGAGCTAATAGCGGATGCTATCTTGCGAAGAACGTGGAGCTCTTCCACAAGATTGTCGTAGAAATCATACGAGACACCGCCATGGATAGACAGCTTTTGAATAGCGCCAGTTTCGTCATTGCTTAGAACAGAATCAAGCTTGCCCTGTGTGTATTCAATTTCTGAGTTGACCCACTTCCTCAACCAAGCCCCATCCCAGCGCTTATGAGCGTAAATTTTAGAGAAGTGTTCTTTGTTGTCTTCCGAAATGTGAGGGGATAGTTCGTCTATCAGTGAGCGAATCGATGAAAGCTTCTTTGCCTTGTCCTTCTCTTTCGCGATGCTGGCGATCATGGCCGATGCTTTCATGTTGGCGCGGTTGCCGCCAATGTAGTAGGTAGGATCGAGGCGCTCTTTGATGCTGGTTTCGTATTTGATGAACGCATTCACGACAGGCGTATTGCCGCCTTTGTATCCAGCCTTGCGGAGCGTATCCAGAATCTGGCCGAGCGTGCGGCCTTCCATTCCATCTTCACTGGAGCGAAGCATTTCTTGACGGACGAAGTCCGGGCCGCGCGCGTTGTTCCAGTGGCCGTTCGCGTTGAACGCTGACTCAGGAGTCAGGGCAAGCGTCTGGTCAGAGTCCTTCGTGATCCTGTAGAAGGCGCGCTTGACAAGCGCTTCCGGGACGCGGCGGGCCGCGAGCTCAGGCGTGATACCAGCAACAGGTGTTGCGGGCTGAACGTTGATTTCGTTGAGCGCCGTGCGGAGCGACGCGCGAGCGAGGCCGAACTTCTTGGCGATGGCGACGTCAGGCGTGCCGAGCGTGGCTTCCGCCAGAACGCCCTTGAGACGATCTGTTCCCCAGAGTTTCTCATACTTGAGAATAGCCTCAGGGTTTGTACCATCTCTGGCGTAGTCAGGATTGATCGCAGCAATGCGATTGACGATCCCCTGAACTTCGTTCGGTCTGTAGGGTCTGCGCTCGCTCTTCTTGCGAGCGTTGAGAAGCTTCGTGGCCTCTTCGATATTGACGGAGGGGTTCTCTTTGAAGACCTTCATCAGGACTTCAACGTCCTGAATGTTCAGGCCATTGAGCGCCGACATGTCACCCGAGCGCATATCAGCGCGCAGGCCCTTCGCGTAGCTGGTAATGTTCTCCATGAATTTGGAGGAAGTTTCTTCAGTTGTCGGGTTGATCCGAGAGTCGGCAAACACTTTCGAGCCGGTGTTCTCGTACATTCCCTGCATCATGTCGTCATCGACAGGGAGCTTCGGGAACGCCATGTTGACTTGATCTTCCGTCCATCTGGACGGAGGGTTGTTGACGTTTGCGATGTTCGATACGGGCCTGATTCTTTCCATCACGCCAGCAGGATTCGAGTCGTCAGACTCTGCTTGGAGCGCCTTGTTCTCACCCTCTTCGCCACGGTAAGAATTGTTCAGCTCAAGCAAGCGGGCAATGTCATCGGCAACGACATAAAGAGCCTGTCTGCCAAGCATGGTTTCGAACGGCGTGTTTGAGTTGACGTCATTGAGTAGGTTCTGCTCAACGTTCATCAGGGTCGAGAAGATTTGGCTGGTCAGAAGATTCTGCGCAACGAACGAATAGAATCCAGAAGCCTGCGGATTCTCTTGCATCAGCTCAGAGAGAACCTCACCGATAGCGGCATTGGCTTTGCGCTCGTTCGTGATCGACATTGATTGCAGTTTGCCGATTTCATTTTGCAGAGTTGTTCTCGCCTCATCTGGCGATCCCATGTTCTGCAACTTGGCCAGCTGCGGGCCAGCGCTTGAAGCTTGTGGAGCCAAGCCTTCCCAGAAGATATGGTTGAATTCCTGCGCCGCTTCTTGCAGACGCAGATAGCCGTCCATCATTTCTCCGGTCATGGTGTCACCCAGACCGCGCTTCATGTCTTCGACAACGCGAAGCGTTTCTGCGTTGACTACGGATGAAATAAGGTTGTTGCCATACGACAGGGTGCGAGAGATTTCCGAGCTTGGGAACTCAGCTTCTGTTGCTCCGCGAGCCTTTTGCTCAGGAGTCATACGAGGCGAACGACTGTCTAGGCTGAACTCGCCAGCCGTCGATCCCATGGATGACAGGACGGGGAAGCTCCCGCGTCCGGCATAGATGTCAATAAGATGCTGGACTTCGTGAGCCAGAAACTTCTGAGCTTCTTTCATGTCGCGCATGCCGAAGATGAAGCGAGCATTCAGCGAAATGACGTCAGTTCTCTGGCCGTTCAGGAAAATCTTCTGCGAAAGTTCTTCCGGCTTGTTGTGGTACACGGAAGCGATAGACTTGCCCGGCTTCATTTCGGAAATGACGCCAACTTCAGAAAGGCGCTTGGCGATATCCGGTGCGTATTTCTGTATGTCAGAAAGGTCGATGATGTCCGAAAGCTTTACTGCGTTCTCAGGCGTGGCTGTAGTGACGTACCCATCGCGGACGGTATCAAACGAGCCGTCAGGTCTTGAGACTTTTCTATCTCGCGTCTGAACGCTCTTCGCGCCGGGGATGCGGGCGATGAAGTATTCGGTGCTGAAGTCCGGCTTGAACTTGAGCTCCATATCAATAAACGGAACGCCGTAGATTTGGCCGATGCTCAGTCCCTTGGGCATACGTCCTTTGTTGGCTTTCGCGTGCTTGATGATCTTGTTTCTCATTTCAAGAATCATTTTTGTCGGAGCTTGCATGGGGAGGCCGACGCGCATGTCAGCGCGGGCCGCGCCAAGGTTTCTGCCAAACGGGTCAAGCGTATTGGTCGGATCGAAGCCGATGCTTGCCAGCGTGCGGCGCGCAACGCTACCGTCTTTGACGCCTTCCATGAAATCAACAAACGTTCGGAAGTCCTTGTCGCCAAGCATGCCGAAGATGGCCTTGATGACTCTGACAACGCGATCGATGACGCCGCGAACTTCGCCGCCCATAGGAGTTTTGGAAACGCCGAAGCCCTCAAGAGCGATCAGCTCAGCGATGGCTTCTTCTTCCTGCACTTGTTCTGTCTGGTCCCTGTAGGCCAGCTTCGTGTAGTCAAGGTATGTGATCTTGCCGCCGTCAACGCCGAGCTCTCCCGGCATCTTGCGCTTGCGCGCGAGACGCAGAAGGGCGGAGTATTCCTGCGGCGTAACGAAGCCGCCCCGCACGAGGGCGTGAACAAGCTCGTGATGAACAACCCTGTTGACCGCTTCCTTCATTTGCTGAGGCGTCATGTTCGGGCTGATAAGGTTTCTGTTCAGCGCGATAATGGAAAGCGGGTTGGCCTTGTTGCCCCACTGAATGAACGCGCCTTGCGTCCCTTTGTCGAACTTAGCAAGGTCTGTCCCGGCCTTGTTGCTCATCGGAGCGCCGCCAAGGATCATCGCGTTCTGGTTGTATTCGCGGATCATCGAATAGACTTGGTTGCCGATGTCGCCACCAGCCGCGTCTTTGCGCTGCGTGTCGAACGTTGCGAGCTTGACGCCTTTCTGGATCAGGCCGACGCGACGCAGCTCTTCTTCTGCAATCGTCATAAGTTTGTCGTGCAGTTCTTTGTATGTGCGATCGAACGCGGCCTTGGCTCTCAGGTTCAGATAGGCTTCGCGCTCGTCCGCGCGCTCGCGATCAAGCTCAGCCTTCTCCTGATCCTTGGCCGCCTTGCGGTCCCAAGCGGACTTCGGAATGTTCACCTTGTCCTTGATCTTGGAATCGTTGGCGAGGAAGTCTTCCGCTTCTTCGCGAGTCGCAAAGGTGCGGCGACCGGGCTTGCCGATGTTTGTGCCGTGCAGACCCTTTGTGGTCTTGACGATCTTGAAGCCGGTTGTCGGAGCTCCGGTATAAGAGCCGTCCTGCGTGGCGGCGTTCTCATTGAAGCGATCGATCGTGCCTTTGTCGGAGACGGGCGCGACTTCGTATGTGTATTCATCAGAGAGTTTATTCTCTCTGCCTTGCTGGTCGAGGCGCGGCGTCTTGACGTCAGTGCGCTCAACCGGGAGCTGCGACGCATCGAGAAGTCTTGTGGCTTCTGCGGAGGAAGGCGTTGCTTCCTGTTGCGGCTCCACAGGTTGTGTGTCTTGTTCGAATTCTTGCTCAACAACGCTACGCTGGGCCGGGTCGGAGAAGTCGAGAACAGCCTTCTGCTCAGCGCGTTGCTGCTCGCCCCGCAGAGCGTTCTTGTTGACCGCTCCGCTTTCGTCCAGAATGCTTGACGGATCGAACGAGCCAGCTTCACCATAGCTCTGCTCAATGGCGGCGTTGACTTCGTCCAGCTGTGCGCGAATGTTTTCGGACTCTGCCTTGGCCGCAGCGCGCTCCGCCTCAGGTAGAGACATATCGAACGAGCGTCCGCTCACGCGGGTCAGTTTGTCTTCAAGCTCAGCGGCTTGAGTCATGTAGTCATCAGCCGTGGGCTTAGACTGGACGGGAGCGCTGGACTGCTGAGATTTGACGAGAGCGCCAGAAGGTCCAGTTGCTTTTCCGCCAACTGTTTCCTGACGCTGGCCGAACTTCACTTGCGGAAGGCCGTTAGCCTCAGCAACCTTGTTCCACTGATTAGCTTGCGAGCGCAGCCGCGCTTCGGCAGCTTTGCGCTGACCGTTGTATTCTTTGATCGCCTTGTTGAGCTGAGCTCGCGAATCGGCCATGTGCCGCTTGAAGCCAGCCTTTTGATTCTCAGGAAGACTGTTATAGGATTTGCGATCGTATTCGTATTGCGACTCTGCGGCCTGAACTTTCTTGTGCGCCGCGCTCATCTTCTCGTCGGGCGCGAAGATGGAATCGAATTCTTCTGCGGCAGAAACTTTCTGTACGACAGTCTTCTTGCCTTGCTTTACGGGCTTCTCAATCGTGGCGCGTTCGCCATTCTTGATGACCGATCGCACCTCGCCACGAGCCTTCGCAACCTCCTGCGAGAACGGCGGCTCATATACAAACGTTTCCGGCTTGCTGACAGTCGGGTCAAGGCCAATGCGAGGAACGGCAGTCGGGTCTTGCGGCGCGGCATTGGGCCTGTATCTCGTGCCTTGAATGCCAAAGTATTCGTCTTGCTTTGCGGCCTCTTTGTCTTTGGCCGCGAGCTCTGCTGTTGCTCTTCCGCGCTCGTCGTATGCAGCGACTCCAGCAGCTGCCTTCAATTCCCACGAATTTTTCTCTTCAGCCTGTCTGCGCGCTTCCGCGATCTTCTCTCTCTCAACGACACCCTCAGAGAAGTTTCTGTCTTTGTTGGTCTGCATGTTCGCGTATGCGCTAAGGCCGCCGCCAACAAGGCCGCCACCAAGCGCGCCCGAGAGACCGCCGAGAAGGGCAGCTTCACCGACTCCCTCAAGTGGAGACACGCGAGGATCGACTTGACCCATCGCCACGTTCTGGGCCAGCGTTTCGCCGCCGCTTTGCAGCGCCTCTTCCACGCCTTCCGCAGCGGCAACCTTGAGCCCTTGACCGATAGGCGCGGCAAAAGGACGCACTTTGCTCTGGGACACGAAGTCCTGAGCCTGCTTCCCGATAGGAGAGTCGGACGCAAACTTGAGCGGGCCGCGCGCGGCCTTGTTGATGATGGGCGAGATTGCTTTCTGAAGAACGGTCCCGCCAATCAGGGCAGGGACTGCGTTCGCAACAGCAGCGCCCGGCGCGGCCAGCGAAGCTTGACCATAAGCAACATCTTTCCAAGCCATATCTCTAGCGGTTTGGGCGTCGCCAGTCTTGGCGAAAGCGGCTTTGTATGCGCGAGCATATTCGTCGCTGTTCTGGACTTGTCCGTTGGGGTCATCTTTCTGATTGATGATTCCTTGGAAGACGTTATTGAACGAGCTGCCAGCGCCAATCGCAGCCTCGCTTGCAGCGGCTGCTCCAATACCAACTCCGGTCTGAACTGCGCCTGCAGCGCCAAGTCCTTTGGCAGCAAGGCCCGCAGCCCCGCCCGTGACCGCGCCAAGCGCGATAGGGGCCGCAGATTCCGTGACGCCACGCCAGATATCCCAAACGCTCAGATTGTCGTCAGCTACATCGCTCAGTGATTCGAGCGAGTAATTGCTTCTGAGGTCTTGGGTGAACTTCTGCCCACCCCAATCATCCTGAGATTTGTTTCCAGTGATCCAGTCGAGCGCGCCCTCAAGGCCGGACACCATTGAGCCGCCCGAAACACCAAGTTCGTTTCCGAGCTGCGTGAGCGGATTGTCTGCTGAATTTACCTTGAGGCCTAGAGCGGCGGCGTCTTCCGGATAATTCTTCGCCACCCAAGCGCGCATAAAGTTGCGCGTGTCTTCAGAGTTAGGGTCCATTCCGGCTGGTATTTGAACATAAGCTCCGCTAGGAAGCTTGATGTACGTAGCCTGTTGTTCGCCGCCGTCTTGTGACATGCGGAAAACTATATCATATTGGAGCTCTCAGGTAAGCTACCTGCTTACTTAGTAGCTACCAGAAAAGCTGGGCGGAGCAAGGTAACTGTCACCGCCAATGACGTTTCCAGCGGGAGGTTTACCTGCCTTGGGAGCTCCGGGGAAGGAGGTTGTTTTAATGCCGGGGCCTTGCGGATTGTTCATGTCTGGCTGCGTCGAAACAGCAGCAGCAATTCCTCTCGCATTGCTTTGCGTCCTATCAAGAACTTGATTGAAGTCAAAACTCATACCAAGGCTTAGCATGTTCTGATGTAGCTGCTGAGCGTACACGCCAACATACTGAGCCTGCGCTTCCTCAAGAATTGCTGCCCTTTGGTCGCCAGTAGCCTCTTTGTATCCAGAATTTGTCAGATACATTTCGTAAGCGCGCATCGCCTCAGTGCCAGCCTTTGTGGCGGCCTCAAGCGAGAGCTTGGGATCGACGCCGCCAGCCGCAGCTTGGTCAAGCGCAGCCTGCTTAAGCGTTGCGTCGATGTTCTGGCCACGCAATTGTACCGCAAGCTGACGTCCGATAGAGTCATACTGCATATCGTCGCCGCGCTGCCTAGCACCAAGCTCTGCCGCACCCATGTTGTATTGATTTCTCGTATTTGTCTGGTTTGTATTGAATGCGTTCTGCGCCGTTGCAGATTGACCGCCAAGTTGACGGAAGTAATCTTCAACGCGGAGCTCAGACTCGCTACCGGCAATGTTGTAGCTGGCGATCTTGTCTTTCAGGCGCTGCTGATATTCTTTGTCTCTATCAAGAGACGCGACATATTGACCCACTGACGCGCCAGCGATCGACATGAAGTCGCCAGACGCGGGATCGCGGGACGGGCCGCCAGCTTGCATAGCGGCAACGCCTGCATCGATCATCGCGCGAAACACGCTCTTGCGCTTATTCTCTTCAAGGTCGCCGCGAGCTTCTCTGATGGCGGAGTCATACGGCTTGCGAGCGGACGCAATCCTATCCTTTCCTTTCCCGATTGCTCTATCAGCCTCGTCAAATATATCGACGTAAGGCTTCCCCTCTTCGAACTTCGGGGCCTCTATGCGAGCGGGAGCCTTTCCAAGCGACGGCTCAGCCGGAAGGCTCATAGCGCCAGCGGACGCATTCTGCGGGCCGGGCGGAGGTTCGAAGCCGGGAACATAGTCAGGGCCAGCTGCGGCCTCAAGCCCGCCAGAAGCCTGTGTCCTAGCCCAAGCGTCCTGCAGCGACTTGTTGAATGCCGGTAGGTTTTGCGTGGGCGGTTGCCCTTTGCCCCAAGGAGAAGGCATAGGGTCGAGCTCATTCCAATTCGGAAGTTGCGGCGGCCCCGCAGGTAGCGGCGCAGGCGCATTCGGATTCGGAAGGACTGCGTGCGGCCTTGGAAGCGAGCGTCCTTCTCAGGGTCGCGACCATAGCTGATGTTGACACCGCCAGTATGGAACGCCTTGATACCTTGCGGAGCTTGCTGGGGCGGTTGCCGAGGCTGCTGCATGGGCGTTCCAGCCGGGACGATCGATTGCGCTGCTTGCGCGTTCTTACCGCGCACACGCGACACAAGGTCTGCGATCATTTCCTCAGGACTCATTTTAGGCTGAGGCATGGGAGCTTGAGCCTGAGGATTCACGCGAGCTCCGCGCCGCATAGCGAGGCGCGTGATTTCCTCATTGATGGCTCCCGGCAGTCCGCCTTGAGCCATCTGTCTGAGCTGGGGGTCTGTTGCGTAGCTGGGGTTAGGAAGCATTACGCACCTTGATTATAGAGGCCATACATGGCAGCAGCGGCACCGAGACCTTGGGCCAGCGGGTTACTATAGACGTTGTTGTAATCTTTCGTAACGATTCCCGGCGTACCGTAAAGAATAGACGTGAGCCAGCTGATCTGGTTTTGATCCCAGTCGCGACTTTGCAGGAAGTCCTGATATTGAGTATCAAGGCCGGTCTGGTCATAGCGCATGCGATTGTCAGCTTCCTGACGCATGCTATCAGCAACTCCCATTTGCTGATTGTAGAACTGGTCCTGAGCGTTCAGCCCAAAGTTCGCGCCGTACTGGCGATCCTGCATGCCGAGGTTCGCGCCGAACTGATTGTCCTGCATCATCATTTCATTGAGCTGCATACGCTGGTCAGCTGTTAGGTTTGCTCCGAATTGATTCTCTGCGGAGCTTAGTTCGTTGAGGCGAGCCATCTGGTCGGCTTCAGCCTGATAGCCGAACTGGTTTTGTCCAGCCGCAAACTCAGCTCCGAATTGCGCATTGTTAAGGCGGAAATCATTTGCGCGTGCGGCCTGATCGGCTCCATATTGAGCGCCGAACTGACCTTCACGCGACGCAAAGTCCGCGCCGAACTGCGCTTGGTTTTCGCGCTGAGCGTTCATCTGGTTTATGCGATCTTGGTTGAACGTAGCGCCGAATTGACTGTCCGCCATGTTTCTGGCGTTAAGTTCTTGATCTTGGCGCAGAGAGTAGTCAGCCGCGAACTGCGCGTTATTCAAATCGGAATTGACGCCGAATTGGCGATCAGCCTGATTGAGCTGCCCGCCGAATTGGCGATCAGCCTGCGAGAGACCTTGAGCGGAAAGATCGGCATCTCTCCAGCTTTGCATGAGGTTCGTCGCCTGACCGAAACCTTCCTGCAGACTAGACGCAACCATGTCATTCACGTTGCGGTTGTAATCCGAACGCATGATGGCCTCGCTCACGCGCGAGCCATAGTCACCATAGCCACCGCCGCGCGAAGACTGCAGACGGTTAACCGCCATGTCGCGGTCGAACTGCGTGTTCGCGCGTGAGACCTGAGAGTCCACAACGTTTTTCAGGTACGGGCTCATATATTTGTCAACGTCTTCCTGAGAGTATTCTCTCAGGCTCGCCGTCTGCGGGTTGTATCCGGCAGCGCCAGCGCGATCGAAGTAGGACTGCTGACCTTGATACTGAGAGCCAGCGCCGTATTGCCCACCAGTGTAATCGCTGCCAGTGTCGAGTTGCGTCGGTGTATAGCTCGATTGCGCATAGGCCGGGCCGGACTGATAGTCCGGCGCGCTGTAGGCCGTGGGGTTGAAATTCTGGGTGCGCTGGAAATTGGTAGGCGTGAAGTTAACTGGCTGCTGGAAGTTCGTCGGGTTGTACGAACCTGCCTGATAGGACTGCGGGCCGCTCGTCTGGAGCGCTTGGGCAATGCCCTGCGCTTGACCGTAGCCGGGATCATAATTGGCCACGCGCTGGCCGGTGTACGACTCGTAAGGTCTGTTACCAACGACTTCAGCCCGCGCAGCGTTTTGCTGAACGGGATACTGCAGGTAGTCAGGAACAGTCGTCGTCCGAGTGGTGACGTCCTGCTTTGTCCTTGTCGGCTGGCTAGAACTGCACATGAATCGTCAATCCGAAGGAGGATTGGCGGATTATAGCATATAAACCATGACAGAAGAGACGGTCTTAAAACCCATACGTTTCCAGACCTTTTCGACTCCCAAGTCTGTGACCGGCGTGACCATGATCCGCTTGCAGCCGCGAGCGCGCAAGTCTTCGATGATGTGCTTGACGAGCTTCCGGCCCACACCATTCCTGTGACTTTTTGTCACAAAGATGGCGTCTTCTTGGGCGATCAACTGCCCATTGTGCATGTCGTTCGTCAGGTAAATGTTGCAGTATCCGACCGCTTCTCCATCCAGTCTGACAACCCAAGTGAATAGGTCGCCCCGCCGCGAGGCGTTCACATACTCCCCAAGTCTGGGAGCGTAATCTGGGATGGGAGCGCCATCAGCATCAAGACGAGTCTTCATCTCGCCATAGTGCTCACGGTAAAGGTATTCGAGCTCAGGATAGCTATCCTCAAACGGCTCGATCGAGAATTTGTAATCTCGCATTAGATACTCTCTGACGCAACCTTTGCGTAAGAAAAGCCGCGCGATGCGGCCAATTCGAATATGTTGCGCATGATGTACCCAAGCCAGATGGGCGCGTCATTGCCAGCGATAAATCTGACAATCATTCCGTGATCTTTGTGGTTTTCAAAGACAGTGAAGCACGCTACTGTTTCGCCAGCTCCATTCACTACAACGTGAAGCTCTTCTCTTCCGGACGCGACGGAATCGCGAACGGCGTCAAGAAGCGCGGCGCGCGTCTCAGCGGTTGCGGGCTCGCGCGGGAGAATGCCAAGAGAGCTGATCGACGGCCAAGCGCGATCGACATGTTCCGGAGGAACAACGAAAATCTTCGGACGGTTCATGTGCTAGCAATTTCACTAGCTTTTTTTAGAGAGACAAACGTCTCCGTCGATTTTTTTACCGCGCCGTCCGTCATTTCTTCTAGTCTTTTGAGCGCAGATTGGAAGGCTGTGAGATCGACATCAGTAGCGTTGAGTGTAGGGTCGGCTGCGTGATACCCGGCTTCAAAGCAGCGCCAGCAAAGCATTTCGACAAATGCTTTGGCGACATACGGCGACATTCCCAATATGTCGGCCCCTTCTTTGAATACAAGTTTGCCGGAATCTTTGCTAATTTGAATCACGATTTCGCCCTCATGCGGAACCGCTGGATTATCCAGCGGCCATTTGATCGAAACGCATAGCATGATCCCTGATCTGGGGCAAGCCTTGCGAAGCTGCTTTCACAATGTTCTTGATTCCGCGCAATCCACCGCCCGCAGCTTGCACCATGGGAGACGGGAGGATGCCTTCTCCAGAGGCGAGCTTGATAGGCTCTCCTGTCTGGGCGTCCTGTGCCATGACGTTATCACGGGCCGAGGGTTGCCCGTCCACCAGCTTTGGGTCTTCTCCTCCCGAGACAGCCTCCTGAACCTGTTGCAGGTATTGCTGCGCTCCCTCAGGGCCGAGAGCCTTTTGCAGCATGGCGTAAGCCTTCTGCGACTCTTGTTGATTCAACTTGCCGGTAACGAGCATCACAGCAATATCGAACATCTCCTGCGTCTGAGACATCGCCCGCTCATTTTGCATTCCGGCCTGTTGCTGCTTTTGCATGTCGTCAACCGTGGCAACAAGGCCAAGGCCTACAGGCGTGACCGCCCCGCCTTCGGCGTAACCCCTACGCACAGCGCCCGGATAAGGGCCAACGCCAGCGGACGTCATATAGGTACGAACATCATCCGGAGTTGGGGCTCTGCCATTCGTAACGCCAGCATACCTGTTGAAATTGTAGTCAGCCTCGTGGTTGATGGCTCTGCCGATCGCAGAGTTCCAGTCATCCTGAAGTTGTTTCTGCTTTGAGGACGCTGTGTCTTTCTCTTTGAAAACTGCAGGAGTGTTGCCCATGATGGCAGCGGCCCCGGCGATCGGATTAGTCATATATTGACTGCCCATGTTCATAGCAGTATCGACCATGGTATTTGGATTAAACATTTTAGCCATGACGTCGCCGCCTTGTGCAGCCGCCGTCTCTGCAGCCGTCTTGATGCCGCCGCCAGCAGCAGCGCCAACGCCAGACGTCAGCCCGCCTGCTAGACCTGACAGCGCCGCAGAGCCGATGTTGATATCCTTCAGCCCGCCATTCTGGACGCCCTGACCGATCACGTTGCCAGCAGCCGCA
>NCCR01000178.1:13836-22350 GCA_002279765.1 Verrucomicrobia bacterium 12-59-8 | reverse complement strand
AATTGAGGAAACTGTGGCAGCTTCTGGCGGGGTGGCTGATGCTTTGACAAGCCATAAACCATGCCCACGCAGCATGACCTCCGGTCTCAAACTCCTTGGTAAACAGCAGCCCCTCCATTCGTGCTCTGACGTGCCGCTCCCAGGCACGTTTCAGCAGGATGGAGAGCAGTGGATAGACGCCATACTCCAAGTCGGTTGGCTGGTCGAGAGGGGCGCTTTGTTCATTCAATTGTAACGAAGGATAAGTAACGTTTATGGAATGTTTTACCATCCTGTCGCACTCGCCTCATCGGCTTGTCCACCATAGCTTTAGGCCTCCGGGGCATCATACACCACCGGGTGCGTGTCATTGCCCATGCATGGCATAAAAATGCTGCACCGGCTCAAACAGGGCGCTTTCCACCACTCGGTTATGCGAGTGAAGCCGGGGATGAGCTGGGCGCAACGCGCGGTGGGACTGGCCCGGAGCGTGGCAACCAGCAGGTCCACGCGCTGCGACTTCAGTGACGCGGCGTTTTTTCCAGGTCCACCGGGTTGGGCAAAACCTCAGAGTATGAGAGGATGAGGCGGCATTTGCCGACAATGATCCACTCGATGTTTGTGATGCCGACTTTAAACGGTTCGGGCATGGACGGGCCGCTGAAGCCGGGACCGCAAAACGCGATTCACAGTCCCATCACCTGCTTCAGATACGCAATGCTCTGCCGTGCGATGGTGGGGGCATCGGGGGTGTAATCGAACACTTCGACGGAAAGGTAGCCTTCGTACTTGGTCTCGCGCAGTGCGGCGATGATCGGCTCGTATTTCACCTCGCCCTGGCCGGGGCCGCGCAGATTGGGATCGTTGGTGTGGAAATGTACCGTCCACTCCTTGCTGTCGCGGATGATGTCAGGGATCGGCTTGGTTTCATCGCTCATGGCCTTCACATCGAGGTGCAGCTTGCAGGAAGGGTGGTCCACGAGCTTGCAGAGGCGGATCGTCTCTTCGGCGGTGTTGAGGAAGTTGGTTTCCTTGCGGCCCAGAGGCTCCATGGCGATGACCACGCCGTATTTGCCGCATTCCTCGGCCACTTCGCGTACGCAGTCGGCGGCGCGTTTGAAGGCGTCTTCATAATTCCATTCCGGCAGCACCGTGCGGGCCTTGGGGCTGCCCCAGACCATGATGCGGCCGCCGGTGGCGCCGCAGAATTGCGCGAGGTGGCGGCCAAACTTGGCGGTTTCCTTGCGTTGGAGGGCGTCGGGCGTGGTGATGTGAAACCACGTCGGCTTCGTCAGCAGCCAGTGCAGGCCGAGGATTTCCAGGCCGAAGGATTTGGCTTTGGCACAGAGCGTCAGCGCCTCCTCTACGGTGAGTTCGCGGGGATCTTCCTTCAAGGTGAAGGGGGCCAGCTCGATGGCGTGATAACCCGCCGCTGCGGCATCTTCACACATTTTCTCAAAGGTCCAGTTCTGGTAGGTCTCGTTGCAAATCGCGAATCGCATAGGCGGGCAGGGTGCGCGGCTGCCCCGGCGCGTCAAGATGCCTTGCAATCAGGGGGGCTGGATGTGCTATATTTCCCAATGCCAGCCAGCCGCCTTGCCTTCCTCGTCTTTGCGTTCGCCGCCTCGGTGCATGCCGAACTGTCTCTCGACGTGCCCGCGATCGAACTGAAGCCGAAGCCGGAGGACGAGGAGGTGGAGACCACCTTCAAGTTTCGCAACAAGGGCGACAAAACGGTCAAAATCCTCGGCCTCGAAAGCGCCTGCAGTTGCCTGAGCGCCGAACTCGACAAGGCTGAGTACAAGCCCGGTGAAGTCGGCACCGGCCACGCTTCGTTCAAGGTTTCTACCTTTGTCGGACGGCATGAAAAATTCGTCACGGTCAACACCGACGATCCAAAGCAGCCGGACTGGCAGATCAATTTCATCCTCGATGTGCCTGCCGTCGTGGACATCAAACCCAAGAATCTCCAGTGGTGGATCGGTGATGAGCCGACGCCAAAATCCTGCCTCGTGCAGTTCACCGGCGAAGAGCCGGTGAAGATCATCAAGATCACACCGACCCGTGAAAATGTGGAGTTCGACTGGAAGGAGATCAAGGAAGGGCGGGAGTACCTCATCACCGTGAAGCCCAAAACCACGCAGGACACCACGATGGGGGCGCTCAAGATCGAGACGAACAGCCGCATCGCCAAATACCGCTACCAGCTCGCCTTTTTTACCATCACACGGAAGCCTGAGCCGCCACCTGCCGCAGCCACCGCTGCCGCAAAGCCCTGATCTGCTGCTGTATGTTTCCCGCGCTACGTCAGGCCACATTTCTCATTCTCCTCGCCGCCACGGCGGCCTGGGCCACCCATGCCTGGCATCCGCGTGCCCCGGCGCTGTATCTGGTGGAGGAGCCGCTGCGGAATGATGAGGTGTCCATGAAGGTCATTCAGGAACGCTGGCAGGGCAAGGTGCTGTGGATCGACGCCCGCATTCAGGAGCAGTATGACGCCGGGCACATTCCGGGTGCGGTCTTGCTGAACGAGCAGCATTTTGAGGAGCAGCTTTTCGGTTTGCTCGACACCCTGCAGACCAATACCAAGCCCATCATTCTCTACTGCAACGCGGCGAAGTGCGATGCCAGCCGCAAGATTCTCGAACGTCTCAAGCAAACGCTGCCCATCGAGAACGCGTTTGTGCTCAAGGGGGGCTGGAATGCCTGGCGGCAGGTTGCAAAGATCGAATAGGATTGGAATTGACGGTGGGGGGAGTGATTCCGTAGCATGCCGGTCTTATGTCACTCCAAGGACTTCTCATCTGGTCGGCGCTCGGACTCGTCGCTGGCATTCTGGCGAAACTCATCATGCCCGGCAGGCAGGGCATGAATCCTATCACCACGGTGCTGCTGGGCATCATCGGCAGCATCATTGGCGGCAAGGTTGGCAGCCTCATCGGCTGGGGTGTTGTTGGCGAATTCAGCATCAATGGCATCGCCACCGCCGTGGGCGGATCACTGATTCTGATGTACGTCTGGCGGCTGCTGTTTGGCAAAAAAGGCTGACGCAGTGATGGTTGCGATGCGGATGACATACTCGTAATCTTGAGCATGCAAATCCTCCGCCTTCTTCTGCTGGCCTGCCTGACGGTTTTTTCTGCCACAGGTTTCGCCGCACCTTCCATGACCGGACAACTGGCTCGCGTGGGTGTCACTGATTCAGACATCGAGGACATGCGGCGCTGGCGCGAGCTGCGGCAGTGGATGGATGAAGCTGTCAAACAGGGGGCGTCAGGTCTGATCCTCGACATTCACGTCACCCAGAGCAACGCCCAGGCGGCGCTGCCGCTGGCGGAGGAAATCGCCCGCTTGAAGATCAAAACACGGGCCTATGTGAACACCTCCGCCATCGGTGGTGGTGCCCTGCTGGCACTGGCGTGTGATGAGATCTGGATGGCTCCCGGCTCCCGCATCGGTGCGGCTCCACCGAAGGTGCAGGCGGATGAATCGCTCTCGGCGAAGGCGCAGGACACGCTGCTCGCGGAGTCTCTGGCAGTACTTAAAGCCGGGGCACGCAGCCTTTGCAAGCTCAAGGGCCACCGCCCAGAGATCGCAGATGCCTTTGTGGATCGTGACAAAGGCCTGGTGCTCGGCACAACCACGCTGGCGGAAAAAGGGGAACTGCTCCTGCTGGATGCCGATACCGCTGTGCAACCCGTGGATGGCAAGCCGCTGCTGGCACGCGCGATCATTGCCGATGTGGAGTCGCTGGCGAAAGCCGCCACTCCGGCGGGGAAGGTGATCACTTTAAACGGGGTTTGGTATGACCAACGACTTGAAAAAGTGGCGGAATCAAAACCGGCTGCGCAGGTGGAATCCAAACCAGAGAAGAGTGAAGCGCCCGCCTTCTCTAACAGCCAAAGCTATGCCGGTAAGGTCGTCGTCATTTCTGTGGGCCAGGACGATCTGATCCTGCCCGCACGGTTTGAGTTCATGAAGCGCACGCTCACCCGCTGCAACAACGATGGTGCCGAAGCGGTAGTCTTTGAACTCGACACACCCGGTGGCTTAGCTTGGGACACGATCAGCCTGATGATGCGGGACCTGCAAAATCTCAAAGCGCGGAGCTTTGCCTTTGTGAATACCCGGGCCATATCCGCCGGGGCCATGATCGCGATGGCAACGGACACCATCTATATGGCACCGGCCAGCGCTATCGGGGCCTCCACGCCGGTGTCAGGTGATGGCACCCCGCTGGCCCAGGCGGAGCGTGCGAAGAACAACTCCGCCTTCATGGGCATGGCCCGCACCGTCGTACGCGAAAAAGGGCACGATGTCCGCATCATCGAAGGCATGATCGACATGGACCGCGGACTCAGCATCAACGGGCAGGTGATCATTCCGAAAGGGGAGATCGTCACGCTGGACTCCGAGCAGGCGACGATGCTCATCAACGGCAAGCCGCTGCTGGCCAAGGGCATCGTCAAATCGATCGAGGAGATCAAAAAGCTCGAATCGCTGAAGGGCGAGGTCGTCACCGCCGAGCCCACCGGTTTTGAAATGATCGCCATCTGGGTCACGCGCTATGCGGCCATTTTGATCCTCATCGGTCTTGCGGGCGGGTATCTCGAAATGCAGACGCCCGGCTTTGGCCTGCCTGGTTTCGTCTCGGTCGCGGCCTTTGCACTGTTCTTCTTTGGACACTACGTGGCCGGGAGTCTGGCCGGGCAGGAGACCATGGTCGTTTCGGCGGTGTTTGTCCTCGGCATCGTTTTGATCGGGGTGGAACTGCTTGCGGCACCGGGGACGATTATCCCGGGAGTTCTGGGCTTCCTCTGCGTGATGGTGGCCCTGGTCTATGCCATGTCCGGCTGGGAAGTGCTGCCGCCGAGTGGTGCCAGCGCGGGAAGTTTCAACCTCACCGCGTATGCCACCGGTTTCCGAAATTTTGCGCTCGGCGTCACGGGGGCGGCGGTGATCATCACACTGATCTGCCTCTGGCTGCCCGACCTGCGTCCGTTCCGTTCTCTCATCCTGCAAACCTCCGCTGGGGGCACCTTGAATGATGCGCCCTCAATGCGGGACGCCATCCGCGCCCAAGTGGGTGACAGCGGCAGCGCCCGCAGCGCCCTGCGCCCCTACGGCACCATCGACCTCGGCGGACGGCTGATCGAAGCCATGGCGGAGGGCGACTACGTGCAAAGCGGCACTCCCGTGCGCGTGCGGGAAATCCGGGGCGAAAAGATCATCGTCGAAGCGGTTTAATCTCAATTTTTGAGAATGCATTCGCAGGATTTGATCGTTAATCTTCCCCAACAACCGCATGTCCAAAAATCTCAGTGCCCTCTCTTTCCGCAAAGGTGTCGAAAAAAACGTCTTTGAGCGCATGGTCGATGCCGCTGATAAAGCGGGCACGGCTGAAAAGAATGACGTCGTCCATCAGATGGGGCAGGATCACCTGTTTGGGGATGCCATCACCCTCGGCGCGGTGTCATTCTATGACTTCCTGAAAAAGGAGAACGAGGGGAAGAAGGTTTTCGTCTGCAACGGCAGCGCCTGCCTATGCGCCGGCACGCAGGACAAGCTGCACCACACGCTGGAGACACATTTCAAACCCGAAGAGATCGGCCACATCTGCTGCCTGGGCCGCTGCCACGAAGGCGGTGCCTTGCAGTATCAGGGAAAAAACTACTCCGGCCAGAGGGATGACGCGCTGAGCGAACTCGTGAAGACGGGAAAGGGGGACGATGAAGATCGCTACGCCGTCGTCTCGCATCTCCAGCCCGCACAACTCACCGCTGAGTTTCCCGGCATCGACGCCTATTATGAGCCGTTTAAACAGCTCATCGCAGGCGGTGATCGCGACGCACTCGGAGCGGAGCTGAAGGAGAGCGGCCTGCGTGGTCGTGGCGGTGCGGGTTTCCCCCTGCACTTCAAATGGTCCTCCTGCCGCGCCGCTGAGGGCAAGGACAAATACATCGTCTGCAATGCCGACGAAGGGGATCCCGGTGCCTACATCGACAAATACCTCATGGAGAAGCAGCCGCACAGCGTCCTGCTCGGCATGATGGTCGCCGGTTGGTTCGCAGGAGCGGAGAACGGCATCCTTTACATCCGCGCGGAGTATCCCGAGTCCGTCACGATCATCAACGAAGCCATCGAAGACCTGCGCGCTGCGGGCCTGCTGGGGCAGAACATCCTGGGCACTGGCTTCAACTTCATGCTGAAGTCCATCAAAGGCGCGGGTGCCTACATTTGCGGAGAGGAAACCGCCCTTCTCGCCAGCCTCGAAGGCCAGCGCCCCGAAGTGCGCACACGCCCGCCGTTCCCGACCATCGAGGGCCTGTTCCGCAAGCCGACCATCGTCAACAACGTCGAGACCCTCGCGAACATCCACGCCATCCTCACGCTGGGTGGCAAAGGTTACTCACAAATCGGCACACCAAAGTCCACCGGGCCGAAGCTGCTCTCGCTTGATTCTCATTTCGTGAGACCTGGGATCTACGAGGTCGCCATGGGCACGCCATTGCAGACGGTGATCGACCTCGCCGGCGGCTTCAAAACGAAGGTCAAGGCCCTTCAGATTGGCGGGCCGCTCGGCGGCATCGTGCCGATGAGCCACGTGGGCAAACTCACGATCGATTTCGAATCGTTCAAGTATGAGGGGTTCATGAAAGGCCACGCCGGCGTCGTCAGCATCCCCGAGTCGATGCCGATGATCGAATACATCCAGCACCTCTTCCAGTTCACCGCTGACGAAAGCTGCGGCAAGTGCTTCCCCTGCCGCCTCGGCAGCACACGCGGCAAGGAACTCATCGCCAAAGCCCGCGCCGACAGCAGCTACAAGATTGACCGCGAACTCATCACCGACCTGCTCGATACGATGGAGCAGACCAGCCTTTGCGCTCTCGGTGGCGGTGTGCCGCTACCCATCAAGAATGCACTGGAGCATTTTGGTCCGGAGTTGCAGGAGTATTTCAAGAGCTAGGCTTTCACCCATGGTCACCGCCCCAGACAGTGCTGCTACAGCCTCCTCGCTGCGCGAGAAGGCGCAGCCTGTCATTGAGGAGGCCACGCGTTTGCTGGTGGCGGAGTTTCAGCCGGAGCAGGTGTGGCTGTTTGGCTCGTATGCGTGGGGAGAGCCGACGGAGGACAGCGATCTGGATTTGCTCGTCATTGTTTCATCGAGTGATGAAAATTCTCTGGGGCGTGCCCAGGAAGCCCATCGAGCCTTGAGCGGGTTGGAGCTTCCCAAGGATGTAATCGTGAAGACACGAGGCGAAGTGGATCGCGTCAAGTCGCTCAAGCCAACGCTGACCTTCAAAATTCTTAGCGAAGGGAGGTTGTTGTATGGGCGTTGAACTCTATCCAACCGTCCGGGCATGGCTGACGCGAGCGCGCAATGATCTCGCCAATGCGGAGTTCACCGCAGGCCATCGTAGCGACTTGTTCGATACCGTTGTCTATCATTGCCAACAAGCTGCGGAGAAGGCGATGAAGTCTTATTTGGTGAGCGAGGGGCTGGCGATTCCCAAAACACATGATGTTGGAAAGCTGGTCGAACTGGCTGCGGCCAAGCATGCCGAATTCTCCCGCCTTCAGCAGATCGCGGATGCGATCACGCCCCTGGCTACGGAATTCCGTTACCCTGCGGATGACGAAGCTCCAATGCCAACGGCGCAGCAAACCCATGACGCCCTCGCCGCCGCCCGTCGCATCTACGAATTTGTGCTCTCCGTGCTTCCGGCTGAGACCCATCCAGTGTAATTAAATTATCGTTCAGACCTATCCATGCTCACCGCCACAGACAGTGCATTCACAGCCTCCTCGCTACGCGAGAAGGCGCAGCCTGTCATTGCGGAGGCCACGCGTTTGCTGGTGGCGGAGTTTCAGCCGGAGCAGGTGTGGCTCTTTGGTTCGTATGCGTGGGGAGAGCCGACGGAGGACAGTGATCTGGATTTGCTCGTACTGGTAAGGGATGCAGAAGCGACTTCCATTCAGCACGTCCGTCAGGCCCGGCGTTGCCTGCGGTCCATCGACATGGCCAAGGATGTGTTGCTTCAATCCAAAGCATCGTTTGATCGTTACAAGGATGTCCGCGCTTCCATGTCGCACCAAATCGCACGGGAGGGGGTGTTGATGTATGGCGGAGAGTGAAATCAGACTTGTCCAGGAGTGGCTGCTCAAAGCCGCGCATGATCTGCAGGCCGCCAAGAAGCTCTCGGTTGGTGAAAATGATCCGCTGGATGCCGCCATTTATCATTGCCAGCAGGCTGCCGAGAAGGCGGTGAAGGCCTGTCTTTGCCATGCGGGTGTCATGGTCGAAAAGACGCACGATGTGGAGCGCTTGATCAAACTGGCAGCGAAGCATCTGCCTGAATTCACCCAACGGCTGGATGACGCAGAAATCGTCACGCCCTATTCGACTCGATTCCGCTATCCTATGGAAGACGTGCCAGGGGAACCGCCCCGACCTGAATTTGAAGAGGCCCTCGCCGCCGCCCGTCGCATCTATGAATTTGTGCTCTCCGTGCTTCCGGCTGAGACCCATCC
>NCCR01000178.1:4592-13816 GCA_002279765.1 Verrucomicrobia bacterium 12-59-8 | reverse complement strand
AGACCCATCCAGTGTAGTATCTGCCAAATTTCTCATTCAACGTTATGGTCAAAGACCTCTCCACCCTCACCGCTTTCATTGATGGCGATGCCCATCAATTCAACGAAGGCGACACGCTTCTTAATTTCATCGACCGCCATCGCGGGCGCGGGCATGTGCCGACGCTGTGTGATGCGCCGCAGTTGGAGCCGTATGGTGCTTGCCGTGTGTGTTCAGTTGAAGTGGCCTTGCAGCCGGATGGGCCGCGCCGGGTGGTGGCTTCGTGCCATACGCCGCTGACGGCGGGCATGCATGTATTTACCGAATCGCCGAAGGTGCGGAAGCTGCGCAAGAACATCGTGGAGCTGGTGCTGACGGACCATCCGCTGGACTGCCTGACCTGCGAGGTGAGCGGGAATTGCGAACTGCAGACCGTGGCGGCAAAGGTGGGCATCCGTGGCGTGCGCTATCCGGCGGGGGCGAATCATCTTGACCGCAAGAAGGACCACTCGCACGCCTACATGACGTCCGAATTGTCGAAGTGCATCAACTGCTCGCGCTGTGTGCGTGCGTGTGATGAAATTCAGGGGCAGCATGTGCTCTCGATGCATGGCCGTGGCTTCAATGCGAAGATCATCAAGGGGCTGGATGAATCGTTTGCGGACTCCGAGTGTGTTTCCTGCGGTGCCTGCTCCCAGGCCTGCCCGACTTCTGCGATTAGTGATGTGTTCTTCTCCAAATCCATCGAGGCGACGAAGAAGACGCGCACGATCTGCACTTACTGCGGCGTGGGCTGCAATCTCAACGTGGCTACCAAGGGCGATCAGGTGCTCAGCATTCAGGCCCCGGTGGATGCCGAGGTGAACCACGCGCACACCTGCTTGAAGGGCCGCTTTGCCTTCAAGTTCTACAATCACAAGGACCGCCTGCGCACGCCCCTGATCAAGCAGCCGGATGGTCAGTTCAAGGAATCGACCTGGGACGAAGCCTACGATCACATTTTTGCCAATCTGACCCGCATCAAAAACGACCACGGCGGGCAGGCGGTGGCGGGCATTTCCTCCGCACGCTGCACCAATGAGGAGAACTACCTCATGCAGAAGTTCATCCGTGGCGTCATGGGCACGAACAACATCGACTGCTGCGCCCGCGTCTGCCATTCGCCGACGGCCTGGGGCATGCAGAAGAGCTTTGGCACCGGCGCGGCCACGAACTCGTATGAGGACATCGAGCACACTCGCTGCGTCATGGTCATCGGAGCGAACCCGACGGAAGGCCACCCGGTCACGGGAGCGCGCCTGAAGCAGCACATCATGAAAGGCACTCCGCTGATCGTGATCGACCCGCGCAAGATCGAACTCGTGCCGTATGCAAAGCACCATCTGCAGCTGCGCCCTGGCACCAACGTGGCGCTGCTTAACATGTTCGCCCGCTGCATTCTCGATGCCGGTCTGGTGAAGACCGAGTTCGTGAAGAAGCGCTGCGAGAACTGGGAAGAATTTGAAAGCGGACTTCGCGCGCTTGATCTGGATGCGCTGCAAAAGATTACCGGTGTGAGCATTGACCTCGTGCGCGCTGCCGCCATCGAGTACGCCTCCGCTGAAGCCGCAATGAGCTTTCATGGTCTCGGCGTCACCGAGCATGAGCAGGGCGCGAAGACGGTCATGCTCATCTCGAACCTCGCCATGATGACTGGCAACATCGGTCGTCCCGGTGTGGGTGTGAATCCGCTGCGCGGCCAGAACAACGTGCAGGGTGCTGCGGACATGGGCTGCCAGCCACATCAGGGCGCGGGCTACTACGAGATGGACGACGTTGAGGTGCAGAAGCGCTACGCGGACTTTTATGGTGTGCCGACGCCGACGGAGCCCGGCTGGAAAATTCCGCAGATGTTTGACGCTGCTGTCGAAGGCAAGCTGAAGGCCCTCTGGCTCATGGGCGAGGACGTGGTGCAGACCGATCCCGACGCGCACCATGTGCGCCATGCGATGGAGAGCCTGGAGTTCCTCGTGGTCCAGGAAATCTTCATGACTGAAACCGCGAAGTATGCCGACGTCATCCTGCCTGCTTCCTCCTTCCTGGAAAAGAGCGGCACCTTCACCAACGCCGAGCGCCGCATGCAGCGTGTGAACGCCGCTGTGAAGCCGCTCGCAGGGACGAAGCCTGACGGTCAGATCATGTGCGAAATCCTGCAGCGCTTTGGCTTCCCGCAGGCGGACTACACGCCGGAGGGCGTGTTGGCGGAGATCGCGCAGATCGTGCCATTCTTCAAAGGTGCCACCTGGGAAAACCTGGGCATCAATGGCAAGCAGTGGCCGGTCAAAGAAGGCGGTGTGGACACCCAGATCATGCACCAAGAGCAGTTTGCCCGTGGCAAAGGCCACTTCCATTTCTTCCCCTGGGTGGAGTCCACCGAGCTGAAGACCAACGGGCAGGAGTTCCCCTTCATCCTCACGACCGGACGCATTCTGGAGCACTACAACTGTGGCACCATGACACGCCGCACCGGCAACAGCGACATCGTCACGCAAGACCTCCTCTCCATCCATCCCGAGGACGCCCAGCGCAAAGGCATCCGCAGCGGCGACATCGCCCGTCTCTCCAGCGCTCGTGGCGAAGTGGAGCTTGAAGCCCGCGTCACGGATGAAGTGAAGCCCGGCATCCTCTACACCACCTTCCACTTTCCCGAAGCCATGGTGAACAACGTCACCGGTCAGGGCTGCGATGGCGACACCATGTGCCCCGAGTACAAAGTCGTGGCCGCCGATGTCGAACTCGTGCGCGCCGGCAAGCCGAAGAAAAAGCGGATGATGGAGATGGTGTGATCTTTGCCGTTCACCTGTGATTTAACCGCGAAACACCGGCGCACATCTGGCTTGGGTGATCTGCTCAAACGCATGCCCCAGCGCAAGGATGCGCGCATCGGCATGCGTTGTGCCCATGAAGGAAAAACCCACCGGCAGGCCATCCACCAACCCCAGCGGCACGGTGAGATGGGGATAACCGGCGACGGCTGCCGGTGTGCTGGCGATGCGTTCATTCGTGTCGCCATGCGCTAGATCAATGCGGCCAACGGGATCAT
This sequence comes from Verrucomicrobia bacterium 12-59-8, assembly GCA_002279765.1. The sequence continues at coordinate 10,755 of NCCR01000178.1, read as the reverse complement.
TCGTGGGGCAGATCAAAGCATCGAGTTGGTGCGCTTGCAGTGCGGCATCAATGCCCTCCGGTCCGGCAAGTCGGCGCGCTTTTTCACGGGCAGCCACTCCTGCGGCGATGATCTCTGGCGTGCCGAGCTTTTCCGCCTCCTCAAAGAACTCCTGGCCAAAGTGTGGCATCTCGGCCTCACGATGCTGTTCGTTGAAGGCGATGAGTTCCGCCAGCGAGCGCACATCGCCACCGCGCTCCTCCAGGTAGGCATTCAAATCCGTGCGCAGCTCGATCAGCATGGCTTTCCAGGCGAGTGAACCGGCTTCGCGCATGTTGGGCAGCTTTACCGGATCGATGATGATGGCACCGGCTTCGCGGAGTTTCTCCAGCGCCGTTTCAAACAGCGCGAGCACCTGTGCGTTTTTGCCGCATTGTCCGCGCACCACGCCGAGGCGTGCGCCCTTGAGTGCGTCCGGCTGCAAATCCACGGTGAAGTTTCCCGCGAGCACCTGCATCAGCAGTGCCGCATCCCGCACCGTGAGTGTCATCGGTCCCGCCGTGTCCTGCCAGTGCGTGATGGGGATGATGCCGCTGCCACTGATGAGGCCGACGGTGGGTTTGAAGCCCACGATGCCGCAGGCGCTCGCTGGGCTCACGATGGAGCCGTTTGTCTCTGTGCCGATCGCCGCAGGTGCCAGCCCCGCTGCCACGGCGGCTGCTGAGCCGGAGCTGGAGCCGCTGGCGCTGTGCGTGAGGAGGTGTGGATTCCGCGTGAGACCACCGCGCGCGCTCCAGCCGCTGGTGGAGTTTGGCGAGCGGATGTTCGCCCACTCGCTGAGATTGGTTTTGCCGAGAATGATGGCACCGGCTTCACGCAGTCGTGTCACGAGCGCGGCATCCTGCTTGGGCTTGTGATCGCGCAGGGCCAGTGAACCAGCGGTGGTCTGCATGGCATCCGCCGTTTCGATGTTGTCCTTGATCAGGATGGGCAGCCCGTGCAGCGCGCCGGGGTTGCTGGCGGCAGCGAGGGCTCTTACCGCAGGATTCAACTCAATGACGGCATTCAATCGCGGCCCCGACTTGTCGATCTGCGCGATGCGTTCGAGGCAATGCTCCACCAGCATTAGGGGCGTGGTTTGTCCCGCTTTGAGCATGGCGGAGAGATCAGTGAGCGTCGCGAAGGGCAGGGGGGCGCGATGTTTCTGCCCACACGCCGCCGGACACAGCACCACAGCGGCGGATTGGAGCAGGTGGCGGCGTTTCATCTACGAGCAGCATGTTTCAGGGCACGAAGCCGATCAAGTGCGGTTTAGATCGAGTGAAATCACGTTAAGATGAGGTCTGGAAATCTGCCCTTTCTCACTTTTGTTATTGTCACTTGGAGGCCAACATGATAAAAAACGCGCCTTCGTGAAATTTTCCGTCTTTTGTCAGGTCGCTGTTTTCCTTGTTTCTGCCGCTGCTTTGAGCGCGGAGGAGCCCATGTTGCCGCAGGCTTTGAACAGCGGTTCGTCATTTCATGCGGACGGGCCACGTGGCTTCCTGAAGCCGTCCAAGTCGATCAAGCCCCCCGTGAGCGCAGTCGTGGCAGTCCCTGCGCCAGCCATCGTGCAGTCGCCCACGGCTGAGACCCGCTTGCGCCGTCTGGTGGTGGTGTCGGGCACGATGACGCCGGATGCCATCCGCGACGCTATTCTCGCTTGCGGGCAGACCCGCACGCCCGTGACCACAGCTGGCGGTGTGAATGCGCCTGCGCCGCTGCTCTCCGACCTCGCCGGATTGTTTGGCTCAACCGTGACCGAGGACACGCAGAAGCAAGTTTTGGAAACCGTGCGCAAAGGCATGGGATCGTCCGCAAAGCCGCTCCAGCGGGTGGAAGTGGTCGGCTGGCTGCCAAGTGAAGGCGTCATGGCCGTGGCGGTGTATCCTGAAAGCTGAAAGTGCTTTCATGAAAAGATCTGCCCGTCTGGCCGATAAGCTTCCTCCGGTTACATCAGCCGATCCGCCCGATTTCTCCGTTGTTCCTACAGTCCTCTCACCGGACATACCCTCTGTTCCTCGCGTCCTCCTTGTAGAGGAAAGCCTGCCTTACCGGCGCGTGATTCGTGAGGCGCTGATGGCCTTCCGCATTTGCGAGGTGGACGACGCGCCCAGCGGGGAGCGTGCCTTTGAGCTGGCACTGCAGCGTGAGTACTCGCTGTTTTTATTCTCACTGCCCCTGCCTGACATGACGGGAGACATGCTCGACCGCCTGCTCAGCAAGGTCTATCCCAAGGTGCATGCCGGAGTGCATGCCGCACCGCCGGTCATCTTTCTCATTCAGCCCTCGGATGCGCTGCGGTTTCAGGAACTGCAGCGTGATGTGCGCGTGCGTGGCAGCATGCCGCTGCCGCCCAAGCTCGATGTGCTGCTGACTGTTACGGCCTCCCTGCTGCCAGAGCGCCAGGGTCTGGCCTTTCCACCGTTTTCTCCTCCCCATGTTCCCTGATCCTCAGCGTCGCAGTGTCAAAATTTGTGGCATCACTCAGCCCCAGCAGGCTGCGGTGCTTTTTGCGCTCGGCGCAGATGCCGTGGGCATCAATCTGTGGCCCAAGTCGAAGCGCCACATGCCGCTGGAGGTCGCGGTGAGTTCATTGCAGGCAGTGGCGGCCAAGCATGCCCTCGTGGCTGTGCTGGTCAATCCTGACGCCGCCTTGCTGGATGCGGCAATCTCCAGCGGTTTATTTCAGTCGCTGCAGCTTCATGGCGATGAGACCCCGGCAGATGTGCAGCACCTCATGCAGCGCGGCGTCAACGTCATCAAGGCGCTGCAAGTGCGCGATGCCGCATCACTTGCGCAGATCGGTGAGTTTCCCTGTGAGTCGATCCTGCTCGACGCGTACAATCCCGGCAGCTACGGCGGTGGTGGGCTTGCCTTCCCATGGGAGCTGGCCGTGCGTGCCAAGGAAATGTTTCCAGCCAAGCAGTTCCTGCTCTCCGGCGGGCTGACCCCTGACAACGTGCGTCAGGCCGTGCAGCAAACTCAGCCCATCGCCGTCGATGTCGCCAGCGGTGTGGAGTCGCTGCCTGGCAGCAAGGATCTCCTGCTAGTCGCGCGTTTCATTGCCGAAGCGCGGGATGGGTGGGAAGCGGGGAAAGCTCAAGAGGTCGAAGGGTCGGAAGAGGACAGATAGTTCCAAGAGCGCAAGCCGCGTGGACGAAGCGGAATCGTCCTCGATCTTGGTTTTCACATGAGGTGGTGCGGTATGGGGAAACAGAGCACTTGTGCTGCCCCCGCCATTCGTCATTCTACCTTCATACTTCCCCATGCAGCCTGATCCCTTCCGCCTTCGTCTTTCCGCCCTCATGGGCTTCCTTGCCATCGCACTGGGTGCTTCGGGTGCCCACGGACCTGTGCATGACAAACTTGTGGCCGCCGTTGAACTCGCTCACTGGGAGACAGCCGTGCAGTACCACCTGCCACATGCCGTTGTGCTGCTGCTGTTGACGCTGCTGGCCAGCACCAAGCCGCTCATGGTCTGGGCCTGGCGCTTTTTTTTCATGGGCATTTTGCTGTTTAGCGGCTCGCTTTATGTGCTCGCATACACCGGCACGAAATGGCTGGGAGCCATCACCCCGCTGGGCGGATTGAGCTTTATGATCGCCTGGGTGCTCATCGCGATGTCGGCTAAGGGGAAATAGCTGCCTCAAGCAATCTGCACGGCACGCGAAAAACACGTTGCGCCATGGTTGGAGCTTGCTCCTATACCGGCCCTTCAAGTCAGAGGCTCGGTAGCTCAGTCGGTAGAAAATCCCCGTGTCGGCGGTTCGATTCCGTCCCGAGCCACCTCTTTCTTGTATGGTGATTTCCGAAAAGCGAGTCTGCGACCGCTCGTCGGACCAAGCTCCCAGCCCTAGTGGTCAAACGAGAGATGCCTTGATTTTGGATGTCATGTCCAGCAAAGGGTCTTCACCAGGTGTTGGGTAGATGGCCACATTTGACGCTGGAGTAAAGTTTGGATCTGACCACAACTTCACTGGATCAAAGACAAACTTGGCCACCAGTCGCCTGCCGAAATCGACTTCGTAGTGATCTAGCAGTTGCTTGTCATTGAAGCTCAAAAGTTCTGGATATTCTCCCAGCAGGTAGCCCTCTTGAAAATGCGGTCGAAGTGCCGCAGGCGGGCAGACACTCGAAAGGCGGATGATCTGCAATCCAGCCTCGGCGCTTGCGGTGATCGCGCCCGCGAGATTGGGCACACCCAGCACATACAGGTAAGCGTCAGTATTGGCTCCCATGGTGGCAAACGAGGCTGCAATGCGAAGGGAGTGCGTCACGTCCAGCAGCGGAGTGGGGCAAACTTCGTAATGTTGAAGAATGGCCCAGCGGAGGATGCGATAGCGCTGAAGGCGCTCCCTGCCGATGAATTTTTTGTCTTCATAGCTTCTGATGAGTTGTTCCTCTGCTCGTTGAAGCTGTTCAAACCGTCGGATAAGCACTCCAGCTGAAGGCGGTGTTGTTTGTCCAGCCTCCGAACGAAACAGTGAGGCTTTCAGAGTGGTGTTGCTGCGAGAGTTGCGATAGTCCCCGTTTTGCCCACGAAACATCAAGACCAGATCCCGATTCATGAACTGTAACTCAGCAATTTTGGTGGCCAGTTCGCGATACGATTTAACCCGGTGTCCTGCAGCGTTGCGGGCCGCCGTCGTTTTCTTCAACAATGACGCCTTTTTTTGAGGAGTCTGGAAGTAGCCCCAGAGATTGTTTTCGGTGACTTCGTTCATCAGAGTGAATTGGAATGCCGATCCGTTGGGGCACCAAGCCTACAGCCAGTGGGTTACTGGTGGTAATCTTGCCTGCTGGCACCCGTTGCTGCAAGGGATGTGGAATCCATCGAGTGACATGTTGGCAGGATCATTGAGCGTCGTCTTCCTCGTTCGGTTTAACAACGCCCTTAACGCCGCTTGATGGCTTCCGCCACAAGCTCGGCGATGCGCTTGGCTCCTTCTCCATTCGGATGCACGAAGTCAGGAAACCACGCTTTGTTTTCCAGTAGCGGTGTGTGGAGGTCGATCAAACTGATGCCGGTCATTTCGGCGGCTTGTTTGATGGCCGGGATGACTTCGTCTCGGATGACGTCTTCGGTGATGCCCCAGTTGCCAGGAAAGGCGGGCGGCGGCAGGCAGGCCCACACTTTGGGGTGGCTCGGCAGTGCCTGGAATTCTTTGATCATGGCCACGTAGTCGCTCACAAACTCCTGCTTATGGCCGGACCAGATGGCCGTTTTGGAATCGTTGGTGCCGAGCGCGATGATGACGACGTCCGGGCCGGAGCTGTGTGCGGGACGATGATCGAAAGGGTCGGCCTTTCGAAGCATGGTGCGTCCGCCCACGCCGAAGTTTTGAATGTTCCAACTCGTACCAAGAAGCTCCTGCAGCCTTGCGGGATAGCCGTCTGTTTTCGGATTCTGAGTGCCGATGCCTTCGGTGATGCTGTCACCCACACACGCCACGCGGATGGGATCTGCCGCCTGGCTTTCATTCGGCATATGGAGAACGGCGAGAGCGCAGAGAAGGGTGGTGAAGAGAAGGCGATTCATCGTGAAGGGAGATAGCGGACCCTGCGCGATTTGCACGCAACACCTCGATTCTTTTGAAGAAACAGCAGCTCTCCTCAGGCCACCATGCGCAACGCGAAATACGGCACCAGATTGAGCAGCAGGACGCCGACTTTGTAAAAGGCCATGGCGGCATAGTGGATGGTGTCGAAACGTTCCGTGGAGATGCGAAACATCCGGGCGTGAAGCTGATGCAGCGAATCATGCGCCAGGGTGAAAACGAGGAACCAGACGATCAGGATGCCGTAGTTGATGACGGCACACCACAAGAGGAACTGGCAAGTGGTTGCGATGTTCATGCGGGAGCATTCACCCATTTGCGGGTTTGTCAGCCGTTTTTGTCCAGCGGCAGGGAGTGATCCTCGAAGCTGTGGAGATGTTGTCCTCAGCAATGTCTGACCGCAATGGCTGCGGGTCGGGTTTGTGACGATGGGAAACACGTTCCGAGTCATCCATGAGGGCCGGTATCAGGGCTTCCGATTCATGCCTTTGAAGATGCATGGACTTGGGCTCATGCAAAGATACTGCATAGCAATGGGTTGCTGCGGATTGGCAAACGCCCCCCCCCCCCCCCCCCCCCCCCCC
>NCCR01000178.1:0-4531 GCA_002279765.1 Verrucomicrobia bacterium 12-59-8 | reverse complement strand
CCCGCCGAGGTGAGACTCGGCGGGGTTGAAAATTTGGTCAACGAGGGGTGGATCAGCTTTCGCCGGCGACCTTGCTGATCACCTGGCGACCACGGTAGTAGCCGCAGGAGGGGCAGGCGACGTGGCCGGGGACGGAGGTGCCGCATTCTGGGCAGCTCTTGAGGGTGGGTGCCTTCCAGCGGTTTGCGCCTTGACGCATGCGTTGGCGGCTCTTGGATTGTCTGCGCTTCGGATTGGCCATGAGAGTATCGAGGTGGGGTCTGTTCTTCTAATTTAACTTGTTCAAAGCTTCCCATACACCCGGACCCGCACTTTGAGGTTCGTCGGGCGCTGTTTCCAGCGCCGGTTCAAACCTGCCTTCGGCGGGACACTGACGAGGCTGGACATTGCCAGCATCACAGCGTGGGTAGCTCGGAAGGGTGAGCAGAATATCTTCCCTGACGGTATCCGTCAAGTTGATCGTGTCATCCTTTGCAATCTCGACTTCGGAACTGTAATCGGCCATTTCGACGTGGTAGTCGAAGCGTTCCAGGCAGGCACCGCATTCCAGACTGAAAGTGGCCTCCAGCCGGCCGCTGATGAGGAGGTCTCCGCCATCGCGCTCGACGTGCAGATCATATTTCAAGGGGGAAACGGCCTGGATGGGGTCTTTGGGGTCGAGAGCAAAGAAAGCCGGGAGTTCCTGCCCGACGAAGTCTTTGCCGCATTCCGGCAGGGAGCGTAATTCAATAACAAAGGGGCGGTGCATGGAGGGAGGATGGATAAAAATCAGCCCAGTTGGAGCTTGTTTTGAAGAGCGGTGACGACATTGGGCGGTACGAACTGCTCGATGTGGCCCCCGAGGCGGCAGATTTCCTTGACCAAGCGGCTGCTGATGTAGGTGTACTCTTCGCGGGGCATGAGAAACAGCGTTTCAAGGTTCGGCTCTAACTTACGATTCATGAGGGCAAGTTGGAACTCGAATTCAAAGTCAGACACCGCACGCAGGCCACGGACGAGGGCACAGGCCTTATGCTTGCGGGCGAAATTGACCAGCAGGCCATCGAAGGGCATGACCTCAATGCCGGGAATCTCAGCGGCGGCGTTGCGGATGAGTTCGACGCGTTCTTCGACCGTGAAGAGGCTCTGTTTGGCGTTGTCGCGGGCGACGGCGATGATGAGATTGTCAAAAATCCCCGCAGCACGCTGCAAAACGTCGAGGTGGCCGTTGGTGATGGGGTCAAAGCTGCCCGGATAAATTGCGCGTCGCATGAGGGTATGGGCCGATTGTAGCGGCTGGGCTGGTGCGTGAAAAGCAAAAGCTCACGTGAGCAGTGCCTGCGCCATGGCCAGCTCACGGGTGTGTGTGAGGCTGACGAGGCAGGTGGCCTCTCCGGCGTGTTGTCGTGCAGCGCCATGCAGGATGATGGTGGGTTTGCCGCCGGCCTCGCGCACGACTTCGATGTCGGTCCAGTTGACGCCTTCCGCCCAGATGCCCGTACCGAGAGCCTTGGCCACCGCTTCTTTGGCGGCAAAACGTGCGGCGTAGTGCATCGCTGGCTCGGCGCAGGCATCGCAGTAGGCGATCTCGCCGGCGGTGTAGGTGCGTTCCTTGAAGCGCTGGCCGTGCCGCTCCAGCATCTCGCGGATGCGGGACACTTCCACGAGATCTATGCCGATGCCGGTGGCCTTCATAGGGGATCAATTGTGATAAGTCGCCATGATGGCGAGCATCTCGCGCACGGCGTCGTGCAGACCGATGAAGACAGCGCGTGAAACGAGGTGATGGCCGATGTTTAGCTCCGCCAGGTGCGGTACAGACCAGAGGGCAGGGAGGTTTTGCGTGTTCAGGCCGTGTCCGGCGTTGGCACCTGTTCGAGATCGGGATCGATGAACATGCTCACGCGGGTACCATTGTCGCTGAGCGCTTTCACCGTGCGGCGCAGTGAATCGCGCTGCCCGGCCACATCAAGGCCGCCTTCCGTCGTGACCTCTTCGCGGTTTTCCGGCACCATGCAGACAAAGTCGGGACGCACCTGGAGGGCGATGTCCAGAATCTCCTGGGTGTTGCCCATTTCCAGATTGAGCTTCGTGCTGATATTCCTGCGCAGCAGAAATACATCTGCGTCCTGGATGTGGCGGCGGTCGGCCCGCAGATGTACGGTGATCGAATGAGCGCCCGCCGCCTCCGCCGCCATGGCGGCTGCCAGGACCGAAGGCTCTGCATTTGGCGAGTCCGGCATGGAACGGTAGCGTGCCTGACGCAGGGTCACGACATGGTCGATGTTTACTCCGAGGAGCAGGTTGGTTTGGGGCATGTGCGCTATGTAGCGCAGGCCGTCCCACCCGCAAGCAGAGGGTCAATGCGTCTTTTGCCGCAATCTTGGCAGAAAAATGTAACTGTAAGCTCAAGAAATTGAAGTACACAATCGCTGCATCATGCTATAGCGCTTGATGTTGTTTTAACCTTTATCTCATCCCATGAAATCACTCTTCTACACGATCCTCATTATCGGTGCGGCCTTTCTAGCTTACGATTACTATGGTTCTCCTCCAGGTAAGAAGCTGGTATTCAAGAGTCTCAACCCGCCGGTGAAGCCCAAGGTCGTCACAGTAAAGCCGGGCGATGAGGAAAAACCCCTGGTGAATGAAATGGTGCCAGCACCGGCAAAGCCTGTCGTGGTGGAGAAGCCGGTGGAAAAGGCCCCTGAGCCAAAGACTCAGCCTGCTTCCTCAGGCCCGAAGTTTGAACCCATCGAAGCACTGACCGGCAACTGGTTGAAGATCCCGGCTACCGCCTTTCCACGTGAGGTGAAGCTGCTGCAGGACGCGATGTTCAAGATGAGCGTGGGCGCGAGCAAAATTGCCGCTGGTGGCAAGGCCTATGCACTGTCTGCAGAGAAAGGGATGTTGACTCTTGCGCCGACCGCCACTTCACCGGCGCGTGCGCAACTCTCCATCGACGGAACTGACTTGAAGGCGCAGCTTAACGCCTCCTATGAGAAGTGGAAGCTCACACGTGCGGAAGAACTCAAGGCCGCCGTGGCGATGAGGGCACAGTCGCAGTCGATGGCTCCGGCGGTTGAGGCGGCACCTTCCAGCAGCGAGGTGGGAGCGGAGGGCAGGCCAGTCCGCGACGCCACCAGCGGCTATCCGCTGCTCATTACCAGTATGAAGCGCGGCCAGGTCACTGAGCTCAAGCCGGAGAATGTCATCCGCTGGCAGGATCCGCAGCCCAGCGTGATTCAAGGCAAGCCAGGCTGGGCGGTGAAACTCGAGTGCAATGTGAAGACGATTTTTGGTCTGCAGCCGGTCGAAGTTCAGGCGCTGGTGCTCAATGGCAAAGTTATCGGCTGGTATTACACCGGCTCAGGTGAGGAGGTTCCGTGATAAATTTTTTTCGTGCATGGAAGTTTCCATTTGCCAGCAACATGGGAGCGTTTAATATCGCGACCCCAAACGGCAAAGGAGCGGTAGTTCAGTTGGTTAGAACGCCAGCCTGTCACGTTGGAGGTCACGGGTTCGAGCCCCGTCCGCTCCGCCAGTTGGGTTGTTCGGGCCGCCTTGCTTTTTTGCAGGCGGCCTTTTTCATGCAGGCACTTCTCCGCATTGCGGTTGCCGCGCAGGCAGACCGATCACCCGTCGGCCGACGCGTGACGTGCTCCTAGCTCAAGCGAGGCTTATTTTTGTTCGATAACACTCTCAAAACAGCGCTGCTCCTCCGGGAGCATGCTGGCCTTGGGATTGATGGCTTTGATCACCCCCATCGCTTCGTTATGAAATCCGCCGCTGTTGGCGATGGCGGCAAAGACGGCGCGCTGTCCCTCGGTAAGCGGATTGAGATCAATGTATTGCAGGTTTTGGAGCGCCTGCTGCGTGTCCCGCAGGCGCCAGCGTGCCAGTGCGACCGTGAGTTTGCGCTGATTGTCATTGGGCTGGATTTTCAGCAGGCTGGCGGCGTTGCGCAGGGCGAGTTCGATGTTTCGACCTGCCAGCAGGCTGACGTAGATCTGGGCCTCGACGAAATTCGTGTCATCCGGCCAGCGTGCCACCGCGTCCTGAGACGCCTGGATCAGAGATTCCGTGTCGCGATTGGCCAGGCATGCTTTGATCAGGCCGGTAAAGGCCTCACGCTCGATGCGGGGCGGGGCGGATGCCCGCTGCGCCGCTTTGATGGCAAGGCGGTACGCGTCTTCGGCGATGTCAAAATGCCCGCGATCCTCGCCATACCTGGCGATTTGCAGCAGGGCGGGGTAACGGCCGTTGAGTTGCGCGGCATCTTTGGCGGTGATCAGTTTGGCGCGCAGTTCCTCGGCTGGTTTGTTCAAAATGAAGGCCAGATGCGCACGGAACATGGCCATCGTGGTGGGATCGAGCACTTCCGCGACTTTGGGATCGTTGATCAGGCGCTCCAGGTCATCGAACCGCTTCAGCATGGTCAGGGCATTGAGGTAGTTTTCCAGCAGGCCTTGATGGGCCTTGGCATCTTCCTCCGGCAGGACGGCCAGCACCTGGCGAAATTCCCCCTCTTCGACCAGCCAGCGGATGAACG
>NCCR01000177.1:7557-16076 GCA_002279765.1 Verrucomicrobia bacterium 12-59-8 | reverse complement strand
GTGTCATTTTCTACATGAAAGATTCTTGCTACCTGCCTAGAAAAAACGAAAGAACGTACGACGCCGCGAGGCCTTATAGATACATCCGCTCCGTTGTGGCGGTGGACACTGTCCCGACTCGCTGCATAACTGTTGAGCGCGAGGACGGCCTCTTCTTGGCTGGAAGAGGTTACATTGTTACGCATAACTCAAAGAGCGTCAACACTTCAGTAATACTTCCGGCTTGGTACATCGGAAAATATCCGAAACGAAAAATCATGCAGGTTTCCAACACCGCGGAACTCGCGCAGGGCTTTGGCCGTCAGGTCAAGAACCTTATGCAGACGCCCGACTACAAGGCGGTTTTTAATGACGTGAAGCTGGCGGCGGACTCAACCGCTGCCGGAAGGTGGAATACCAGCGCCGCTGGCGAATACTATGCTGTCGGCATGGGCGGTGCCCTCGCTGGCAGAGGGGCAGATTTGTTGTTAATCGATGACCCGCACACCGAAGCCGAGGCCCTCTCGGCTGAGGCTGGCGACCAATCCATCTACGATCGCGCCATGAGTTGGTTCATGCTGGCCCGCCAGCGTCTTCAGCCGGGCGGAGCCATCATCATCTGCGTGACGCGCTGGTCGCAGCGCGACCTTGTTGGCCAAGTCATCAAGGCGGCCAAGGATCGCGGAGAAGAGGGTGAGTGGGAAGTCATTGATTTCCCTGCAATTTTGCCGAGCGGCAAGGCCTTGTGGCCGCAGTTCTGGAGCATCAAGGAACTTGAGAAGATCAGGGACGAGCTCCCGATTCAGCGCTGGTCGGCTCAGTATCAGCAGAGCCCTGTCTCGGTTGCGGCGGCCCTCATCAAGGCTAGCTGGTGGCGCGAGTGGGACGTTGACAAAGACGGCAAGGTTCCAGATTTTGAATACATTATTCAATCTTGGGACACAGCCACAACGGCGAATACTCGGTCCAACTACTCTGCGTGTAGTACCTGGGGCATGTTCATGAAGGCTGGCCCCGGAGGTAAGCTTTACCCGCAGTTCATGCTGATTGACGCATTCCGGGGGAGGCTCGAATTCCCAGACCTGAAGAACGAAGCCAAGCGGCTTTTCGACAAGTTCAAGCCTGACTGCCTCCTGATTGAGAACACCGCTCAGGGAACCTCATTGATTCCAGAGCTCAGAATGAAGGGGCTTCCGGTTACGCCTTTCCAGCCGGGCCGCGCCAAAAATGACAAGATATTGCGCGTAAACGCAATTAGTGATATTTTCAAGTCCGGTCAGGTATGGTATATCAGCAACGATGAGACGAAAAAGGTCATAGAGCAGTTTGAAGCGTTTCCCAACGCTCAAGACGGCGATGACTACGTTGACTCAGGGACTCAGGCTATCCAGACGGCCCGCCAAGGCGGCGTTATTCGACTGGAGCGCGATGAGGACTGGAGCGACGGTCCAGACACCAAAAAGAAATCCAACAGTTATTATTCGGTTTTCTAGTCTGGAAGCGTAGCTATGAATGTTGGCAAGTCGGTTCAAACTCCCGATGAAGTTCTCTTCTCCATGGAAGAGGGAGATCGTGAGCCTGTGCCAAGCCTTTCTAACGTTCAGGTTGAGGTAGAGGCTGGCGGGCTCGATCCGTTCCAAGAGCAAGAAGCTCTCATGGACGAACTTGGCGTTGGCAAACAGACACACAACGATGACGGCTCCGTAACCGTTGATTTCAGCGAAGATGAGACTGCCGCAGACAAGCCCGTAAGTGGCGAGTTTGGAGACAACCTCGCTGAAACCTTGGACGCAGAGGTTCTTGCGACTATTTCCCAAGAGTGTCTTGATCAGCTTAGAATCGACAAAGACACCAGAAAAGATTGGGAAGAAATGCTGGCTCGCGGCCTTCGGCTGCTGGGCATGAGCGTTGAAGAGCGCCACGATCCGTGGCCTAAAGCGTGCGGCGTGTTCCATCCCGTCTTGCTTGAAGCTGTTACGCGGGGCTGGGCCAAGACCGTTCGCGACCTCGCGCCCGCGCGCGGCCCGGCGAAAGCCGAACTCAACAGCAAGAAAAAAGGAATCGCAAAGCGCCTTCGCCGCGTCACCAAGGAAGTCAACTGCGTCATCCTGAATGACGTGCCGGGCTACTCCGATGAGCAGTCGCGTCTGGCGTTCATGGTGCATCTGTCTGGTTCGGGCTTCAAGAAGACGTATTACAACTCCGTCACAAAGAAGATTGAGAATCGCTACATTCACCCGCTTGATCTGATCATGCCCTACGGCACAACAGATATCGACCAATGCCCGCGCATCTGTCACAAGCAGCTGATGTTCCCGAGTGAAGTCGTCCAGCTCATGGACGGCGGCATGTGGAAAGAGATTTCGCTCCCTTCGCCAGTGTCGATCAATAGAGAAGAGCCGCGCAAGGAGCAAGATGCGACAGATGGCCGCACTCCGCCCTCGATCCCCAGCCAGCATGAAATCCTCGAATTCCACGTTGACTTGAAAGTCAAAGGTGACGATCAAAACACCAGCAGACGCGCCGTTCCTTATCTGGTTGTGATCGACAAAGCTTCGCAACAAGTGTTGAATGTCAGAAGAAACTGGAAGGAAGGCTCCGACTACGAGCGCCGCAGATACTTCACGGCCTACCAGTACATCACCGGATATTCGGTTTATGGTATCGGCCTCGTTCACCTGATCGGCGGCATTGCCGAAGGCGGAACGTCTATCCTCCGCCAGCTGGTTGACGCTGGCACGCTTTCCAACCTTCCCGCCGGTTTCCGCACGCGCGGCTTCCGCGTCCGCGAGGACGACAAGCCGCTCAAGCCGGGCGAATGGCGCGACGTCGATTTCCAAGGAACGAAGCTTTCCGACTCGATCATGCCGCTCCCGTTCAAGGAGCCGTCTGCCGTTCTCGCTGGCCTTCTGGACAAGCTTGTTGACGAGGCCCGCCGCACGGCGTCATCGATCGACGCTGCTGTTTCCGACATCGGCAAAGAGGCTCCGGTCGGCTCAGTTCTGGCCATTCTTGAAGAATCGCTCGTAATCCAGAACAGCGTCAAGATCGGGTTCCTGCGCTCTCTCTCGCGCGAGCTCGATATCATGATGGATATCGTCAAAGAAAGATATGGCGCGTATCGCTATGTCGATGACGATGATGCTGACTTCGAAAAGGATTTCGCCGCCCCGCTGCGCGTTATTCCGTCTACCGATCCAAATGCTTCCTCAATGGCGCAAAGAGTTGTTGCTTACAGAGAAGCTATCAACACAGCTCAAGCTGCTCCGCCTAACACATATGACCACAAAGAGCTGCACAGAAGCTTCCTTGAGGCGATGGAAATCCCGAACGCGGACAAGATCGTTCCGCTCGATGACGAGATTGATCCGCTTGATCCTGTCTCGGAAAACATGCGCGTCCTGATGAAAGACCCCGTGAAGGTCTTCGATCATCAGCATCACGAGTCGCACATCGCCGTTCACATGGCGATGGTTCAAGACCCGCTCATTCAGCAGATGGTCGGCCAATCCCCTGACGCGGCCTCCATTCAGGCTGCAATCGCTGCTCACATTGCTGAGCACGTCGCGTACCTGTATCGCCAGAAGATCGAAGCCATCTACGGCCAAGCTCTCCCCGATCCTGAGAAGCCGCTTCCGGAAGAAGTTGAAAGAGCCCTTGCTCCGCAACTAGCTCAGGCTGCGCAACAAGTGCTTGCCCAATCGAAGCAGCAGAATCAGCAGCAGGAAGCTCAGAAGCTGGCTGAAGACCCGCTTGTGCAGCTCAAGATTCGGGAAGTCGGCGTCAAGGAAGGTGCGCTTGAGCTCAATGCCGTCAAGACTGCGGCTGAGATTGCAGACAAAGCCGAGCGCCTCCAGCTCGATACAGAGTCCAAAGCGATCGACGCGGCTATCCGTCTGCTGGAAGTCACGGAAGGCGTTGACGTCAACAAGAAACGCCTTACAATGGAAACGCTTGTCAGGCTGAAAGACATCAGCGCCAGAACGGCTGCTGAGAAGAGTCGCCAGAAAGCAATGCAGAATAACAACGGAAACAAAGGCAAGAAGTAATGGCCGAACTCAACGTCAAAAAGCTCATGAACGAAATTGCGGACAAGATCAACCAGATTGAGGTTGGTCTTGTCACGTCGCCTGATATGGCGTCCGGTGAAATGGCTTATATCCTTGGCAGGCTCCAAGCGCTGAATATCGTTTGGAACCAACTAAAGATTATTCCAAGCGCTGAAGTGCCTAGCTCTGAAGTGCTGAAATGGATTGCCGAAAACGTAGCCGAGGTAAGAAAAATTGCGTTCGGCTCCGCACAAGTTGGGGAAAACAACTTTGAAGAGAAAAAGAAGCTTGACTTCGGAAAGCTTTCGGAATACCACGTCATTGCCGCACATATAAAAGATCGCGAATCCAAACTTGAAGCTGGCGAATAACGTTCGCAAGAGATTGGATTTTTTATGCTTGATCTGACTAAGCTCCCTAAACCTGCCATTGGCCCTACCTCAGCCGTGGCGGCGTATGACGCTCACGCTGTTGATGTTGTTGAGGAAGCTGTTCGTAACGTTGACGTCTCGGGCTGGCGCATTCTGATTGTGCTCCCGAAGATGAAGGAGCGTAGCGACGGCGGAATCCATATCGATCCTGCCCTTCTCGAAAAAGAGAAGCTTGCTGCGTGCATGGGCTACGTCGCCAAGGTCGGCTCTGACGCCTACATGGACAAGCGCAAATTCCCCAACGGCCCATGGTGCAAAGAGGGCGATTGGGTTCTGTTCAAGTCCTACTCTGGCACTCGCATTCAGTCCCGCGTCACCGGCATTGAGCTGCGCATTATCAATGACGATACCGTTGAGGGCGTCATTTCTGACATCACCAAGTACACTCGCGTCTAGTCTTTCGAGGAAGAAACATGGCTACTATTGCAGTTCACGTCCCTAAAACGGGCGATGAAAAGAAGGCACAACAAAACGCAGATATTGAGCGTTTCAACAAGCTTATCAACGGAGAAGTTGATGAGGTCACTATTGACGAGAACAAACCGGGAACGGACGACGAAGTAGTCATTTCCGACGAAGATGATGTAATTATCGAGGACGATACTCCGCCTCAGGATAGAGGCCGCGAGGCAGCTCCGATCGACAGCAACTATGACGACGAAGACAAGGCGATCGAAGAAGAGCTGAAAACTCTTCAGGGCAACAAAGGCCTTGCTAAGCGCATCCCGGTCGTGATTCGCCAGCGCAACGACGAGCGCCGTGCGAAAGAGCAAGAGGCGCGAGCTCGTATTGAGGCGACCAACTATGCCCGCGCGCTCTTTGAGCGCAATCAAGTTCTCGAAAAGATTCTTGCTGATACAGGCAAGCTTTCCGTCGATCAAATCAAGGAAGCGGCCAAGATCAAGCTGGAGTCGGCCCGCGTCGCGTTGCGAGACGCTAACGAGTCTGGCGACTCAGAGGCGATCACAAAGGCGCAAGAAAACCTGCAACGCGCCGTTCTGAGTGAGGCGTCAGCCGCCAACGCTCAGCCGATCCGCCTGCCGGAAATGCCGCGTCCGCCCGCCCAATCGAACCTTGACCCCAAAACCCAATCGTGGATTGGCAACAATCAATGGTTCACGAAGCACAAGGTTCTGACTCAGGCGGCTCTTGAGTTTAGCGAAGAAGCTCTGAAAAACAGGGGGCTTACACCGCAAGATGATTCCTACTATAGTTACATTGACGAAAAGATGAAGCCGCTTCTCTCCGCCTACGGCTTGGCCCCAGCCCCGTCATCTGGGAAGACTGATCCTCCTAGGAAACAATCTTCGGACAATGTGACTCCCGTGTCTCGCTCCGCTGCCGCATCTTCTCCGCAGCGTAAGGAACCTTCGTCAAACAAGGTCACGGTTTCGAAAGCTCAGGCTGAACTTGCAGTTCAACTGATGCCTCACATTCCGGCTAAAGAAGCCATCCGCAGATATGCGCTCGAATTGCGCAAGCAGCAGTCCTAGTAAGAGGTTCCAATGACAAATCGCCCCAAGAAAGAAGCCGCGTCTGAAGCTAGTCGGCCTAGCAAAGAAGAGCTGATTAACGCCGTCAATGCGGCGACTAATCCCGAGGAAACTGGTGTTTTTCTCGGCCCGTCAGCGGATGGCTCTGAAGACTTTATGGATAACGAGGACGAGGTTCTTCGTGTTTCACGGTCTTCCGAAACAAGAGACGCAGAATCGCGTGAGCCTGCAACTTGGCTTCCGAGAGCGTCTCTCCCCGATCCTGAGCCTGAGCCCGGCTGGTCTTTCCGTTGGCTGAGGGTGAAGGTCGGAGCTCAGAACGATCTGACAAACGTGTCTGGCCGCCTTCGTGAGGGCTGGATTGTTGTTAGACCGGAAGAGCAACCCACCATTGCGAGAACGCTCGTGAATGGCGGCAAAGGTCAAGACAGCATCATCATCGGTGATAGCATGCTGGCTAAAATTCCCACGGCCACGGTTAAGGCTCGCGAGGAATACTACAGGAAGCAACGTGTCGCTCAGAACGCTGGCATGTCCGCTAACCTGCTCAGAATTCAAGATGCTCGCATGCCTATGCTGCGGCCATCAGTAGTTTCGACTCAGTCGAAAAGTCCAACACGTTAGTTTCTGCCGTTCCTCCATAAGCCGGAGACGGCTTTATGGAGGAAGGTATGGCAACCACTGCCAATCCGTCAGGTCTTAAGCCGGTCGCCTATCTGGGCGGTCGCGCATACGCTGGCGCTGTTCGTCACTATCGCATCCTGAGCGGTTACGCAACCGCGATCGGTGAGAACGATGTCGTGCGTCTGGGCGGCTCCGCCGACACGACAAGCGAAGGCTATATCGTCAAAGAGACGGGCACAGCCTCCCTCACCAAACCTCTGGGTGTTCTTCGCGGCGTCCGCTACACGGACCCGGCGACAGGCCAGATTGTGCATCGCCCCTTCTATCCGGGTAACGTTGTCGCTTCGGATATCGTGGCTATGGTCGCGGACGATCCGGACCTTGTGTTCGAAGTCCAAGCGAACAGCGCTGTTGCTCAATCTGAGCTCGGAAAAAACTGCGATCTTGTCCAAGGCTCTGGCGTAAACGCAACGACTGGTCAATCCAGCCACGGCGTGAACGGCACGACTGCTACGACAGACACCCTTCCGTTCCGTGTTGTTGGCTTTGTGAACCGCCCCGGCTCTGCCGTTGGTGACGCCTACACGGACGTTCACGTTTGCTGGAACGCTGCGATCCATGCGTTCCGCGTTGCCACGGCCCGATAGGAGTTAGGCTCACATGGTTATCTCTCGCGCACAAATTCAAAAGGAGCTCGTGCCGGGCCTGAACGCTCTGTTCGGTCTTGAGTACGACACTTATGAAAACGAGCACGCTGAAATCTATCAGACGTACAGCTCCAAGCGTTCGTTTGAAGAAGAGCAAAAGCTGTATGGCTTTGGCCAAGCGGAAGTCAAAGACGAGGGTGCTGAAGTCCACTTTGATGACGCTGGTGAAGCGTGGGCCGCTCGTTACAACCACGAGACGATCGCGATGGGCTTCATCCTCACGGAAGAAGCTGTGGAGGATAACCTCTACGCCTCGCTCTCGCAGCGCTACACGCGCGCTCTGGCTCGTTCGATGGCTTACACCAAGCAGACAAAAGCTGCTGCCATCCTGAATGACGGCTTCACGTCCTTCTACTCGGGCGACGGCGTCACGCTGTTCAGCACGGCTCACCCGACACGGGCTGGCCGTTCCAACAGCAACACTCAATCAACGGCTGCGGACGTTTCCGAAGCTGCGCTTGAGAACGCTGCGATCCAGATCGGCCAATGGGTTGACGAGCGTGGTCTTCTGATCAACGCGAAGCCTGTCAAGGTGATCGCGCCCCGTGACCTTCAGTTCACACTGAAGCGCATCATGGGTTCGGAGCTGCGCCCCGGCACAACCGACAACGATCTCAACGCGATGAAGGCGATGGCAACCTTCTCGAAAGGTTACAAGATCAACAACTTCCTGACCGATCCCGACTCGTACTACATCATCACGGACGTTCCGGAAGGCCTCAAGCACTTCCAACGCGCTCCGCTGACGACAGGCGATGACGGTGATTTCACCACGGGTAACATGCGGTATAAAGCCCGCGAGAGATATTCTTTTGGAGTCACGGACCCGTTGGGCGTGTGGGGGAGCACAGGAGGCGCGTAAGCCCTCGACTCTCTAGTCTTTGTAGAGTAAAGATTACTTGGGCGGCGGTCATCCGCCGCCCAAAATTCTTTTAAGAGTCGCAGCATGCAAATAGCAAGGAATCAAAACGGAACGTTCGTCAGGAGTCTCAAGCCTGAGCCAATAACGATTCAGGGAATGTGCGTAGATTGCAAAGAGAACAAACAAGAAAGAAAAAACATCGGAAGAGACGGATTTCCAAGATTCGCTCCTAGGTGTGGTCGATGCTCTACCAGAAACTATCGTGCCAAAATAGTGGCTTCTGGTGGCGTTAGGCTTCGCCACAAAGAAAAGGATAGAGAGTACACAAAACACAAGAAGCCTCTTTGTGAGGGGTGCGGGTTCAAACCAAACAC
>NCCR01000177.1:0-7451 GCA_002279765.1 Verrucomicrobia bacterium 12-59-8 | reverse complement strand
ACTAGAAGTTGATCACATAGATGGTAACCACAAAAATAATGATCCTTCAAATCTTTGGACTCTATGCGCTAACTGCCATAGAGAAAAGACGTGGCTTTATGATTGTAATGGGGCTATCTAGTGTCTGACGTAAATGAATCGCTCCACTCAATGATTGCTCGCATTGACGAGCGCACAAAGAGAATGGATTCGTCCATCGATAGTTTGTGGGTAGTGGCGAGCGAAACCAAGGACAAGGTTACAAAAATGGAAGGGGCTGAAATCGGGAAGAGAACCGGAGAATCCGAAGAAGATATCAACTCGCTGAAGCTCAAGGTTTCGAACATTCAGACACGCATTGCACCACTTTACGCCGCAGCAGCATTCATATTGGCGAGTGTGGTAGGATTTGTTACTGACCTTTTCAAAGGTCAAGCTGGAGGTTAGTCATGGCTGATGCAGTCGCTTCGCAAATACTTATGGACGGCCCGCGTCATGCCGTGATGAAATTCACGAACACGAGCGATGGGACAGGCGAAGCCGCAGTCCAGAAGGTTGACGCTTCTGCGTTGGAGGTTGGCCCTGATGGTCGGCCCTGCGCCAGCGTTGTCATCGACAAAGTTCAATACATGACTAAAGGCATGTCTGTCCGCGTTCTCTGGGATGCAACGACAGACGTTCTTGCTTTCGAGACACCTATTGAGGGCGATGGCAAACAATGCTTCGCTGGCATTGGCGGCTTGCAAAACGACTCTGGAGCTGGTAAGACTGGCGACGTAAACTTCACGACAGTCGGGCACACGGCTGGTGATATGTATACGATTGTTCTGCATATGCGGAAGCGCTACTAGCTCTAGGAGAAAGATATGACCGTGTTTATGTGCGCCCTGATCGGCGCAATCCTCAACCGTTTTTCTGGGTTCACGAACGTCAGCTGGCTTCCGGGCCGCAACGTTTATTACTCCTTGCTGGCCTTGCTGGTTCTTTCAAGCATCGCGTTCGGGCCTATCTGGGGCTTCCTGATCACGCTGAGCGCGGGCTGCTACCGTCTTCCCGGCTGGTACGATTCCATCGACATGGGGCGTAATGAGGGCTCGCTATTCCAAGACTTTGCCGTCATGTTCGTGCGCGGGCTGTTCTTCTTCCCGGTGTTCATGATTGCGTGGCTGTTCCTGCCGGTTCAGCATTCTTTCGCGTATCTTGTCTCTGCGTCTCTCATTGCCACGTTCGCATATGTGGCTGGGAACTACGCTCTGCGGGGCAAGGTGAAAGACCCCTTTGTGTATATTGAGCTCATTGCTGGCGCTGCATTTGGCGCTGCGGTCGGCGGTTTGATGGTGGCTGTAAATGGATAAGTTCCTCAAGTATCTTGAGTATGTGCTCGTGCATGAGGGCGGCTATCAAGCCGACAAGCGCGACCCCGGAAACGCCAATGGCGGCGCAACGAACTTCGGCGTCACTCAGGCCGTCTATAACGAATACCTCGCCTCCAGCGGCAAAAAGCCGCAGTCTGTGGCTGCGATCACGCGGCGCGAGGTTGAGGCAATCTACCGCGTCAAGTATTGGCTTCGCATCAAGGGCGATGAGCTCCCGCTTGGTTGGGACTACGCGGCGTTCGACCTTGCTGTGAACAGCGGCACTATCAGAGCGATCAAGTTCATGCAAGAACTTGCGAATCGGCATGGCGCTGGGCTTGAGGAAGATGGCGTGATGGGCGCGAAGACTGTTGCGGCTATCCGGGCGCTGCCCCGCGAAGCGTTGGACAAATACATCGACATGCGCTTGAATTTCATGAGGGACTTGAAAGCGTGGGATACGTTCGGAAAGGGCTGGACTTCCCGTGTCGAGGGTGTTAGATCAAAGGCGAAATCTCTCCTGAAATAGGGAGACAAGCTCAGAGGGACTCCATGGTTTTCAATATCACTGTTTCGGATAACGATCGTCAGATTATTCTGGCTGGTCTTGATCTTCTCACGCGCAACCTTGGTGCGCAAATCAACCAAGTTGGCGGTAACGCTGCGCGGGACGGCGCGATGAAGCTGATCGCGGTTGACAATGTGGCTCGCGCCGTTGCTGAGCTCCAGCCTGTTGCTGAGCTCCAGCCTGACAAACCCGGCGACACGGAAGAGTAGCCCACAAGCTCTTTTTTGTTCTGCTATAATCCATCGGGCATCTAGCCCGGTGGATTTTTCTTATGTCTGAAGACGCTCCGCAAGTCGAAGCTCCCGCTGTAGCGGCTCCAGCCCCTACCAAAAATGCCCTTCTTTCCAAGGGTGTGATCGGTGGAGCGCTGGCTGCGGTCAGCGGCTTGGCTGTTATTTTTGGCATTGGTTTCACAGCCGATGACGCCAAAAACGTGGGCGACATGATCGATGTGATCATTGAGAAGTCTCTGGGTATTTCGGCTGCGGTGGGCGGTATCCTCGCGGTCATCGGTCGAATCAAGGCCGAAACTAAAATTAAATTTCCTTGGCAGAAGGACTAAGTCATGGGTTCGGTTACAGGCCCCCTTAAGGTATTTGCGGCTGGTGCGAACCAGATGATCGACACGCCGAACGGCGAAGTCAAGGCCGCTTCGGTTGTTGCTGACCTTGACGGCGGCATTCTGAGCGGTGCGACCAAGGCGGAACTCAACCGCATTGCAGACGTCTCGGCTCGCTTGGTTTCCGTTGGCGGCACAGCGCTCACGCTGACTGTTGCGGACCATTCGGACAAGATCATCCTTCTGGATCACTCCGCCGCTGCATCGACTGTCACGCTCCCGGCTGCGGCTGGCACTGGCGCTGTGTTCCGCTTCCTTGTGAAAGCGGTCAATACCAACAACCACCTTATCAAGGTTGTTGGCGATGACGTCATGAAGGGCTTTGTCTCGTCGCTGGACAACGACTCCAACGCCGTCACGGGCTATGCCGCGTCCAGCACTGACGACACCATCACGCTCAACGGCACGACAACTGGTGGCCAGATTGGCGACTGGATCGAGCTTGTTGACGTCGCGGCTGACACTTGGGCCGTCAAAGGCGCTGTTGTGGTCCCGGCTGGTTCGAACGTTGCCGACATGTTCTCCGCCACTGTCACCTAAGACTGTGTAGTAGCGCTTAGCGCAAACACGTAATCCCGCCCCAGAGTTTACTCTGGGGCGGTTGTGTATTAAGATGACATCATGCTCAAAAAATACGTTGAAGACTTGTGCGATCGCTTCGCCCACTTCGGGGAATTCCTGCAATCCGAACTTAAAGATGCAGGCGCTACCCGCTATGGCCTCAGGTATTACGACAACATCTCTACCTCTCAGCTATCGCAGGTTTATAATGGAAAAGCGGGCATAGGTCCGGCAGCTTCAAAGGCATTTGGGGAGGTATTGGGCTACCCTCCTGATCACTTCATGAACCTTTACAAGCTATTCGCGGCTGAGAAGAAGCGGCGCGCTGAAGAGAAGATTCAGTTATAATGCGTCTCTACCCCGGAGCGCACTATGGCCACAAGCGGCACAACGGCATTCAATCCAGATAATGGCACAGTCCTAGAAGAAGCTTTCGAGCTTGCTGGGGTTGAAATGCGTACCGGCAACGACTTCGAGTCGGCTATTCGAAGCCTTGATATTCTCAAGCTTGAATGGGGAAATGAGGGCCTGAACCTCTGGACCGTGGAAGAGGAAACCCTTCCCATAACGTCTGGCGACGGCGAATATGACCTCCCGGTCGATACGATCGATCTTCTCCACGCCTCCATCAGGACAGGCACAGGCACGTCCCAAAGCGATACAAGGCTGCGCAGAGTGGGCTTCCCGCGCTGGTCAGCGCTCACCAGCAAGAACCAAGTCGGCTTCCCCACAACGATCATGGTTGAGCGCAAGCTTCAGCCGGTTGCTCGTATCTGGCCGATCCCTGATAGGGCCTACACGCTCGTCTATTGGCGTTTGAGACGCATTGAGGACGCAGGCGGGGTGACGTCCACACTGGATATGCCGACGCGGTTCATTCCGCCCATCATCACTGGTCTGGCTATCAAGATCGCCATCAAGCGCGACAAATACGATAAGGCCAACTTCCTCATGCCGATCTATCGGGAGCAGTTGGCCAACGCCAAAGAGGAAGATCGCGATCGATCGAGCTTCTTTGTCAGGCCGCACATCGGTAGGTAAATGGCCAGCGAAAAGAATGCAATTGGCAACTGCAAGCGGTGCGGGTTCAGGTTCCCGCTCCGCAAGCTTTATTACGAGGTTCAACCGAACCGCGAAGAGCTGCGTGTTTGCCGGGATTGCCTAGACCCGTACAATATCAGGGACGACGCCGACGCATTTAATACGGATGAGGATCAATCGCTGGATGATCCCACATTCAACGCGGATGAGTCTTCAATGTTCGCTTGGGCTCCTGTTGGCAACGTCATTGCTGTATCATTGCAAAACAAATTTCAGTGGTTGTCCTAATGGCTATTACCAAGGCTGAGCTTAAAACTCTGATTTCCGACACGCTTCAGTCGGATGACGAAACCACGTTTGATGCACACCTTGACGACTTCATTCGTCAGGCTGAGGACATGATTATCAAGTCCTGCCAGCTTCCCGTAATGACCAAGAAAGCTACTGGAAACTTGGTTATCGGGACCGCTACGCTAACAGTTCCGGCTGATTACATTGCTCCGCTTCAATTTTCCGTGACCGACAGCAACGTCAAATATCAGTTGAAACACAAGGATTCTTCGTTCCTTGACGCTGCTTATCCCAGCACATTGAGTGCGGATCGCGCACGTCCGCGATACTACGGTCAAGGCGACAACTCAACCACGATCGAGCTCAGGCTTGCGCCAGCCCCTGACGCCACATACGCCTACACGCTTGAGTATTCGAGCCGTCCGGCGTCCCTGACGGCAGGCGGAGACGACGACACAACGTGGATTTCCACCAACATGGAAACCGCTTTGACCTACGGCGCTCTCATGTTTGCGGCCATGTATATCATCGAACCTCAACAGGCGGAGCAATACAAGGCTCTGTTCATGGATGCTGCTGGCCTTACCAAGCAGGAGCAGGAAGGCAAGGCTAGGACAGATCGTCGCAGGAGAGAATATCAGCGCCCGAATGTTCAGGAGCAATAACAGATGGGAATTTATCAAGGGGTCTGCTCTTCGTTCAAGCAAGAGCTACTTGAAGGCGACCATGACCTCACAGCAGACACTCTCAAAGTTGCTCTCTACGGCAGCTCGGCGTCTTTGTCACAGAACACAACGGCCTATACCGCGACGGGAGAAGTAGACGAGTCGGGTTACGCCGCTGGCGGGGCGACCGTGACTGCCACGATTAGCCGGTCAAACGGCGTTGTGACGGTGGTGTTTTCAAGTCCCTCATGGACGGCTGAGATTGAGGCGGAGGGAGCGTTGATTTATAACGCATCCAGCGGCAACAAGGCTATTGCGGTCATCAGCTTCGGCGGAGCCCGCGAGAGCGTTTCTGGAACTTTTACCGTTTCAATGCCATCTGCCACTTCTGACTATCCCATATTGCGCCTCAAGTAATGGTATAATCGCCCCGATTATCTGGGGTAGAGAATGCCTTCAACCTACACGTCTAGGCTCCGTCTAGAGAAAATCGGCAACGGCGAGAAGTCCGGTTCTTGGGGCACAACCGAGAACGGCACGCGCGACCTGTTTGAGATTGCCGTCGCTGGCTATCTCGAAATCGCCATGGGCGATGCCAACGTCACCCTGACGACTGTTAACGGCGCGTCCGATCAGGCGCGTTACCATATCCTGAAAATGACCGGCACGAACACCGCGACTCGTGACGTCATTGCTCCTGCGGTCAGCAAAACCTATTGCATCGAAAACGGCACAACGCAGGCGATCCGGATCAAGACGTCTGGCGGCGTTGCCGTTACGATTCCTTCCACCGCCACGGCGTTTGTATTCTGCGACGGAACAGACTTTGCTCTGGCTTCTGCATTCAATACTGCAAACATTGAAATCCTGAACAGCGTTGTCCCTGCAGCTGACAGGCTCATGTATTTCACAGGCGCGTCCACCGCGTCTCTTGCTACATTCACATCTTTTGGTAGATCGCTTGTCGATGATGCGGACGCTAGCGCGGGCCGCACCACGCTTGGTCTCGGCTCACTCGCAACTGCGTCTACAATCAACAACTCGAATTGGTCTGGTACGGCGCTTTCCGTTGGCAACGGCGGAACGGGAGCCAACGACGCCGCTGGCGCGCGGACTGCGTTTGGCCTTGTCATCGGAACCAACGTTCAGGCCTATCATGCGAACCTCGCGCAAGTCGCTGGCCTGACCTTCGCGGCTGACACGTTGCCGTATGGCAATGGCGCTGGCACGCTCACACTCACATCGCTCACATCGTTCGCGCGCACTCTGCTTGACGATGCGGACGCTGCAACTGCTCGCGCTACGCTTGGCGTGACTGATGGCGGCACGGCGCTGCAAGCTGCTAACAACCTGAGCGACGTGAGTAGCGCTGCTTCGTCCCGCACGAACCTTGGCCTTGGCTCTCTGGCCGTTCTAAGCACGATCAACAATGGAAATTGGTCTGGCACCGTCCTGTCTGTTGCAAATGGCGGTACAGGCTCGGCTGATGCGGCCTCGGCCCGCACAGCGTTGGGAATAACCGCAACTGGCTCTGACACAACTTACGCATATAGAGCCAACAACCTGAGCGACCTTTCGTCTGCCTCTTCCGCGCGCACGAACCTTGGTCTGGGCACAGCTGCGGTTGTGAACACCGGCACGAGCGGCGCGACTGTTGCGCTCAATAACGGCGCGAATACATGGGGTGCCGCGCAGATCATCGCCACTGGCGGCGCTTCTAACTCCACCGACCTGACCGTTGGCAACTCGCAGTCGATCATGAAGATCAGCGGCGGCGATGGCGCTTATGCCTTCATCGATAGCGCATCGTGGGGCGTCGCCATCCGCACGCAGAACACAAATCGCATCACTGTTACGAATGCGGGCGATATTGGCTTCGCGACCATGCCTACAGTGGCTAGCGTCGCAATGGTTACCATCAGCTCCACCGACACTCTCTCCAACAAAACCCTCAGCTCTCCGACGCTGAGCGGAACCATTGCTGGTTCCCCCACGTTCAGCGGCACGCCGGTGTTTAGCGGTGGCATCAGTGTCGATCAGTTTAATGATCCTCAAAACGTGCGCGGCGTCTCGCTGCATTGGGCGCACATGTCGTCCGCTGCGGATGGACGTGGCATCTTCGGAAACAACCTCTACGCACATTGGAACGGCGCGTCAGTCGCCTTCAAGACTGGTAACACCGGAAGTGTGGGCTACGGCGCATTGTCCGTATACGAAGGCGGATTGTACCTAGCCAAAGCAAGCGGCGCTACGACGCAAGACGGAACCGTCACACCAACGTGGGTTGCTATTCCCACCATCAGCTCCACCGACACTCTCTCCAACAAAACCCTCAGCTCTCCGACGCTGAGCGGGACGGTGGCTGGCACGCC
>NCCR01000176.1:9567-30667 GCA_002279765.1 Verrucomicrobia bacterium 12-59-8 | reverse complement strand
GCTGCCAAGGCCAGCGGCGTCTTCGATGTCGTCCGTCAGCAATTCAACCGCGACGACTCCCCGCACTTCATGGATGAGGACGGCAATCTCCGCCCGCGTGATGAGACCCGCCAGCAGGACTCCACTGCCCCCCGTGACCCGCGCAGCCCGCAGTTCGGAGCAGGAGCACCACCCCGCCCCGCGTGGAGCGCCGCGCACGCTGCCGATTCCAGCCTCAGCCCCCGCGCCCCTTCGTCTGCGTCCGATGATACCAGACCTTGGTATATGCCGCCCATCACCCCCGAGGATCTCGATTCCCATGCCGCCCCCAAAGGCAGGCCGGAACTCAATGACCTCGTGTATCGCACCCACGGCTCCCCCCCGCCCAAACCCGAGTTCAACGATCTCGTGTACCGCTTCAACGGCAGCCCGGAGGAGGCCAAAGAACACGCACGCAGCCTCTTGCAGAATGTGGCCGCTGCAGCCGATACGCAGGATACCACGGCGCAGCAGAGTGCGGCCAAAGCCGGTGCACAGCAACAGGGTGCCCCACCAACACAATCAAGCTCCCCAGCACCTCCTGCCACTGGAATGCCATCTCAACCACAAACATTTCCGCAAGCCCAGTTCGCTAGCCCTGTGATTAAAGCCGTCGATGCCCGGCAAGACTCTGAATCCAAGTCTCAAGCGGACAAGGCAGACGAGACTCCCAGCGGCACGGAGTATGCCTGGAAGTTCATTGCTGGATCATTGGTTGACACGGCGTTGAATACAGCGGTCGCGGTGCTTGGTGGTCCAGGCAAATACTCCTACAATCCCAATCCTCTTCGCCGCGCCTGGCATGTGGATGGCTGGCTGCCCAAGATTGATCGAGAATCTTACAATCGATTGCAGGATGGGTCAGAACTGCTGGTGTTTTCGCTCGCCGGGGCGACCAACCCTAAAAACCGGATTCATCTTGGCATTCCAGCTCCCACGTGGAGGAACGAGAATGATGGCTCCCCTCTTGACAAAGAAGCGGCAAATCGGTGGCTTAAAGAATACCGTTCCAATATTTTAAGGACGGGTTCAGGAGAGTATCAAGTGGGAGTTGAAGTCAAAGGCAAAAGCAATCTACTTCTCTCCAGTCTGGATCGTGGCACACTTCAGTTTGCCATTGCACGGGGAACCAGTGATGGAACGATGAGCGGAAGTGACATGTTCAGATCGATGATGAAGTTTTATGGGCCAGCAGTTAAGGCTATTGAAGGGAACTGGATTTCTGGCGATAATCTAGATGCGATGAATGCACTGACTCAAGGTGGCCGCATGTCATTGGAGCAGGCAGCTAAAATGACATGGACCGGCAGAATGGCTGCACAGCATGGATATACAGAGGTCGAAATCAATCATTACACTGGCGAAAGCGGCAAGCTCGCCAATATGAAGGTGACTTTCCGGAAAAAGCCCGGAAGTTGATCTCATGGAAGACGCAAGAGGAATAGACCCGATCATCATTCAGCAACTGCGGGAGGCCGCCACGGCTGGAAAATCAGCCACGCAGTTGCTTGCCTTGTGGCAGCCTGCTGTTAGCAGAGGCGGCGACTGCAGAGTGTTTATGATGAAGTATTTCCGCGAGGCTTTTGTATGGGGCATTGGGGAGATGACCGTGCTCGGTGCCTGGTCGCCTTTTGGTGACAGCGCATGGACGGATGAAATGATCGACGCCGAGTATGCCCCGCTGCTGGCTGAATGGAGAACCCATCCACGCAAGAGGGACGCTGAGGGATGAGCCTGCCGGGAGCAGCTCATTCACAAACTGACTGGTGGCTAAACTGAACTGGAATCAGCGGTGATGTTAGAGATTGAACAAAGACTCCGAGGCCTGTGAAACTCCGAATATTGGAAGTAAAGACGGCCTGTGTGATGCCCGTCTGCGGAGCGTTGCCTCATTCCCCAATTTCCACTGAACAACCATGGCGACAGTCCAGACTGAAGTGAAGAATTACAAAGACCCCCAGCGTTTGTTCTAGGTCATAAACCGCGTGACGTTCCGATGTCTGCGGTTCATCATGGCATGTCATCACGTACCCGACCCCGTGCCCGCCATGAAGCCGTTTCTATCCTCTGCGCTTTCCTTTGCCCTGCTCTTCTCCGCCATCAGCACGGAGCCCGCACGCGCGGCGGAGGGAGGCAAGGAGAAAGCGGGGCAGAAGAGCCCTGCCGAAGAGGCTGAGGTCAAGGCCCTAGCTGCTGCGGAGGCGCTGTACGCGGAGGCCCAATACGCTGAGGCGGAGAAGGCCGCGCAGGAGCTGGTGGCGGCGCGCACGCAGGCGCTGGGCGCGGAGGCTAGGGAAACGCTGCGCGCCCGCCTGCTGCTGGCGGAGGCGCTGCGCATGCAGTCAAAAGATGCGGAGGCGGAACCGCAACTTCGCACCTTGCTGCCAGTGGTGACGAAAGTCTTCGGAGCGGAGGATCGCGAGACGCTGCGCTGCCAATCTGTCCTGCTGGCGTTCATGATCGAAAAGGACAAACCCGGAGAGACCGAAAAAGAATTCCGCCGCCTCATTGCCACCATGGCACGAGTGCTCGGGGCTGAGGATATAATCACTCTGCTGACGCGCCTGCGTCTGGCTGAGACTTTGTATGGAGTGAAAATTACGCTGAAGCCGAAGCGGAATACCGGCAGGTGCTGACCATTTACCAGCGCACGCTCGGGGTTGAGGACAGGAAAACACTGGTCTGCGAGTACCTTCTCATCCGAGCCCTTGCTGCCCAGAGCAAGAACGCGGAGGTGGAAGAGCTTTGCCGCAGCCTGCTCCCACTCCAGATCAAGGTGCTCGGGGCGGAGGGCAAACAAACGCTGTACTGCCAGACCACTCTCATCGGAGCCCTATCTGCCCAGAACAAGCATGCGGAGGTGGAGGAACTGTGCCACAGCGTGCTCCCGCTCCAGATCAAGATGCTCGGAGCCGAGAGCAAGGACACGATGTTCTGCCAGGACCTTCTCTTCAAAGCCTTGCTCGCCCAGAACAAGAACGCGGAGGTGGAGGAGCAATGCCGCAGCCTGCTCCCTCTGCAAATCAAGGTCTTCGGAGCAGAGAGCAAGGAAGCTCTCTATTGGCAGCTCCATCTGCTCCAGGCCCTGGATGCCCAGCACAAGAACGCAGAGGCGGTGGAGCTTTGCCGCAGCCTGCTCCCTCTCCAGAATACTCTCATCCAATCCCTGTCTGCTCAGAGCAAGCACGCGGAGGTGGAGGCGCTGTGCCGCCGCCTGATCCCGTTGCAGAAGAAGCTGCTCGGGGCTGAAAACAAGGACACACTGCACAGCCAACTCCAGCTAGTCCAAGCCCTGTATCCCCGCAAGAATGCGGAAGTGGAGGAGCTGTGCCGCAGCTTGATCCCGCTGCAGATCAAGGTGCTCGGAGCCGAGAGCGAGGAAACGCTGGCCGGCCATCTCCACCTTCTCGCAGCTCTGATTGCCCAGGACAAAGAAGCGGAGGTGGAGGCGCAGTGCCGCATCATGATACCACTCCAAATCAAGGTCTCCGGAGCCGAGAGCAAGGATGCGCTGAACTTGCAGAGCCTTCTCCTCCGTGCCTTGGAGGCCCAGGACAAGGACGCGGAGGTGGTGGAGCTGGGCCGCAGCCTGCTGCCGCTGCAGGAGAAGGTGCGCGGCGCGGAAAACAAGGACACTTTGGAAACCCGCAGCCGTCTGGCCCATGCCCTGAGCGAGCAGGAGAAATGGGCGGAGGCCGAGGCGGAATACCGCAGCCTGCTGCCGCTGCAGATCAAGGCGCTGGGAGCGGAAAACAAACGCGTTTTGGACACACGCAGGCATCTGGCACGCAGCCTGAGCAAGCAGAAGAAATGGGCGGAGGCCGAAGCGGAATACCGCCAGGTGCTGCAGCTCTGCGAGCGCGTGCTCAAGCCGGAAGACTCGCGCATGTTCTCTCTTTATGGGCTGGATGAATTCATCAGAGTCCTGAGCAAGAATGACAAGCTGGAGCTGGCGGAGGAGCTGTGCCGCCGCGTGACCGCTTTTTACTCCAAGCTGCTGGGGCCGGAGAACGAGACAACTTTGGGCCAGCGCGGCGCTCTGGCCGACATCCTGAGTGACGCGAAAAAATTCACGGAAGCCGAGGCCGAATACCGCGAGCTGCTGCCCCTCTTTGACAAGGTGTGCGGCGCGGAGTCTCCGCGCACAATGAGTCAGCGCTGGTCTCTCACCCACATGCTGCTGTAGCAGAAAAGATATGAGGAGGCGAACAAGGGGCTCCGCCAGATGATGGACCTCGCCGCACGCGCGCCCGGCCCGGCGGATGAATCCCCGCTGGAAAAGGTCACATGGCTGATGAGAAGCCTTGAGGTGCTGGACCGGCATGCGGATGTGGAGGCGCTGCTGCGCGAGTATCTGCCCGCCTTCATCAAGACCTATGGCCAGGACCATGGCGAAGTCCTGAAATTGCAGGAGATCCTCATCGAAGCGCTGATGGCGCAGAACAAACACGCGGAGGCGGAGAAGGAAAGCCGCAGCGTGATCGCCGCTGAAACCCGCGTGCTCGGGCCGGAGGCCAAGGAGACCCTGAAGGCCCGCAGCGCGCTGGCAGGCCTGCTCTTGAAAATGGAGCGGGAGGCGGAGGCTGAAGGAGAACTCCGCCAGATCCTGCCACTTTATGCCAGAGTCTATGGACCGGAGTCGGACACCACTTTGCGGCAGCGCATGCTGCTTGCCACCGTGCTGAGCAATCAGGACAAGAATGCAGAGGCATGCAAGGAGCTGAGCGAGGTGCTGGACATCTCCCTGCGCGTGCTCGGCGCGGAGGACATGCATACCCAGACCCAGATCTCGCTGCTGCTGCTCTTGCTCCAGTCAGAGGACCGGGGTGAGGAAGTGACCGCGCAACTGCGCCAGCACCTGCCCGGCTTCATCAAGACCTATGGCCAGGACCACCGCAGGGTGCTGGACCTGCAGCAGGCCATCATCGCCACGCTGGTCACGCTGGAGAAATACGCGGAGGCGGAGAAGGAGAGCCGCAGCCTGATCGCCGCAGAGACTCGCGCCCTCGGGCCGGAGGCCCCGGAGACCCTGAAGTCACGCCGCACGCTGGCCGCCCTGCTCACCCAGCAGCACAAAGAAGCGGAGGCCGAAAACGAATGCCGCCAGGTGCTGGCCCTCTCTGAGCGCAGCCTCGGTGCCGAGCATCCGGAGACGCTGTCCACCTGCTACCACCTCGCCGCTTGCCTCGCCGTGCAGAAGAAGACCAAGGAAGCCCTCAAGTACGCCCAGCGCGCCTACGCAGGCCGGCTGAAGGTGCTGGGCCGGGACCACGAAGACACACGGGACGCTAATGAACTGCTGGATCGACTGACGAAGCCGGAGACGAAGGCGTGAGGGGGTGGGTCATGGGAGGGATGGAAGAATGGAAAACTGAGAATGGAAAATGGCCGGAGGGGTAGCGGGCGTCATGATGTCGTGCAAACGCTGCAGTCTTTGATGGCCGACCTGCGCCGCGACCACAGCTCCAGGGAGAGCCCTACCTGGGAGTGATCGAGTGGTTTCCAAAACGGCTTGCCGGAAAGCGGCGCGTGGCGACGCTCGACGGCGCTTGGAGGACCAAGCGCCCACCTCGCGCCGGGTACGCGCACATGCCCAGCGCGGGTAGGGCAGGCTGTCCTCAGCCAGCCGCCGTCGAAGCCCATAATCTTCGAGCAAGAAGCAGCCTGCTCAACGAAAATGAGTTTTGCGAACCCTATATCAGCGCTCCCCGCCACGCGGCAGACGCATGTGCAGCATGATGCCCCGCCTTCCCTGAGTACCATGCAGGCCAGACACTTTGGACTGGCCGCGCGCCTTGCGCCAATGCACGCCGCCCCCGCATGCACGTCATTTTTTTACGCTTGCCACTGCGTTCAGTCCTTCCATTACTCCATGCACCTGTCCCCACCCGCCCCACACTCATGAAGCCGCTGCTCGCCTGCCTCCTGCTCCTAGCCACCCTGTGCTCCAGCGCCTCCCACGCGGCAGAGGACATCAGCCAGAGAGCGTACGACGCCGTGGTGGCGCTCCAGAACGCACGCCGCTACGAGGAGGCCGAGGAGGCGGCCAGGGCGCTCACCGTGGCACGCGGCCAGGCGCTCGGTGGCACGAATAAAAGTACCCTGGAGGCCTGGATGCTGCTGACTCAGATCATCAGCCTGCAGGATAAGGTGGCAGATGTGGAAGCCCAGCTACAGGAGCTGCTGCCGCTGCTGAGCAAGGTCTATGGTGCGGAGCATCCCGAAACCCTGAAATACAAGGCATACCTCATCGTGTCTCTTTCCGGCCAAGGCCGGTTCGCGGACGCGGCCGAGATGTGCCGCAGCGTGCTCCCCCTCCTCGCCCAGGTGCGCGGCCCCTCGGACAAAATCACCCGGCTGACACGCGCTACTTTTGCCGGCTGCCTCATCCTTGTGGGGCAGAATGCGGAGGCTGAAACCCAGCTACGCAAGCAACTGCCCTTGATGGTGAAATTCCATGGCGCGGAGAGTCGCGAAACGCTGAGCTGCCATTCCAACCTCATCTTAACTCTGGCCAATCAGGGCAAATACGCGGAGGCGCTCAAGAGTTGCCGCACCTTCATCCCCATCTTCACGCGGGTGCTCGGCCCCGAAGACATCGAGACGGTGCATACACGCATCAATCTGGGCCGTTGCCTCCTGGAACTCGGGAAGGTGGAGGAAACCGCAGAGGAATGCCTCCAGGTGCTGCCCATCAGCGAGCGCGTACTCGGTGCCGAAGAACCCGAAAATTTGCAGTGCCTCTTCACCCTCGTCAAGGCCTTGGTCGCCCTGGACAAATGTGCGGAGGCCGTGGAGCCGTGCCGCCGTTTGATCTCCAGCGAGACACGCGTGTTTGGCGCCGAGGCGCTGCACACCCTGTGGGGACGCAGGATACTTGCCGGGGCCCTCTCCAAACTGGGACAGCTCGATGAAGCCGCCCAGGAATACCGCCAGGTCCTCGTCATCAGCCAGCGCTTGTTCGGGCCGGATCAGCAGTTCACCCTGGCCATCCGCAGAGGTCTGGCCTCCGTGCTATCGGCCCAGGGCCGGAAGCCTGAGGCCGAGGAGGAGTTCCGTACCGTGCTGGCCCTCCAGGAGCGCGGACTTGGCGCAGAGAATGAGGACACCTTGAACACCTGCCAGCTTCTGGCCCTGTGCCTCATGCAGCAGCACAAGACCCAGGAAGCCCTGCTCCACGCCCAGCGCGCCCTCACCGCCAGTCAGAAGACTCTCGGCAAAGACCACCGTGACACCAAGGCCCTGCAGCTCCTGGTAAAAGAGCTTCAAGGCTGATCCATCTCTCCTTCCTGCCTTCCTCATGTTTCAAGCATGCCCGGGCAGAATGGGGTCTGCGCGCAAAGAATCGGGCAAACCTGCCTGGACAGCCCGCCCTAGGCGCGGATCAATGCATGGATTGACACCCCGCCTGCCCGATCCCTGCGCTTCCGCCCCAGGCGCGCGGAAGTTGCTGGCCCTGCGTGGTGCGGCAATGCATCGAACATTAAAGACCTGCTTACCTAGCACCACTTTATACCATATTGTTTTGTTTTGTGCTTGTGTTTGAATATTTCGGCCAAAGACTTTTCCCATGGCCTTCATCTTCTCCACCTCCCACCTTCCTGAATCCCTTGTCCGCCGCCCAGATCGCCTCGAAGACGAGGAGGAGGACGACGTCATGCAGCCCATGCCCCGCGCCGGCGGCGTCCGCGCCTTCAGCCACCTGCCGGTGCGTGACAATCCTGCGGCCTCCACCGGCCCGCTCCGAGCAGACAGCCCACGCGTAGGGCCCGCCCCAATCCCTCCACGCTCCGCCACACCCGTCGGCCGCCCGCGCCCTTATGTAGCTCCAGAGGCAGATATCAAGACCGATGATGATCAGGACACCTTCCACGCACCCGTGCCGGACTCTGACCACGATGACGCCACCCGCTCTCATGAATACCAGGACGACAGCCCCTGGTACATGCCCCGCATCACCGCCCAAGACCTGCCCCCGCAGGCCCACGATGAGGATGTGGGCCGCTCCAGCCTGAACCGCCCCGTCCGCGACTCCGGCTTCGACGACGCGCATTCTGCTGAACGCAGCACCTCCACCACTCGAGACAACGGCTTCTCCCCCTCCCCGCAAGACCTCCGCGACGCATTCCATTCTCCCACCGGAGAAGCCTCCGCTCAAGACAACAGCCCCACTCTTCCCCGAGGGCGCATCTTTGAAAAGCGCCTGCCGCCCGGCCTCCGAGGTCAGAGCTCAGGCCAGTTCCAAAGCCTGGCTGACAAGCCTGAATACCATGATCTGGTGTATCGCTCCAGCAGCCAGGAGGATGAGTAGGATCAGCGCGGAGGATTCTTCCAGAATGTGGCAGACACCCGCACCACACGGCAGTCTCCATCACGCCCTCAGGCACCGCAAACATTCGCGCAGAATGTCAGGCCTGCGGCGCAACCACAAGCCCAGGCTCAACAGCCAGCGGCTAATCCTGCGCAGAATAGAAACTACTTTGTTTTTCCGAGGGGTGAAAATGTGGTCATCTTATACAACAAAAAGGCTGTCCAAAATCTCTATTGGCGATTCAGCAGCGGCACAGCAATGGAGCAGCAAGGTTTGAGGATGCTTCAGGATTATTCAGGTTCAACTTCGAACCCCAGGCTCATAGACATCTCGGATCCTGGATGGGGCAGGAAACTGGAGGCGCTAGCTGCTGCAAACAAAGACAAAGGCGGCTTCACACACCTGGTGATTATAGACCACGGCACTCGGGGCGATCAACGTTTTGGGGTTTTCCCAGGCTCCTACGAACACGAAACCGCCCTCACACCGGAATCAGCCGCCTGGCGCATCATATCCAGCGTCATGGCTCCGGATGGACACATTCATTTTGCCGGTTGCTATGTTGGCAGGGCTCAAGCCGGACAGGATTACCTGAACGATCTGCTGCGCTCACTTGGCAAGGGCACCAAGATCACGATTGACGCCGTCACGGGTCCAATGTTCAATCTGCAAAACGCCTTCGAGGGTGATCTCATACAGGCGCAGCCAACCGAGCCAACCCAGCCAGCCCCTTGCCGTGAAAATGAAACTGATGATCGCCGTTGTTCTGGTGCAGGCATGCCTGCTCGCCTGCTCCGCAGACGAAGCCGACCCCATTGACCTGCTCGGCAAGGCAATCCTGGATTCTGATGAAGTGAGGATTTTATACAATATTTCAGGCAGGGAGGCGAACCTGACTGGCTACCGGTCCATGACGCTAAAAGGCAAAAAGTGGCTGGCGGATGTTTTTTCCAAGGCGGAATTCCGCAGACTCGGAAACCCCGACGGCACCGAGGACCCGACCGGCGGAGACGGCTTCAACACCGACCGGGGCATGATTCTCAATGTGTACAAGAACAAGCGGCTGACCCATCAAATGCTCATCATTGCAGGTGATTACATCAACCTTGTCCTGCCCAAATGCGCCTGGTATGAGACATCATTCGCAAACACCCCCAAGGCTGAGAGCCCCGTGGGCATCAATGCACCGTCGATCGAGGACATCCTGTTGAGGGATGTCAAAATACTCTCGGCCTCGGGGGACTGGGAGGAGGCCCTGTCCTGGACGGGGGACCTGGATGAGCTCAATGCACGTACCGAGGGATTCCTGCCGGGAATCGTCAAGCCCTCCGCCCCGAAACCAGCAGCGGGAAAAGAAAGTCCCAAATGATCAAAGAGCGCTCTTTTTCCTGGGCTGCACTGCGGCTCTGGCATTCGGCAGCCTTGCCGTGTAGGTGGATAAAAAGCTGTCTGGCATGAATGGCAATCGGTTAAGCACATTCGTCGTGGCATGAAGCCCAGAACGCCAAAGGAAAAGCAGCACGGGCAGGATTGCCAGTGCTACTGCCCGGCTCGTTTCCTCAGGCCTTGATGCTCTGTCGTGAATGGCTGCCGCATGGCACTCATCGTCCTCGATGCCCCGCCTTAACCGAGCGCTATTCACGCCTCGCATCTTTTTGCCCGCGCGCATCCAAAAAAACCTCGTCTATCACATCATACCACAATCCGGTATTGTTTACTTGCATCCCCAAATCCAGGCTCAAGACTTTTCCCATGGCCTTCATCTTCTCCACCTCCCACCTTCCTGAAACACGAGTCCGCCGCCCTGATCACCTTGAAGACGAGGAGGAGGAAGACGTTGGTACATGCCCCGCATCACCGCCCAAGACCTGCCCCCGCAGGATCACCCTGAGGCCGCACACGCCCCCGCCCCCAAACCCTGGGACAACACCGCCCGCAGCTCCCGCTTTGACAACGCGCCTCCCGCAGACCGCAGCGCGTACAGCACCCGCGACAACGGCTTCTCCCCCACCCCGCAAGACCTCCGCGGCGCCTTCCACTTTTCCGCCCCGGATACCCTCACCGGAGAAGCACGCACCCAAGACAACAGCCCCGCCCTGCTCCGAGGCCGCATTTTTGAAAAGCGCCTGCCTCCCGGCTTCCGAGGTCAGGGCACGAGCCAGTCCAGAAATCTCTCCGACATCCCTCGTGCGCCATTTGAGACCATGACAGCAATGACAGCTTCACAGCAGCAGGGGCGCAGCCACCAGCAGCCTGCCCAGCAGGGCAGACTCGAAGCATCCCAGCAAACACCCGCGGGTGTTGTTCAGCCAAATCCAGCGACTGCAACCGCACCGAAAGCTTCAGCCGCGAATGCAGAGAATTCTGCATTGCAGGAGCATAACAGGGTCCGGCTGCTCGATGAAAGCGATCCAGGCCCACCGCCAAAGCAGAGAATCGACAGCACCAGCACGAAGAACAAGCCCCGGGATCAATATGAACGGGAAAAAGCAGCGTACGAAAAAGCCAGGGCGGCCTCCGCAGCCAACCATGAAGCGAACGAAAGAAACAAGCAGACCCTGAAGGCCTGGGAGAACTATGACCGGGCGATCCAATTGATGGAAATTGCTCCCGAAGGCAAAAAGGTCCTGGATCATCTGCGCAATGACAAAACCCGGGTCTTCAAGGTCGTGATGGTGAATGATCCCATCAAAGACAGCTACATGGGGATTAGCATCAAACCCGGTGCTCAGGGCCAGTACGTCAACACGGGAAAGAAGGATGAAATGGGCCGCGAGATTCACGTCCTGTTCCTGAACAAATCAGCGCTCGAAGGAAACACGCTCAAACCTGACGGCAGCATCAACCCGGATGCCGAGGCGCTCGAAAAAGTATGGCATGAGCTTTATCATGCCTATGAGCGCCACACATCCGGCTCCGGCGGGATCGACCCGCAGGGAGTCGGCACAGGCAGGGATAGCGATAAAAGCCCGGCTGATCCCACCATAATGAATCCCCAGGCACACGAGCGGCGTGCGGTCAGGTTTGAAAACATCATCCGTGCAAGAAACAAAGGATCCCGCATGAAGAACAAATATGGCGGCAGGTACTACACCGACAAGTTCGGCAGGATCCATGAAATCCCCCCGATCGATGTCCCAGATGCGCAGCCTCTGTTTTTATACTGAGCGCCTGCCACCCGCGAGCCCGCTTTTTTTTGCTGCCATCTGAAAAATATGGCCTCCCAGCCTGGAATTTGGTTATGCTGAGCACGCCTGATCATTGCGTTCACAAGCAGCCTTAAAGTTTCCCA
Source organism: Verrucomicrobia bacterium 12-59-8 (assembly GCA_002279765.1). Next base: position 19,046 of record NCCR01000176.1, on the reverse strand, counting down.
GTCTCATTACGACCCATGAGAAAACACTTCAAGTACACCCACCTTCTCCTTGCCTTGCTCCTTGCCATAGGCGGTGTCCAGCTCATGCGCGGGCAGGACGTCAGGGAGATGCCTGAAGCTGAAAAAAAGGAGCGTGCGGAGACGCAGCGTCTCGCCGCCAGCACCCGGGTGGAGGACCGGCTGGAGGCCATGGACAAGATGGAGGCCTTTGTCATGGACTACGCGCTGCTCTGGCAGCTCATGAACGACACCGACCCCAGCGTGCGGCTCCGGGCCATCGGTGCCATGACCTCGGAGTCCTGCACCGTGCACCCGGACCGGCAACTCTCCGCAGAGCTGGCGCAGAAGATGACCGCCTTGCTGGAGAAGGAGGTGACGCCAGAGCACATCCGCACCGCCTTTGAACCCGGCCGCGTGAAGGACTACGAGTCCGGTCAGATCACCATCGCCGCAGAGACGCTGAACCATCTTTACCTTTACCACCCCGCGCAGCAGAGCCCTGCTGGCTACGCCGACTGGCAGCGCCGTGTGCTGAAGCCGCTCTTCCTCGCCGCCGCCGCCGGTGGTCAAGGCCCCTTTTCAGAACAACTCCACGCCTGCATGATGAACGTGCTGAGGCTGCACAGAGGGCCCACACTCCTCAGCGAGACCCTGCCGGTGCTCATGCAAAAGCTCGATTCCCCGGACATCCCGTCCCCCGCCCTGCTGGAGACGTTGCGGGTGCTGTGGTCCTACCACGACCTGTTGAGTCATGACAGGCCCCTGCACCTCATGCTCCTCACACAGATCGCCCCCCGCCTGGACTCGCTGCGCTCCCGCATCCTGGACCCCATGAAGGACGGTCAGGACAAGGAGCAGGCCGCGCTGCTCCTCGGCTACTACACGGAGGCCATTCAGACTGCGGGAAAAAGGCTGCCTGCGTCGCCACGGCAGCCGCAGGCCACGCCCTCTCCCACACAAACTCCCGCCGCCGTAGAGGCAGAAGGCACCCTAAAGCCACCACCCTTTCTGCCGCCGCTTTCCCCGCAGGAGCAGCAGCAGAGGCGCACCGAGCTCCAGCGTCTGGCCGCCAGCAGCGTGGTGCAGGACCGCATCTCCGCCGCAGATGAAATGGTGTACGGGGGCATCGATCCCGATCTGTACCGGAAACTCCTCAACGACCCGGAGCACAGCGTGAGCGAGGCCGCCATGGACGCGCTCCTCTCCGCCTGCCTCGAGAAGCCCTGCCCCATTCCTCTGGACGAGGCGCGTAAAATGGCCGCCCTGCTGGAGCCGGAGGTGACGAAGGAGCGCATCACCACCCTGTATGAAGATGCGCAGCCGGAGCACCGCATTGCCATGACCTGCCACGCCGCGCTCGCCCTGAACCAGCTCTACCGGCAGTACGCACTCCTGTCCAGCCCCTCCTCCTATGGCCACTGGCAGGAGGAGGTGCTGCGCTACCTGTTCATTTGCGTGGCAGGCAACTACCGCGATCCCGCAGGCGAAAACGACGAACTCGTTCTGGAAGTGCTCCGCGCAATCAGCGACCCCGCCGCCCTTCTGCACACCGTGGACCTCCTGCACGCGTATCCCAACCTGGACGACATCCCCGCCGCCCGTCAGCTCTATTACCTCGAAGAACTCTGGGCCCACCCGCTGCTCGGAGAAGGCAGGCCCATGAACCTCGTCCTCCTCCAGCAGCTCGCCCCCGTCTGGGAACCCGTGCGCGACCACATCCTGCGCAACATCCGCGACAAGGCCCAGCCCGATCCCAAAGCCACCGCTCTGCTCAGTCGGATGGACACCGCCTTCCACGAAGCCGGAAGCAATCTCTCCCTCCAGCCCGCAGTGAAGTGAGGGCCGCCACACCATAAAAATGGGGTCAGGATGGAATGGCACTTACTTAAGCCCCTCTTTCGACGTGTTTACCCCTGCTATTATAAGGGCTATGGCCAAAATTCGCGCCCGTAATCCCCTCCGTTTCACAGCCTCCCGGAGCACCTCACCACACCCCGCGAGCCCGCACCGCGCACGCTGCTAAAACGTCCAGTTCAATGCCCCCGTGAATGACAGCTACATGGGCATAAAAATCAAACCCGGCGCACGGGGCCAGCGCCGTAAACGAGGTCATTATGCAAATTCCTGACAAATATTGCGGCATTGAGGCAGTCTGATCCCAGACCTCTCCCTCAGCACCTCCACATTGACTCGCGCCCTGTGCCGCCTCATTTTAGATGATCCGCGCGCCACGCGCTGCACCGACCATGAAGCACGCCCTTCGCCCCTCTCTCTTCGCATGGCTCATGGTCCTGCTGCTCGTGCCCGCCGCAGCCACACGCGCGGCGGATGAGGCGCCTGCGCCGGACTACCAGACTTTGGTCGATGCCCTGTTTGAAAAGGCCGACGTCGTCAAGATCACCGGCTACGTGGTGGATGGCATCGACTACGACATCGACCGCATCACGACGAAAGCGCCGTCCCGGCAGAAGCTGAAAGACATGTTTAGCACGGAGAAGCCGCGCTATCTCGGCAGAGACGTTCCTCCGCACCTGGGCGAGTATTTCTCCAGCAGGCTGAACTTCACCTGGGTGGACGCCGAGCAAAAAGAGCTGGGCAGCGCCGCGTTGCTGGAGGGAGACAGGCTGCTCATCAATGGCAGCCTGCTCTTCTCCCTCAGCCCCACGCCCGGGAAGAAAAATCTCGCGCTCCTCAGGGAGGCGGCCAATTTTGCCAATCCACTGACCATCGCCCCCCCCTGCCGACACGCCGAACTACCGCCGCATCGTCAGCAGTTTCTTCGCCAAGGCAGCCTCATGCAAAATCACAGGCCACGATCATTCAGGATCAGAAGGGGAGCGCAAGATCGACTACACCACGCCGGATCTGCCAGCTCTTCAGGAGCTGAAGCGGATCTTCCTGCATGACAAGGCCCTTTTCCGCTATGCCAGCGACTCTGACAAAGAGATCGACCCTGACAAAGCGACCGATGCCGCCACGAGTTCTTCCAACGGGAACAGCCATTACAAGTTCACCTGGTTGGATGCGCAGGGTGCTCCGCTGGCTTATGCGGAGCTTGTGGACAGAGATTTCATCGGTCTCAATGGTCGCCATTTTTTCACCACCAATGCAACCGGGCTCGATGGCTCCGACCTCACCCTGTGGCTGGGAATCACCCGTCTGGTCGATCCCGGGTGGCGCAAGCCACCGCCGCAGCCAGACTACCAGGCCATGATTCAGGATCTCTTCTCCGAGGCCGCCTCCTGCAGCATCCAGGGCAGCTATGCCATAGGCAACATCCTCCCCTATGATGTGGACTTCACAGCCTCAGACGCCCCCGCGTTGCTGGCGCTGAAGGAGATCTTTCTCTTTGAGAAACCCAGCTATAAGGAGCGCACCAACGGGGATCCCATCCATATCACTCATCCCTCCCGCCTGCACTTCACCTGGAAGGATGCGCAAGGCAAGGAATTGGGCAGCGTCTCCTTGCTCAATGAAGACAGGCTGGAGTTTGAGCCCACGCATGAGGTCTTCTGCACCACCAACGACTACAGCAGCCAGCGCAACATCACCCTCCTCACACGGGCGGCCCGCCTGGCACTGCCGAGCTACTTTAAAAAGCCGGTGCCGCCCCACTACCAGGATCTGGTGCAGGGTCTCTTTGCCAAAGCCGCCGCATGCCGGATGAAAGGCTACTACACGGACGTGGAGACCGACACCACCCACGATGTGGACTTCACCGCAGCAGACGCCCCCGCGCTGCTGGCGCTCAAGGAGAGCTTCCTCACGGAGAAGCCTGACTACCTCGGCATCACCGACAGCAATGACGCCGGCCATATCTTCAATTCCAGCCTGCATTTTTTCTGGACTGACGCGCAGGGAAAAGAACTGGGCCACCTGACACTGCTCTCCGGCGACCTGCTCCTCTTTGAATCCACGCATGACCTCTTCACCACCAGCTCCGGCCCGGGCGGAAGAGTCAACACCACGCTCCTCACCCAGACAGCGCACCTGGCGCTCCCCGAAATCTACGGAAACTCCAAACCGCCGGGAAACGGCGGCGGAGTGAAAAAAAATCCAGGCCCAAGACTTTTACCATGGCCTTCATCTTCTCCACCTCCCACCTTCCTGAAACCCGTGTCCGCCGCCCAGATCACCTCGAAGACGAGGAGAACGACGACACCATGCAGCCCATGCCCCGCGCCGGCGGTGTCCGCGCCTTCAGCCACCTGCCGGTGCGTGACAATCCTGCGCCTTCCACCGGCCCGTTCCGAGCAGACAGCCCCCGGAGAGGGATCGTCCCGATCCCTCCACTCCCCGCCTCATCCACCAGCGCCGCACTTTCCAAGCCGGAGGATCAGGATGATTCACCTCCGCCCGGGACAGAAGCAGACACCGGCCCTCACGAACCAGAAGACAGCCGTCCATGGTATATGCCACGCATTTCCGCCAAGGATCTTCCCGCGCCGCACCCGGGTGAAGATGCACCCGGCTCCAGCATGAATCGTCCCAGCCCCAAAGCATGGGGAAACCCCGCCCAAGACTCCTCCACCGAACAGGCCCCCGCTCAAGGCAACGGGCCTTCCCTGCCCTATGGCCGCCTCTTTGAAAGACGCCTGACGCCCGGCTTCCAAATCGCCACGACCGGCCAGCCTCAAGACTTGACAGGCAAGGCTGAGCTCCACGATCTTGTTGATCGCACTCAAGGCGGGCCAACCTCACCTTCGCCATTCCAGCCCCTCGCTGCCGCAGGCCAGCCACCCGGCAAGACCCAGATCCCGCTCATCCAACCCGATGCTTCAGGCAAGAAGGATCCTCTGGCACCCCCTCCGCCCAAGAAAGACACACCCAAGCCAGACACAGGCGGCAAGAGCGACACGAAGACACCGCCGCCACAGCAGAAACCAAATCCCACCCCGGCACCCCCAGCCCAAGGAAGCCCGCCATCCCCTTCGACCACCGGACCTCAAAACGGACGGTCAAACATGACCGTGGATGATGACAAAAATACACCCTTCGCAGCGACGGTCCGCTCAGCCATGGAGCGGGAGCTGAAAGACTCGCCCTCATCTGCGGCCCTGCTCAATGCCGTCAAGGGGCTGCCCAACAAGATCAAAATCGTGCCGAAGATTGCAGGCCAGGCAAACACCACCCTGCAAGCGGACGGCACCATCGTCATCAGCGTGAATACGCGCGACATGACAGGCGCCACCATGTCCCACGAGCTTGCCCATGCCATCCAGCAGGCGGTGTATTACAACACACTCAAAGAGCTGGCCAAAAAAGGAGAAGACCCGAAAAAGAAGGAGACGATCGACAAGGCCGTCCAAGCGGGAAGAGATGCGCTGCATCAAGTCCTGCCTTTGCAAAACAAGAGCGATCAAGGTCAGGAATTCAAAGAAAATGAAGCCATGCGCGGGGGACACGTCGTCAATGCCGAGCACACGGCAGCCGAGATCGGGGCCAGGATCGGCGACAATTCCACCCTGTCCCCGGATGAGATTGCCGAAATGTTTTGGATGGAGCAAAAGAAGAAAGAAGACTCCAAGCACATGAACAATGGATTGATCATCCCCAAAGGCACCAAATATGGGGACTACGATTACGGCCCCGTGCTGAAGTCGCTGGGGCATGGCGTCACGCGGGAGCACCTGGATAACGCGAGAAAGAAAGTCATTCCCAACGGCTGGTGAGCAGCCACATCTCCGGTGGCTGGAGCTTCTGCCAGCCACCGCCCCCAACCATGGGTCTGAAATGCTTTTTGCCAGCGGCTGTCCCTCCGCCAATGGCAGCGCACCCTGTGGCCACCCCATTTTGCCGGGCGGGCCAGTTAGAGATTGCAAACCATCCGCGCCTTATCAGCATCCAGCAGCATGGGCCACCACACCACCCCTCAGGCGCGCGCAGCACTGCGCGGCGGCTTCATCGCACTGGCCTCGCTGGCCTGCATGCACCTCACAGCCCTGGCATCTGAACCCATGCCGCGCATGCCACCGGAAAGGCAGCCTGCCACATGGCAGCAGGCAGGCATCGAGGCGGCGCTGACAGATCCTGACTTTGTGGTGCAGTATCACGCGCTGGACTACTGCCTGCGCAAAAAGTGGGTGGCGCAGCTTCACTTCTCCACCGAGCAGTGGCTGAAGTGGCTGGGGCACGAGAATTTGGAAGTGAAGGCGCTGGCGGCGGAGGAGGCCGGACAACTCAGCGCGCAGATGCCGGCGGAGGTGCAGCGCGCGCTCGCCAGCCTGCGCAAGCCCCAAGACGCGGACACCCAGGTGCGGCAGGCCGCCACCCGGGGACTGCTGCCACTGGGCGCTGGCATGATCCCCGAAGTGCAGCTGGAGCTGGCGGCCGCCCTCAACGAAGCCCCCCTGGACTATGAGCTCCATCTGCAGATCTGCCAGGCACTGGGCCAGACTGGCGCGGCCATGGCGCCCGCCACACTGGAGGCGCTGCTGGCCCTGATGAAAGACCCGCAGACAGCCGCAAGCGCAGGCATCTATGCCGCGAAGGCCCTGGCACATCTGGGGCCGCACATGCCGCCGCAGGTGCGGGATCTCATGCTGGGCCTGCTGCGGGACGCCCGCGCAGACATCACTCTGCGCAGCACCGCTGCAGAGGCCCTGGGCCGCCTCGGGCCGCAGATGCCGCCGGAGGTGCGGCAGGCGCTGCAGGCCGCGTATGCCGGGCCGCCGCCTGCAAAGGCTGACGCGGATGCCAGGAAATACCACGCCCTGTTTCACCAGCAGGTGGCGGAGGCGCTGGGCCTGCCCCCGGATTTTCAGCAGGCGCTGCTGGACCGCTTTCTCAAAGCCGCGCACCCCCCGCAGCCACCGCAGCCGGAAGAATTCGGAGCCACGCCGGAAACAGACCTCCCCGGCGCTGAACTGCGCATCCTCGCAAAAGCAGGCGCGCATGCCAGCCCCGCAGTGCTCCATGCACTCCTGGCCGAATTCCAGAGCGCTGCCGCCAGCGATGCCACGCGGGAGAGCATCGCCGGGTATTTCTTTCAGCCGCTCGCAGAGCGCGGCGAGCTGCCGCCGGAGGTGCAGCGCGTGCTGCTGGCCTGCGTGCAGGATGAAAAAGCCAGCCTCCAGGCGCGGAGCCTCGCCGCAGAGACACTCGGGCACCTGGGTGCAGCCGCAAGCCCGGAGGCAAAGCAGGCGCTGCTCCTGCTGCTGCAAAACAAGGAACTGAAACACAGCCTGCGCTTCAGCGCCCTGCTGGCCATGGAGCAGCTCGGCCCGCACATGCCGCCGGAAGCAGGGCCGGTGCTGGTGGGCATTGTCGAAAGGAACAGCGTCGTCGGCAGGGCCCGTTCCTCCGCCCCAGATCCTTCTCAGCCCGTTGTCGCACCGACTCCTGGCAAAGACCCTTTTGGGCCCAGCCCCACGCCTTCCCCAGCAGCGCCACCTCCACCTGCCGAAGATCCTTTTGGTTCCAGCGCAGCATCTCCCGCCGCCGTCGCACCTCCCGCCGCCGCAGCGAATTCAGCGCCTCCACCCGCCCCCGCCGCAAACACCGACGGCATGCCGGACGAGTTCCCGATCGAGCACGCCGTGCCCGCCCTCGGAAACCTCGGGGAAAAGATGCCCCCTGAGGCGCAGACCGCGCTGCTCGGCGTCATCCTGCATCAGGCAGGCACGCGCCAGACGCCCTGGGACGCCGCCTATGCCCTGGCACAAATGGGAGACAAACTCCCGCTGCACATGCAGCAGCTCCTCGTCGCCCTGCTGCACCAGCCAGAGCCAGACTTCGCCCTCCGCATCGCCATTTACAGGACGCTCGGCGTCTCCGGCCTTCATCCCATCACAGACGCGCAGGTCGCAGAACTCCTCGCCATGACCTATGCTGGCGAGCCCGATCCCGAGCTCCGCTTCTACCTCCACCTCTGGCTCGGCCGCAGCCCGGCGCACCTCCAGGCCGTACGCTGGCTCGGCAACACCCAGACCGATCCGCCTTTGGGAGACACATCCCCGCAGGACATCCTCAGCCTCATCTCCCGCCTCTGGCCCCACAGCGCCGCGCATCCCGCACTGCGCCACGCCATGGCCCGCCGCACGCACCAGATCCTCACCACCCATCTGAAATCCCACCCGCTGGACGAGCCCCTGCGCAAAGCCCTCCGCCCCCTCGCCACCCAGCTTGCCACAGACCCCGCCCCCGACTGCGCCACCGCCCTGCGCGCTGTGCGGTCCGCGCTGACAGCAGGTGAAAAAGCCCGCTGATTTTGCGCCCCCGCCAGCAGCGGCCAAACGACGGGCATCCTGCATTTCATGCCATATCATATCATCTCCACCGGCATTCCACACGGTTTTAAAACCACTTCATACCACTTATTGGTATTTTTCACCTGCATCCCCAAATCCAGGCCCAGGACTTTGGGCATGGCCTTCATCTTCTCCACCTCCCACCTTCCTGAAACACGCGTCCGCCGCCCAGATCACCTCGAAGACGAGGAGGATGACAACGACCTCATGCAGCCCATGCCCCGCGCCGGCGGCGTGCGCGCCTTCAGCCACCTGCCGGTGCGTGACAATCCTGCGGTTTCCACCGGCCCGCTCCGAGCAGACAGCCCACGTGGAGGGATCGCCCCGATCCCTCCACGCTCCGCCACACCCTCCACCCCCGGATCGCCCATGTCAGAGGCCCAGGATGATGCCCCTCCGCCAGAGGCAGACTCTAACCACGACCCCGAGGACGACACCGCCCCGCAAGACCACGCTGACGACAGGCCCTGGTACATGCCCCGCATCACCGCCCAAGACCTGCCCCCGCAGGATCACGACGAGGATGCGGGCCGCTCCAGCCTGAACCGCCCCGTCCGCAGCTCCCGCTTCGATGCCGCGCCTCCCGCGCCTCCCGCGCCTCCCGCGGCCCCCAGCACCTCCAGCACCTCCAGCACCTCCAGCACCTCCAGCACCTCCAGCACCCGCAGCAGCGGCTTCGCCCCCTCCCCGCAAGACCTCCGCGACTCCTTCAATTCTCCCGCCCCAGACTCTCCCACCAGAGAAGCCCCCGCTCAAGACAACCGCCCCGCCCTGCCCCGAGGCCGCATCTTTGAAAAACGCCTGCCTCCCAGCTTCCGAGGTCAAGGCACGGGCATGTTCCAAAAACCGGCCGACAAGGCTGATTACCATGACTTGGTGTATCACCCCAGGAGCAGCCCCGAGTATGAGGAAAATCAGCGCAGCGGCTTCTTCCAGAATGTGGCCGACACCCGCGACACACGGCAGGCTCCATCAAGCCCCAAAGCACCGCAAACAATCTCACAAAGCAGCAAGGCGGGAGCGCAAGCCCCCACCTCCAAACCCGCGCAAAGCACCGCCCCACAGCGTCCCCCACCCGCCGGGCAGCCCCGGGATCTGCCGCTGCCCCCTGAAGACCTGGAGGAACTTTACACCGATAAAGGAGAGGAAAGAAAGCCTGTAGGGCAGCTAGGCATCAAAGGAGGCCTTGGGTTTGACCGAGATGGAAGACCCAAAACCGTCTGCCTTTAC
>NCCR01000176.1:0-9546 GCA_002279765.1 Verrucomicrobia bacterium 12-59-8 | reverse complement strand
CAAGGCTGTCAGCGGAAAAAACGTCGCAGATGCAGCCACATTTCTTCAGGCGGCCCAGTATTACGCAAGCTCCCCCTATTGGGCGATCAACATCTCGCTACGTAACTGGGAAAAGAGTCTGCAAGCGATTCAAAGAAGTCTGGAAGGCCAGGGCCCAAAACAAGACCCAAGCAAAGGGATTGATCGAATCATGATTTTTGATCACGGCAGTTCAGGCAGCCAGGACTTTGGCAGCACCAGCGACCTGAAAACAGGAAAGCGGGTTAAGAATAAATTAACCCCCGGTTCTTCGGCATGGAAGACCATCACATCTTGCATCAAACCCGGGGGTGACATCGTCCTCATGGGCTGCGAGACAGGAGCGGATGGACGGGATCAAACAAAAAAAGACGAAGCACATCCAAATGGAGTGCTTATGCCCGATGATGACGGCCCATCGTACTTGGACGCCCTGCATTATGCTGCAAACGCCAGCCGCTTACCAAACATCCATGCCTACGATGTCAATGTCAGGCTGCGAACTTACAGTCAACGCCCAGGTGTAACGACGGGCAGGCAGATCACACGCTCGAGGGATGGATTCCACGAAGAGGGCCCTGAGAAGAAGCCTGAAACATCACCACCTTGACTCCCTTCCGCTGCCGCCGCATCTTCATCCATGCGCCCCGCGCCACGCGGTGCTCCGCCCATGAAGCACACCACCTGCTCCTCCCTCCTTGCATGGCTCATGCCCCTGCTGCTGATGCCTGGCACCCTGGCGCGCGCGGCTGATGACGGGCCTCCGCCAGACTACCAGACCGTGGTAGTATCTCTTTTCAAGGAGGCGGACACCTGCCGGATCACCGGCCATCTGGTGGACGGCACCGTCTATTATCTCGACCGCATTCTGACGGATGATCCCTCGCTGCAAAAGCTGAAGGAGATGTTTCTCGCAGAGAAGCCGCGCTACCTCGGCCGGGAGGTCCCGCCGCTGCTCGGGCAGCATTCCTCCAGCAGGCTGGAGTTCGTCTGGAAAAACGTGGAGCAAAAGGAGGTGGGCCGCGCCGCGCTGCTGGAGGGGGACCGCCTCCTCATCAATGGCAGCCTGCTCTTCACCCTCAGCCCCACGCCCGGAGAGAAGAATCTCGCCTTCCTCAGACAGGCGGCGCATTTCGCCAATCCCATGGCCGTCGCCGCCCCCGCCGGCACGCCCAGCTACCGCCGCATCGTCAGCGGTTACTTTGCCAGGGCGGTCTCATGCAAAATCACCGGCTACCACAACTTCCGGCAGGAGAATCCCGAGATCAACTACACCACGCCGGATGCAGCCGCGCTGCAGGAGCTGAAGCGGGTGCTGCTGCGCACCAAGGCTCTTTATCTCGGCGAGGCCGAGCCTCACAAGAGGCTCTTTGAAAACCACTGCCGCTACCAATTCACCTGGCTGGATGCGCGCGGCGCCCCGGTGGGCCATGCGGAGCTGGCTGACAGAGTGACGATCCGCCTGGACGGCCACAGCCTCTTCACCACCAACGCCCACGGGTTCAGCGGTGCAGATCTCACCCTGTTTCTGGGCATCACCCGTTTGGTAGATCCCGGACAGTTCCCGCCACCAGCGGCGGACTACCACGCGATGGTACAGGCCCTCTTCTCCCAGGCCGCCTCGTGCAGCATCCAGGGCAGCTATGCACCGGCGGGTGTGAGCCTGCCTTATAATGTGAACTTCACGGCCTCAGACGCCCCCGTGCTGCAGACCTTGCAGGAGATCTTTCTCTTTGAGAAACCCAGCTATGAAGGCCGCACCGAAGGGGATGCCATCCACATCACTGCCCCCTCCCGCCTGCACTTCACCTGGAAGGATGCGCAGGGCAAGGAACTGGGCAGTGTCTCCTTGCTCAATGAAGACAGGCTGGAGTTTGCGCCCGCGCATGAGACCTTCTGCACCACCAACGAATCCAGCGGCCAGCGCAACATCACCCTCCTCACCCGGGCAGCCCGCCTGGCACTGCCGCGCTACTTTAAAAAGCCAGTGCAGCCCGACTACCAGGTTCTGGTGCAGGAACTCTTTGCCAAAGCCGCCGCCTGCCGGATGAAAGGCTGCTACACCGACGTGGAGACTGACACCACTTACGATGTGGATTTCACCGCAGCAGACGCCCCCGCGCTGCAGGCGCTCAAGCAGTGCCTCCTCACTGAGAAGCCAGACTACCGCGGCATCACCGATGGGACTGACATGTATGGCAACGGCACCGACAGCCTCCATCTCTTCTGGACCGACGCGCAGGGGAAGGAGCTCGGCCACCTGGCGCTGCTCCGTGAGGGTCTGATCCTCTTCGAGTCCACGCATGACCTGTTCACCATCAGCTCCGGCCCGGGAGGGAGAGTCAACACCACGCTCCTCAATCAGACAGTGCACCTGGCACTCCCCGCGATTTACGGGAACTCCAAGCCACCTGAACGCGGCGGCGGAGTGAAGAAAGATTAGTGCCGTGCCGGCGGATGGATGAGCCTCCAGCTTCTTCAGCCGCAGCATCCACCCAGAGGCCCCATCCTGGCGGCGTTCAGCCCGCACAGCCATCCCGCCCCGTTTATTCAGACCTAATACTACCATTAAATCCAGGCCCAAGACTTTTACCATGGCCTTCATCTTCTCCACCTCCCACCTTCCTGAAACCCGTGTCCGCCGCCCAGATCACCTCGAAGACGAGGAGGAGGACGACGACATGCAGCCCATGCCCCGCGCCGGCGGCGTCCGCGCCTTCAGCCACCTGCCGCAGCCGGTGCGCGCCCAGGCAGACTTCTCAGACCCGCTCTCCACACGCCCCGCCACACCCGTCGGACGCCCGCGCCCGCACACCGAGCCGGATGACGACCAAGACACCGGACGCCCACCCGAGCCTTACCCCGACCCCGAGGACGACACCGCCCCGCAAGACCACGCTGACGACAGGCCTTGGTACATGCCACGCATCACCGCCCAAGACCTGCCCCCGCAGGATCATCATGAGGACGCACACGCCCCCGTCCCCAACCCCTGGGAAAACACCACCCGCAGCTCCCGCTTCGACGACACGCCTCCCGCAGACCGCAGCACCTCCAGCAGCGGCTTCTTCCCCTCCCCGCAAGACCTCCGCGACGCCTTCCATTCTCCCACTCCAGACTCTCCTACCGGAGAAGCCGCCGCTCAGGACAGCACTCCGCCCCTGCCCCGAGGCCGCTTTTTTGAAAAACGCCTGCCTCCCGGCCTCCGAGGTCAGAGCGCAGGCCAGTTCCAAAGCCTGGCAGCCAAGGCACCCAAGAGCAGCCCTGAGGATTTCAGAAGCCACCTTGCAAACTACGCCCAGTCCGTGACTGACACCCGTGGTGCTGCACCGCCGCAGCCTCAAGGACGCAACCCTGCTACCCCCACCACGGGCAGCAGCCCCGAAGTGCCAGGTGCGGCTTCACCGGCTCAAGCCCCTGCCTCAATCCCAACGCAAGCCGCGCCTTCAGCATCCCAGCCCACGGTACCAGGTTCTACCATAAATGTGCCGAAACCGCTCACCATACATCCAGCGGACGAAGCATCGGTGGATGCCAGGGGCCGCAAATTTGGCGACACCGTACGTTCCATCATGCGCGCAGAGCTGGCTGGCTCTCCCACTGCCGCAGCATTGCTCAAGCGTGCCATTGAGCTGTCGGGAAAACAGGTCGTCATCAAAATGATACCCTATGATCCAAAGAGAAAGGATCAAAAGGAACAGGAGGCATTTTCAGAAACTGGCCCCGATGGCACCATCATCGTCCACATCAATCCAGCAACCCTCAAAAGCGGCACGTTGTCTCATGAGATCTCTCATGGCATCCAGGGATAGCATTTGGAAGCAGCCAAAAGAGCCAAAATGGCTGCGACGGGCAAAAATACACTGACCGAGGAAGAGGTGAACGCCGCCATCTCTCAAGGAAGGGCCGAACTTAACCAAGCAGTGAAAGTGCGGGCAGATGAGGATGACATGATTCATCCCACGGACAACCAACCTCATCCCACGGACTACAAAGAAAATGAAGCCGTGCGCGCCGCCAACATCGTCACCGCAGAACTCACTGCTGCGGAAATCAAAGCGGAACTTGAAGCCCACCCGGTCAATGACCCCAAGAAAATTGCCGAGATGTTTTGGGAAAAACAAACCAAGCATGGTGAAACCGGCGGGCACGAGGACAACAGTCCAAGGCCACTCCCATTAGGCACGAAATATGGACAGTACAACTTCGCCCGTGTGCTTGAGCTTCTGGGAAACAACATCACGCTGGATCATTTGATTCAGTGGCGGTTTGATCATTTGGGAGGCAACTGAGCAGGCTCTGAATATCCGGTTGGAAGCCAGGCTCGCTCCCGAGACACAGGCGTGGCTGCGCCAGCGCACATCGTGGCGGCATTTCTCGTGGAAGCACTCTCCATTTTAAATTTGCCAGAGCAGCGCCGGCTCATCAACATTCAGGTCATGCCCCCCTCCTTGGACCAAAAACGCCGCGCACTGCGCCATGGAGCCCTCGCGCTTGCAGTTCTGGCCTGCATGCAGCTCTCCGCGGTGTCATCACAGCCCATGCCGCGGATGCCGCCGGAAGAGCAGCCTGCGGCGTGGCAGCGCGCGGGCATCGAGGCGGCGCTGGCGGATCCTGACTTTGGAGTGCGGGATCATGCGCTGGACTACTGTAGACGGAAGCAATGGGTGGCGCAGATTCACCTGCCCACGGCGCAGTGGCTGCTCTGGCTGGGGCTCTCCGATCAGGAGATGCATATGCTGGCGGCGCAGGCTGTCGGACAACTGGGCGCGCAGGTGCCGCCGGAAGTGCAACGCGCCCTGGCACACCTGCAGAATGACAAGGCGGCCGGGCGCCGGGCGCAAGGTGCCGCCACACAGGCGCTGGGGCGGCTGGGCAGTGGCATGATCCCCGAGGTGCAGCTGGAGATGGTGGCCTTTCTCCAGAGCGACGGCGCTGACATACTGCAACAGCTGGAGGCCAGCAAAGCACTGGGAGATCTGGGGGCCGCCATGGCACCCGCCACGCTGGAGGCGCTGCTTTCACTCATGAAGAAGCCGCAGGCAAGCTATGCGGCGAATGCACTGGCACACCTGGGCACACACATGCCTCCGCAGCTACGCCAGGCCATGCTGGCTGCGCTGCTGGACGCCCATGCAGACTCCACGCTGCGCATCGCCGCCGTCGGGGCCATGGGCCGCCTCGGGCCGCAGATGCCAGCGCAGGCACAGCAGTTTCTCCTTTCCGTGCTGCGCGATCCCACGGCCGACCGCAGCCTGCGCTACGTGGTGCCCGCCGCCCTGGCGCGGCTCGGGGCGCAGATGCCACCGGAGGTGCAGCAGGCGCTGCTGGCCGTGTATGACGAGACGCCTCCGGTGAATGCGGACGAAGATACCAGAAACTCCCACCTCCTGTTTCACCAGCAGGCGAGGGAGGCACTGGTGCTGGCAGGCCCTGAGATGCCACCGGCCCTGCAGCAGGGGTTGCTGGATCGCTTTCTCAAAGCCGCGCGCACTCCTCCGCAGGCTCTGCCGTCATCACCGAAACACATCCGCGACATGATGGAACGCAGCCGCCTGGGAGCCGAGCTGAGCATCATGGCACAGGCAGGCGCCCATCCCAGCCCGGCATTTCTACGCACCGTGCTCGCCGAGTTTTTGAGCCCGACCCTCAGCAATGCCGCCCAGGAGAGCCTCGCCTGGCATGTTCTTCAGCCGCTCGCCAAGCGTGGCGAGCTGCCGCCGGAGGTGCAGCGCGCGCTGCTGGCCAGCATGCAGGATGAAAAAGCCCGCCTCGAGACGCGCAGGCAGGCCGCGCACACCCTCGGGTGCCTGGGAGCAGACGCCAGCCCGGAGGCAAAGAAAGCGCTGCTCGCCATCCTGCAGGATCAGAATCAGAAACCCACCCTGCGCTACCACGCGCTGCTGGCCATGCAGGCACTGGGCCCGCACATGCCGCCGGAGGCCACGCCGGTGCTGGTGGGCATCCTCCAAAGGAACACCCACCCACCTAGCCCCCCCATAGCCAAGCCCAAGCCTGCCCCAGCTACTTTCACGGGACCCGATCCCTTTGGTCCAATCATCCAGCCGCCTGCTAACCCGCCCCCTCCCGCCAGCACAACTCCGGCACCCGCTCCGCCCGCCACTGACGCTCAACCGCCAATTGATCCCCCCTCTGCCGCCGTAAAGAACCCACCTGCCGCCAGCCTGGAAGCAGACGACGTGAACACTGCTGACGAGTTCCCCATCGAGATCGCCGTGCCTGCCCTCGGAAATCTGGGAGAGAAAATGTCACCGGAGGCGCAGACAGCCCTGCTCGGCGTGATTCAGCACGGGGCAGGTCCCTACCAGACACGTTGGGATGCCGCCCTCTCCCTCGCGCAGATGGGAGACAAACTCCCCCCGCACACACAGCAACGCCTCATCGCCATGCTGGATGCACCAGAGCTTGAGTACGAGGTCCGGCTCGCCATCTACCGGACGCTCGGCGTCTCCGGCATCCATCCCGCGTCAGACGCGCAGGTCGCAGAACTCCTCGCCAAAACCTATGCTGGCGGGCCCGATGCCGAGCTGCGCTTTTACCTCCACCTCTGGCTCGGCCGCAACCCCGCCCACCTCCAGGCCGTGCGCTGGCTCGGCAGCACCCAGACCGACCCGCCGCTGGGAGACACCCCGCCGCAGGAAATCCTCACCCTCATCTCCCGCCTCTGGCCGCACAACGCTGGTGCCGATGCCGGGCACACCGCGCTGCGCCACGCCATGGCCCGCCGCACCAGCCTGTTCCTCACCACTCATCTCAAATCTCACCCTCTGGACGAGCCGCTGCGCAAAGCCCTGCTCCCCCTCGCCACCCAGCTTGCCACAGACCCCGCCCCCGACTGCGCCACCGCCCTGCAGGATGTGCAGGCCGCCCTGAAGGCGAGTGAAAAAGCGCGCTGATTTTGCCCCCGATGCGCCGCCGCCGTCAGCGGCCAAGCGGCGGGCATCCTGCATTTCACGCCATATCATCTCCGCCGGCGTTCCACACGGCTTTTAAAACCATCTCATACCATACTCCGGTATCTTTTTACTTGCATCCCCGAATCCAGGCCCAAGACTTTTCCCATGGCCTTCATCTTCAAACCCGTGTCCGCCGTCCAGATCACCTCGAAGACGAGGAGGACGAGGAGGACGAGGAGGACGAGGACGTCATGCAGCCCATGCCCCGCGCTGGAGGCGTCCGCGCCTTCAGCCACCTGCCGGTGCGTGACAATCCTGCGGCTTCCAGCGGCCCGCTCCGGGAAGACAGCCCACGGAGAGAGATCGCCCCGATCCCTCCACGCTCCGCCACACCCTCCAGCCCCGCGCCCACCCGACTGGAGGATCAGGATGATCCCCCTCCTTCAGAAGCCAACCCCGAGGACGACACCGCCCCGCAAGACCACGCTGACGACAGGCCCTGGTACATGCCCCGCATCACCGCCCAAGACCTGCCCCCGCAGGATCACGATGAGGATGCGGGCCGCTCCAGCCTGAACCGCCCCGTCCGCAGCTCCCGCTTCGATGCCGCGCCTCCCGCTGCCGCGAGCACGTCCACCACAAGCAGCAGCGGCTTCTCCCCCTCCCCGCAAGACCTCCGCGATGCCTTCCATTCTCCCACCCCGGACTCTCCCACTAGAGAAGCCCCCGCTCAAGACAGCCGCCCCGCCCTGACCCGAGGCCGCATCTTTGAAAAGCGTAGCGCGCCAGAGTCGTTTTTGAGGCAGCATATGGGAAGAGGTGCCAGCGGGACCTCGTCACAACAACGCCTCCAAGAATCGCAACGATCCATTGCAGCGCAGCAGCAGCCAGTGCGTGGGTCCACTCCGCCGGCAAACGGCAACAACCCCGCAGCGCATAGCCAGTCCGTCAGCCCCTATCAGGGACAAGCCTCAGACAAGATGGATGAAGGACGGGGGACCTCATCAAACAATGTCTCAGTGGCCGGGGACACAGGCGCACTGCGGCCAGGAAGAAGCGCAGATCCAGACCAGCCAGACTCAAATGAAGTCCTCAAAATTAGAGATGATATGGCAGAACTGCTGCTCGAGCGACGAGCCGTCTATGACAAAAAGGGTCTGGGCAATATGCCAATCTCCACCGATGAGCTGACACGACTCATGGAACTGGACTATCAGCGAGGGTTGATCGCCAAGAGCGACTTATTCGGAATGACATTCTGGGAGCTCATGACACGCGCCGACGACGCGTATCTCTACCACATCGAACCAAAAGAGGAGTTTCATCCGGGATATGAAGGAACGCGCGGTTCTGGTTTTGAGCTTGTCGAAAGCCCGAAACCTCAATATGAAAATCCACACATCAAACCCATGGTACGGGGGAAATCCGACCCCTACTATAGCTGGGAGATCAATTACAATGTCGTCGGTCAGTGGGTGCGGATTGCAGGTTATAGCAAGTTTGAAGCCGCGCAGTTTCTAGCAGCCTGGCTGGCAAAAAGTCCCTCCAAATGGAAATCTCTCCATTTAGACAGGCAAACCTGGTTTTGGATCGGCTATGATTATGCAGATGCTCGCCAAAGAGGCTGGTCCCCTCATAGACACACCCCTGAAACCAAGCCTGGGAACTATTGGTGGATGGCTCCACCTCCAGCCTCTCATCCATCAAGGCCGCAGGAACGTCGCCGGTTTTAAACTAAGGTTTGACCCTTCCGTCACTCTCAAACTAAGGTTCCAGGCATGATTCAATTGAATGCCAGTTTTTTTTCCAGCCGGTTCTTCAAATCAAGCCTGTGGCTGATGCTTGGCTTGCTCCTTGGCTTTTGGATGGATTATTCCAATGGGCGCAGGTTTGGCATGGACATCGCGTTTGATTTAACCGGCCCTGAAAAATACCTAGTGCTGGCTGTTTCGTTCTGTGCGTGCCTTTTTTTCAATCGAAAAAAGAAGAGGAAATCATTTCACGACGGCATGTTTTTTCGTCATGACGTCAAAGCCCTGGCATCGCTGGTGATCATGGGATTTTTTTCGTACTGCCACCTCCTGCCGTCCACGGTTCGCAACACTGCCTTTAAATGGGGAATCACAAGCATTTTGCGCGATTATCCCGGAGATGCAGCCATTCTCAGGAAATTGCTGATCGAGGAAAAGCCTCATCCGACAAAAGCCCTGCCCTCATTTTCAATTCTTCCCGGAATGGCAGAAAAATGGCAGACCGATTTACGCCCCTTGGAGATGGTCTATTCCGGGCGCTGCAACACACTTGTCTTCAAGGGGCATTTTAGATACGTAGTCGCCGTATTTCTGGAGAGCGTGGACGAGGCAACGGCAAAACAAATCATTGCGGAGGACAACAGCAGGATTCCATGTTTTGAGGGACGCCGTGTGTTCAGCACTACAGCGTACGGGGTGACCTTGGTTTGGGAAGACATCACTTAAACAAGCAGGATGCCAGGCAGGGGCAGCGCTCAGACAAGCGCATGAACCGCATGTGGTGAGACTGGGCGCGAATCCACCCCGCGCCATTCGTGATCATCCGCAGACATTCGCGCCGGCCTTGTCCTGACAAAAGC
>NCCR01000175.1:8655-9555 GCA_002279765.1 Verrucomicrobia bacterium 12-59-8 | reverse complement strand
AGTTTCTTTTTAATGGAGTCGGCGCCATTCACATCGGTTTCGATGTGATTGCCCTGCTGGTCTTCGATGACGTGAAGCGTGGCAGGCAGTTCGGTGAGGAACTGCGTGTTCACAAACGGCCACTTCGACTGGAACACGACCGGCGCGCCTTTGACGAAAATGTGCAGCATGATCGCCAGCGTGATGACGACGACGATGTAGCTGCCGACGCGCAGGCCCCAGCGCGCAGCGGTCTCGCGCTTCTGAATGCCGGAGTTGTCGCCAGCGAAGGGATTGTCGTTGGTGGGAATGGGGGTCATGCCTTGTGGGGTTCAAAGCGGCGGGCCACGGCGCGGGCACACCAGTTGACGAGCAGCGAGATGGCAAACAGCACGATGCCGACCATGAACAACGCCTGCCAGTGCGAGCTGCCGCGCGACACTTCGCCAAGCTCCTGCGCGATGATGCCGGTGAGCGTATGGGCCGGTTGAAAAACGACGCCGGGGCCTGCACTGAAATCGGGGATGGCAATGCGGTTGCCCGCAACGAGCAGCACCACCATCGTTTCACCCACCACACGACCCAGCCCCAGCAGGATGGCCGAGAGAATGCCGGAGATGCCAGCAGGAACGATGACGCGGAAGACGGTTTGCAGCTTGGTGGCGCCGAGCGCGTCTGAGGCGTCAATGTAAGCACGCGGCACGTTGTTCAGCGCATCTTCCGAAAGGCTGAACATGGTGGGCACCGCCATGAAGGCGAGCAGGCAGCCTGCGTTGAACATGTTGAGACGTTCTTGAATGGGGAAGCCGGGCACCCACTGCAGCCAGCTCCATTCACTGACGTCTTTGATCAGATCACCGAGCAGCGAGATGCCGATGAAACCGAGCACGACCGAGGGAATGGCCTGAATGAATTCGATCA
>NCCR01000175.1:0-8526 GCA_002279765.1 Verrucomicrobia bacterium 12-59-8 | reverse complement strand
CACCAGAGAACCCGTCAGCAGGGGGACAAAACCAAAAAAGTCCTGCCACGAACTGTTCGTGATCCATTGAGTGCCGAAGAAGAAAGCGCCGATGACGCTGAAGATCGACACCGGCTTGTCCCAGTGCCAGCCTTCCAGCGTGGCGGCAGCGGCCCGCATTTCACGCGCATGCGCCGGGATGCCTTCCCGCACGTCATTGACCAGCCTGCGTGCGGCCCGGGTGCCCGCGTCCTTGGGCAGCACCGCAGCGGCCTTCTCGATGACCACGGCATATTTTTCCACCTGCTCGCGCAGTTCACCCGCACGAGAAGTGATCTCCTTGATGCTCTCTTCCAAATTCACCGCTTCAGCGACGGACTCCTCCGCCTCCTTGGTGAGGCTGGCTTTTTCTTCCGCGTCAGTTTCCTTGGCGGCGGCTTCGAGCAGACGCAGGCGGTTGATTTCCAGCATCTCAAACTCCACCGCTTTTTCCTTCGTCTCCAGCGCCTTCGCCTTCAGCTCATCCACGACTTCCTGCAGCGGCTCGGTGGCTTCTTCAAATTCCTCCTGCGCCTGTACAAGCGAGGCAAACTTGACGCGCGCTTCGCGGTCCTTGGCAGCGAACTCAGCGACGAGAGTTTGCAGCAGCGGCGGCAAATCGGTGACCTCCGGCGTGAGCGCGGCGAATTCACGCTGAAGCTGCTCGCGCTCCGCAGCGGTGAAGAAATCGGGATAGCGCAGTGCGGCCGCAGCGGTGGCGGATGCCTGCTGCAGTTCGCGACGCAACACTTCGATTTGCTCCGGTTCAGGCGGCGTTTTTTCGAGGGCCTGGGTGAGGGAGTCACGTGGGCGTGCGGTCTTGTCTTCCACCTGCCGTTTCATCAAGAAAGCCGCGTCACGGCGGTCGCGTGCGGTCTTGCTGAGCGTTTCCAAGGAAGCACTGACCGCCTGGCGCAGGCTGCTGGAGAGCGCCTGATTGCGCTGCAAGGGCTGGTCGATGATGTCACAAAACTCGAGTCCCGCGCGGCGGTAGGTTTGCAGCTCGCGCTGGTAGGTGGGCAGGAAGTCGATGCCCTCACGCAGCAGGAAAACCATGATGAGCACCAGCACGATGACAGCGGCGCTGGCGTTGCTGCCAAAGAAATACTTGATCAGCTTCTGTGGATCCACCCCGAGGATGGTGCGCTTGCGACTCCTGAGCAGCACGCTGCGCAGCGGCGGTCTGCTGGGCGTCGGGGGACTGTTCATGCGGCGAGGGGGATGAGGCACCGAAAGTGAAAAAAAATCCGGCGGTAGAGACAAGTCTCTTCCGCCGGACTCGCGAGTCGGTCAATCAACGATTACTTCGCAATGCTAAGAGGAACGAAGCCCGCCTTGCTCACAATGGCGTCACCCGCAGGGCTGAGGCAGAAATCGATAAAGGCCTTGGTGGTGCCGGCAGGTTCGCCGCTGGTGTAGAGGAAGGTCGGGCGGGACAGCGGGTAGGACTTCACCGCCGCCGGGTTGGGAAAGGCGCCTGCGATGGAGACGACCTTGATGCCTTTGGCACCGGCATAGGCGTAGCCGACGTAGCCAATGCCATTGGGGTTGGAGCCGACTTCGGCCGCGATCTGTTCGTTGCCAGCCATCTTCTGGCTGTTTCTGCCATACTCACGGCCTTTCATGGCCAGACCGATGAAGTCTCTGTAGGTTCCTGAGGAGGTATTGCGGGTGTAAAGGGAGATGGGGCCGGGGGTGCCGCCTACTTCGCTCCAGTCCTTGATGTCACCGGCAAAGATCTGCAAAAGCTGCTTCTTGGAGAGATCGGCGACGGGGTTGTTCTTGTTCACCACGACGGAGATCATGTCCCAGCCGACTTCGAATTCGGTGAGGGACACGCCCTTGCTGCGGCAGAGGGTGCGCTCGTCAGCCTTCACCTTGCGGCTGGACATGCCGATTTCGGCAGTGCCTGAGGCGAGATTGGTGAAAGCGGTGGAGGAGCCTTCGGCGGCGATGTCAAAGCTGACTTTGCCACCCTGCTTCTTGAAGGATTCAGCGAGCTGCGGAAGGAGTTTGGCACCGAGAGTGTCCGAGCCGCGAATGCGCAGCGTGGTCTGAGCCTGGAGCGAAAGAGCTGCGGCCAAAGTGGTGACAAGGGTGAGGAAGGCGATCTTCATGAGTTGTTTGGATGGATGGGGGATGACGTGGCGGATATTGGAGGAAGGGGGCAGGTGGTCAAAACACGCTCTGTGACGAAAGCGTCACAATCGGTTCGTCCGGCTTCGAGCCGCCCGCCTGTCGGGCCGCCTGCGTGGTGAGTGACGAAAGCGTCACATTAACCATCTGGAAGGAGTTTCAGGTTACAGGCATGTGACATTCGTTCCCCGGCGACGTCGCCTGAGGAGCTTTTCAACTCATCCGCCACATCTCCCACATGCGCCTCAAACATTCCCGCATTGCCCGTGCGCTGACCGCCTTCGCGGCCGTCGTCATCGCATTGCCGCCCTCCCTGCCCCTTGCCGCCAGCCCGGCCATGGAAAAGCTGTTCTTCATCCTCAAGTCCAAGGGGTCCCTGACCCAGGACGAGTATGACATGCTCGTCGCCGCCTCACGCGCGGATGACAAGGCCCAGGAAAAAGCGGCCCCCGCGCCAGCGGCCGGCTCCTCGGGCAATACCTCGCTGGAAAAGCGGATTTCCCAGTCCGAGAGCAAAGTGGAGAGTCTCGAAGGCGTCATCACCCATACGCGCGGGCAGATTGCAGACATCTCCAATATCACCGACAACACCTCCCCCTCCACGATGTCTGCCGCCGAGCTCGATGCGCTGCTGGCGGACAAATGGTATGAGCGCCTGAAGTTGAAAGGCTACCTGCAGCTGCGTTCGTATTCCCTGATGCACGAAGACGGCGGCCCGTTCCATGGTCAAAACGACTCGCTTGCCAACAGTCAGTCGAGCATCGGCATCCGCCGTGGCCGTGTGACCTTCAGCGGTGATGTGACCAACCATCTCTATCTTTACTTGCAGGCCGACTTCTTTGGCTCGGTCAGCGCTAACAATGGCACCCAGAACTTTGTGCAGGCCCGCGACTACTACGCAGACGTTTCACTGGATCCCGCCCGTGAGCATCGCATCCGCCTCGGTCTTTCCAAAGTGCCGTATGGCTATTCCAATCTGCAGTCCTCCCAGAATCGCCTCGCCCTGGAGCGCGCGGAAGCCACCAACACCGCCGTGGAAGGCGAGCGTGATCTCGGCGTCTATTACATGTGGGCCCCCTATGAAATCCGCGAGCGTTTCAAGGGCCTGGTCAAAATGGGTCTGCGGGGTTCGGGTGACTACGGTTTGATCGCGATTGGCGCCTACGGCGGTCAGGGCCTCAACAGGCCGGACACCAATGGTCAGCCGCACTGGCTGGCCCGCGTGACTTATCCCTTCGAGTTCGACAACGGCCAGTTCCTCGAACTGGGCATCCAGGGCTACACGGGGAAATTTACCACCACCACGGCCGCCATCCCCGGGGTCGGCACGCCTGCCAACGGCAACGGCGCCGGCCGCGGCTTTACCGATGCACGCGTCGGCATTTCGGCCATCCTTTACCCACAGCCATTCGGTATCGAAACTGAATGGAACTGGGGCAAAGGCCCGCAGCTTTCCAATGACATGCGCACCATCACCTCCGCCAGTCTGAGCGGCGGCTATGTGCAGGCAAGCTATCGCCATGTCTTTGCCAGCCAGAAGGAGTTCATTCCCTTCGTCCGCTGGCAGACCTACAACGGCGGCCGCAAATTTGCCGCCAACGCTCCCAGGGACAAGGTCAACGAAGTGGGCGTCGGCTTCCGCTTCATCCCTTATCCGGAACTGGAATTCACGGCCATGTTCATGCACGGCATGCGCACCAACACGGCGGTGGCTCCGTACAATAGTGTGAATTATGATTATCTGGGCCTGCAGGCTCAGGTCAATTTCTAGCCGTTTCGTTGGTCATAGGTTGAGTCGGAGGCCGGGCGCATCGGGAGATGTGTCCGGCCTCTTGCTTTCGGGGTGGCGGCAGAATGGATGCAAGGTTGCTTTGCCTTCAATGTACCCTTAGTTTCTCCTTCGCTCTCCAACCAGCGGCCTCATGGAAACCATTCTCCAGCAGATTCTGTATGTCGCGGCGGCTCTCATCTTTGCCATCGCCTGCCGGTCATTTGAAAACCGCTTCATTCAGAAGCTGGGCTGGCTCGCCTTGCTCGGGGCCTCCTATCTCAGCGGCTACTACCTGACGGACACGCATGTCGGCGGTGCCATTTTCATCGCCGCGTGGTTCATGCTGCCCTGGCTGGAAATCATCTTCCGCGTCCGCCGTCTGCGCTTCCCTATTAAAAGCGAGGTCAAGCACCGCTTTCCCCCCTCCCGCGAGGTATTTCCTGAGCTCTCCGACCTGAGCAGCGAAGCGGACGACGCCGGCTTCACCGAAGTGGGAGACACCGGCTGGCAGTGGAGCCAGACGGACCACTTCATGCGCCTGTTTTATCACACGGAAAAGCGCACCCAGGCCGCCATCGCGCTGGCCCAGCAGGGCGACTTCGGTTTCTCCTACGTCAGCCTCACTTCCCGTACCAGCAACGGCGTCACCTTCACGACGACGAACTACCCGTTTGCCTCGACGATGAAGCATTCGCCCAAGCAGCGCCTCAACCGCTTCACGCACGCGGGCTCCTTCGCCGATCTGCTGGAGCGCCACGAGCACTTCCTCATGCGCGAAGGCGTCCTCCTCGAAGACCTGGTGCTGCAGGACACCGAATTCCTGCATGCCTACATCGAGCGCGACATGAGTGTGCAGATCGACCACAACATCACCACCGGCGTGATCGAACCCACCGGCAACGGCGAATTCCGCTACTCCTGGCGCGGCTGCATTTTCCTCTACTGGCAGGTCGTGAAGGACATGCTGCGGGTGTAGTCGAAGTCACGCCTGCGGCATTTGTTCCACGTTGTTGCCCGTTGCCACACCCCGGGAGTGGCACGAGCAACGAAGAAAAAGATGGAGTGTTAGCATCGCGGCAGCGCCCCCAGCGCCTGCCTTTCCGCATTCCAAGGACGGCGCACCTTTTTCAGCGCCCGCGACGCCACAGACCCGAAACTTCGGACCCGGCACAGCGGTTCCCTACCAGCCCTGCGGCACGCGTTTGCTGCGCGAGATGGTAGGGATGCGCGGTGCGCGTCCCTGGAATCCTTCTTCCCAGCGCGTGCTGCTGCTCAATGCATTCCCCCTTTTTAAAAGCCCCCGCCCCAAAGCACCCACGTCCTGGCCTTGCAGGTGCCTTCTGTCACCCGCCATCAGCCACCGCCTGGATCTTGTCGTGCAGCAGTTGGATGAGGGCGTTGAAATCCACGGGCTTCACGAAATGCTCATTGAAGCCGGAGGCGCGGGCGCGGGCGCGGTCCTCCTCCTGGCCATAGCCGGTGAGAGCCACAAGGAAGGTGTCGGTGCACCCTGCCTGCTTGCGCATCAAGCGGGCGACTTCGTAGCCGTCCATCCCAGGCAGGCCGATGTCCAGCAACACCACGGCTGGGCAACTGGCGACGGCACGATCAAGGGCGGCGGGGCCGTCGTGCACCACCTCCACGGTGTAGCCGCGCAGGCGGAGCAGCCGCTCCAGACCGTGCGCGGAGTCCACATTGTCATCCACCACCAGCACCCGCGTGTCGCGTCTGGCGACGACAGGCTCTTTCTTGACCACAGCGGCGGCCTCGGGGGCGGTGGTGGCGGGCAGGCGCACGGTGAAGGTGCTGCCCAGCCCCACGCCGGCGGATTCCGCCGTGACCATGCCACCATGCAGCTCGCACAGAGTCTTGACCACGGGAAGGCCGATGCCCAGCCCGCCCTCGGAGCGCGCCGCTGTGCGGTCGCCCTGGGTAAACATGTCAAACATGTCGGAGATGCGTTCCTTGGGGATGCCGACCCCGGAGTCACGGACCGTGATGACCACATCCCCCTCGTCGAGGCGGGCGGCGAGCCAGATGTGACCGTGCGCGGGGGTGTATTTCGCCGCGTTGGTCAGCAGGTTGACCACGATCTGCTCCACCCGCGTCGCATCCGCCTTCAGCCAGAGCTGGCCCTGCGGAAAGTCGGTGTGCAAAGTGTGGGAGCGGCTTTCAATGAGCCCGGCCACGGTCTGGCAGCCACTGTGGAGGATTTTGGCCGCATCCACCACCTCCACCAGGAGCTTGATCTTCCCCTGGGTGATGCGGGAGACGTCCAGCAGATCGTCCACCAGGCGCGTGAGCTGCTCCGTCTGCCGTGAGATGACGTCCACCGCCCAGGCGTGGTCCGCGCCGTCCGGGGCCTCGCGCTGCAGCATCACCGCGTGAGAAACCGAAGAGAGCGGATTGCGCAGCTCATGCGCGAGCATGGCGAGGAACTCGTCCTTCCGCCGTGCTGCCTCGCGCAGCGCCTCGGCATCACGCGCGGTCTGCTCCAGCAGCTCGCGGACCTGGTACTGCCGCTCGCGCGAGCGCAGCGCCATCTCCACCGTGCTGACGAGGGTGCTGGCGCGAAAGGGCCGCTCCAGCAGGGTGACGTTCCCCATGCTCATGATGGCCGAGAGGCGGTGGCGCTGGAGCGAGGAGATCTCTCCCGCACGAGTGACGAGCACCACCGGCATGTCGCTCCAGGAAGGCTGCTCGCCCAGCCATTCCTGCAGCGTGTGCAGGGAAGCCTTGTCCAGCGCCTCTTCGGAAAGCAGGCAGGCCCCGCAGCCCTCCGGCGCGCGGGCGCAGATCTGCTGAATGCTCTCGCAGACCACAGTGCGCAGACCCGCCTCTTCGAGGATGCCGGAGGTCAGCCTGGCATCGCTGCCATAGGGGGCCACGATAAAAATGCGCAGACCTGGGTCGGATGAACCCTTGGCAGGCACCGCCACCCGGCTGGGGGCGGCAATCTCAGGAAACGGCATTTTTGGAGTGGGGGGTCATGGGCGAATCCGGCTGCGAGACAAAGGTGGGCACCCCGCTGAGCACCCCGTGAAGCTGGACGAGAGGCTCGCCCATCTCCAGCCCTCCCTGCCCAAACCAGTAGTCCCGGATCGTGCGTTCATGGTCGCCGCTGCGCTTTTTCATGACGGAGAGCGCCAGCTTCACCGCGCCAGAGGATTCAAAATAGCGCGACATGATCAGCGAGTCTGCCAGATAGGAAAGGTCCACCACCGTCTGCATCTGGCCCACCATGCCCTGCTGCGACAGGATCATGATCGTGATGACCCCATGGGAGGCGAGAAAGCTCAGCAGCTCATGCAGTTGCAGGGTGAGGAGGCGCGCCTCCGGCATCGAGTTGAGGTAGCCATTGAGGCTGTCGATGATCACCATGCGCACGTTGTCTTCCTTCACCGCGCGCACGATGGAATCGGTGATCTCACCGGGGGAAATCGCGGCGGGATCGATCGACCGCACCGTCACATGGCCGCTGGCGCAGTGCTGGTCCAAAGACAGCCCTAGCTGCGCGGCGCGCCGGTGCAGAGTGTTGGAATGCTCATCAAACAGCAGCATCAGCGATTTCTCATCCCTCTGCGCGGCGGCGATGGCAAACCCGGCGGCCAGCGTTGATTTGCCGGTGCCGGGCGGCCCCATCAGCATGGTGCTGGTCCCACGGTCGAGGCCGCCGCCCAGCAAGGCATCCATGGACGCATTCCCTGACGTCACCCGTTCCGGCGGTGCACCCTCCGACTGGCTGCCCGCAGTGAGACGAGAGAAAACAGTCATCCCCCCCGGACGAAGCACGAAATCATGCTGGCCTTCGCTGAAAGGGGAACCGCGCAGCTTCTCCACAGTGATCTTGCGCCGCGCCGCCCCGTAGTCGGGATTGGACCGCTCCAAGGTGATGACGCCGTGAGCGATGCTCTGCACATGCTGGTCCGACTGGTCGCCCGAAAAGTCATCGAGGAGCAGGACGGTGGTCTGCTTGCCCGCAAAGTGCTGCTTCAGGTGCAAGACCTGCCTGCGATATCGCAGGGCGGTCTCCGCCAGCAGCCGCAGCTCGGAAAGGGAATCGAACACCACCCGCGTGGGATTGAGCCGCTCCACCTCCGCCAGGAGCGTTTCAATCGTGCGGTTGAGCTCCACCTCCGAAGGATAGAAGAAGGAGGTCTCTGCCTCCGAGCGCAGCTTTTCCTCGGCGGCGGTCATTTCAAACAGGGACACGCCGGAGAGGTCCCAGCCGTGGGAGGCGGCCACCATTTCGATCTCCTCACGCGTCTCGGAAAGGCTGACGTACAGCACCGGCTCGCCTCGGCGCACCCCTTCCATCAAGAAGTGCATGGCCAGTGTGGTTTTGCCTGTTCCAGGGACACCTTGAACTAAATACAGCTTGTGGGCTGGGAGGCCGCCGTGAAGCACATGGTCGAGACCGGCAACACCTGTCGCAGCACGCCCATCGACCGAGGAACACGGGAGAGAAGACATGATCGGAGAACGAAGATTCAACCACCATTTCGCATCTGCAACTCTCCGTGGATGGGTGCCTAGGGGAGGAACCTGACGGGCTGTCGTCGAGGTCACGGACGCGGCAGCCACTCGCGCAGCTTCGCCAT